>JAYVQC010000044.1:0-36098 GCA_043757045.1 Akkermansia sp. | reverse complement strand
CCGGCGCGCGCGGAGCGACGACGCCCCACCAAGTTGGCTTTCCGTCATCCTTGCCGTGTAAGGATCAGGTTCAGATGCACCCGCAGGCCGGGCGGGCGTAGTGAAAAAACTTGTTGGCGACCCGTCACGCGCGCCTAACTTTCGCGCATGGATCATTCACCCGGATTTTTGAAAGTTGTGAACGAAGCCCGCCCGCGCGTTCATGAAGTCACCCTCGAGCAGGCCCGCGCCCGGCTCGCCGCGAATCCCAAGGCCGTGCTCGTGGACGTGCGCGAAGACAGCGAGTGGCAGAACGGCCACGCCGAACAAGCGCTGCATCTCGGCAAAGGTGTGCTCGAACGCGACCTCGAAAAACTCCTGCCGGACCCGCACGCGGAAATCATCATGTATTGCGGCGGCGGCTACCGTTCCGTGCTCACGTGCGCAGTGGCGCAGCGCATGGGCTACAAAAATGTTCACTCGCTGATCGGCGGCTACAAGGCGCTGGTGACGGCGGCGTGGCCGCAGAAGAAGTGACGACGCGCGGGCTTTCCAGCCCGCAGCAACGTCCGGATGGACGATGCCTTGCGAGTGCCTCTCCGCCTCGCACGCTGCGGCGGGCTGGAAAGCCCGTGCGCCGGTTGTCTCCGCACTTGCCTTGAACACGCCGGGGCATACGCGTCTAAATAGTTCCGCCCAGCGGGCGCGTTTCCCATCCCCTGACCAACATTCCTTTGACTTCATGCCCGGCCGACAGAGCCAAGCCGGGGGAAGTTGGGCAGGGGAATCAAAACGAACTTCTTTCAGAAAAATTGAGATGCCTTTGCCTTGGAAACAGCGGGCCACCCCACAGCAGAAACATTTTCAGCACTTTAGCATTTCCGCCTTCAACTTTTGTTTTTGTGTCGCGTACTTTGGCGTTCCAGTCTCTCACTTGAAGGCCAGAAACGCGCTGGGAATGTTCCGCTTCCATCCCGCAACAAAAAAGTTCTCAAGTTTTACGCCGCAGTTGCCGTTGCACACGTCAGACGACCGGGAAGACCGGCCGCCACTGACGGAAAACAAGAACAGTTAAACAGAAATAAAGTTATGGCCCGTAAAACAGTCCGCATTAACGTTCCGCTTGGCAACCCCGATGAATTGGTGGCCCTGGCCGGAGCAATCCACAAGAAAAGCACCGAACTCGGCGCCAACTCCCCGCTCAAAGGCCTTACCGACCTCGACCTCGAGGATTTTGGCGAAAAAGTGACCGAAGCTGACACCCAGCGCAAAGCCGCCAAAAACTTCGAACGCAAAACGCAGGAAGCCAATGGCCGCGCCGCCGGTTTGATTGGCGTGGCCCCCGGCCTCACGCAGAACACCAAAGGCACCTTGCTCTTTGGCATCACCCAAATCCGCGACCTCCTCGCCGCCGTCAACAAAGGCAACGAAGAAGCCCTGACCGGCTGGGGCTTCGATGTCGTGGTCGGCCAGGCTAAATCCCGCAAGGCCAGCAAGGTGACCAACAACTAAAACTGGACTCATCCACACACATCCGCGCGGCCCCACCCAGGCCGCGCGGATTTTTTTTACTTCAACGGGCGGAAGAAAACTTGGAGTGCTGCGACTTGTCGCAACCTTTTCGCAGTGCGACTCGTCGCATGGCTCTTTGGCGACCAGTCGCCAAAGGAAAAAAGCGGTGACAAGTCCCGCATTCCAAGTCCTGCCGGCAACTTATTTTTCCTAAATTAACATTGACGAATTATCAGAAAAGCCTGTTCAATCACCAATGGGTCCACTTATGAAAACGCAAGCTCGTTACACGTCATTTTTTTTGTGTTTCCTCGCCTTAATTTCGCCGCTTTCGGGCGCGAACTTTGAAACACGGATGGCGGCTTCGGTCAAATCGCCTTGGACCAGCGCCCAGCGCACCGCCAGCCAAACGCGCTGGCAGTCCGTCACCCTCCTGTCCAACACCGTCACCAGCAAAGTCAGCTATCGCACCAATTCCTTTGTCGAACTCGGCGCGGGCTTGAACGTCACGAACTCCGCCGGACAATTCATCTCCGCCAATCCGTCCTTCACCATCACGCCCACCGGCGCGGAGGCGCAAGGCACGGCGCACAAGGTGGTGGTGCCCGGCGACATTGGCACGGGCGCGGGTGTGAAAGTGACCACGCCCGGCGGTGAGGAACTGGTCTTCCAACCGCTCGCCATTGATTATTTCGATCCCGTGGATGGACAGGGTGTGTTGCTCGATGTAGTGACGAATGCCGTGGGCTGGCTCGTGGCTTCCAACGAAATCGTTTTCAGCAACTGCTTCACTCATATCAAAGCCTCCATCCGCTTGAAGAACACGCGGGCGGGTTTGGAAAGCGATCTCATCCTCCACGAAAGCCCGCCGGAGCCATCCGAGTTTGGTTTGTCGTCCTCGGCGCGGCTGGAAATGTTGACCGAGCAACTGGCCGGCCCGGTGCCGGTGCCGCGCACGTCCTTGCTTTATGAGGAGCGCGACCCGGTGAAAGCCGCCACCATGTTGGAGCCAAACTTGACGGACACCGAACTGACTTACGGCCAGATGAAGATGGGCGCGGGCCGCGCCTTTGTTACTCCGAACACGACCAACCTTCCTCCGTCCGCTCGCTCCAGCCGCGTCGCCAAATCGTTCCTGAATTTCGAGAACCGCAAAATTATCATCGAAGCCGTGGAGCACCGGCGGGTGCGCCCGGCGTTGTTGCTGCTCCCGCCCGCCACAAACGGCTCGCCGCAGGCCAGTCTGTCTCCCCTGATGAAAGCCGAAAGACTGGCGAAAAATACCCGACGTCTGCCCGCCCTGAGCGCGCCCGGCGAAGTCCGCGAGGCGATGCTGAGAAATCGAAAGGCCCAGCCCGTGCAGCAGGCGCGCATCGCCGCTCCCAATGACTCCACGGTTCAACTCGCTTCCGCCGCCACCCCCGCGCCGGCGTTCGTGCTGGATTACTACTTGGTCGGCATCTACGGCGAAACCGACTTCACCTTTCGCAGCGACGAAACTTATTGGGTCAGTTGTCCCATTGCCCTCAGCGGCACCACGACCGTTGAAGGCGGCACGGTCATTAAATACAGCGAGGCCAGCGGCCTCTTATTCTTTCAGGAGTATGATCTCGTTTTCGACACCACGGAGCATCTGCCGGCGGTGTTCACCAGCTTCGATGACAACAGCGTGGGCGAGGACATTGGCGGCAGTGGCTCGCCGACCCAAATCGGGGCCTGTGGTTTTTACTTCATCAGCGGCGGTTCACGGGCCTTCAACAACGTTCGCTTTACCTACCTCTCCAACCCCATCGCCATGGAAGGCGGCGGCAGCGCCAATGACCTCACGCTGCGCAATGTGCAGGTCCGTGATGCGAATTATGTGGTGGACTCCGGCACCACGGACCTGGCCATTTACAACGGCCTCTTTGTGGATTGCGGCCTGTTGTTCAATGGGGCCAGCACGTTTGTGGGCGAGCACTTGACCCTGCATAACGCCAGTGCCGTGGGGGCGTATGCCGACACGGCCACGCTGCGGAACAGCTTGCTGGTGGCCGTGACCGACCCGGATGGCGACATCGCCAGCTACACGGCCCTGGCTTCGACCAACTTGTCCAGCGGCACCAATATTTTTGCCAGCGTGGAAGGCGGAGCGCACTACCTGGCGGCGGGCAGTGTCCATCGCAACGCGGGCACCACGAACATCAACGCCCAGCTCCGGGCCGCGCTCACCAACCTGACCACGCACGCGCCGGAAGTTCTCAGCGGCACGCTCGCCACCAACCTCACGCTGCGGCCCCGCGCCATTCGCGACACGGACGCCTTGGACCTCGGCTACCATTATCCCGCCGTGGATTACCTCGCCAAAACGGTGAGCGTGCAGAGCGCCACGCTCACGTTACTGGATGGCGTGGTGGTGGCGGGCGGGTTTGCTTCCAATGCGCTGTGGACGCCCGCCCTGCGGCTGGCCCCCGGCAAACTCGTGAGCCTTGGCACACCCGAGCGCCCGAATTATTTGCTGCGCGCCAGCCAAGTGCAGGAGAACGTGCCGGAACGCGGCCACACGCTGTTGCAGGACGGAGCGCACCAGGACACCTTCTACCCGGAAATCACCCTGCGCTTCACCGAACTGTCCAGCCTCGCGGATGAGACGTATCTGTTCTCCGTCGTCAACCCGGATACGCGCCGCTTTGAAGCTTCGCACAGCCGCTTCATCAACGGCCAGTCCGCCGCGCTCACCCTCTACGGTGGCACCGAGCAGCTCGTGGGTTTGACCAACAACCTGTTCCGCTCCGTAGGGTTCGTCCTGACTGGCAATTCCGAAGCTTACTTCTACGCCTACAACAACCTGTTCAAGGACGGCGCTTTCAGTGTGGCCGGGGCCAAGAGTGACTGGCGGATTTTCGACAATGTTTTCGACCACATCACCCTGAATGAAGGCGTGGATGAATCGCCTGCGGGCGACACCATTTACGACAACCATCCCGGCGTCGTCAGCCACAACGCGTTTGTGGGCGTGGACCATCAGCTTTCCTCGCTGAACGACAGTCTTTTTCAGACCAACCTCACCTACGTCAGCGGCCCGCTGGGCCGCTACTACTACGCCACGGGCACCACCCTCACGAACGCCGGCAGCCGCTCCGCTGCCGCCGCCGGTCTCTACCACTTCACCACCACCACCAATCAGGTGAAAGAGACGAACAGCACGGTGGACATCGGGCTGCACTACGCCTCGGTGGCGACGAATGCCGTGCCGCTCGACACCGACGCCGACGGCCTGGCCGACTACTTGGAAGACTCCAATGGCAACGGCACCGCCGACGACGTCGACCTCGCCAGTTTCACCCTTTGGGACACGGACAACGATGGGCTGTCCGACGGGCAGGAGTATCAAAGAGGAACGGATCCAAAAGTGGCCGACTCGCCGCGCGCCGTCTATGAGGGCGTCATTAGCAGTCAAAGCCCCAGCAACTGGTTCAAGCTCAACGACGCCCGCCTGACTAACTCTATCAACGGCCAGACTGTCACAACTTTGACGAATGTCGGCAGTGCTTGGGATGTGGACGCTTTCGGCGTCGGAAATGGGGCGTTTAGCTTCACCGCCACCAACCATGTTCTGGGGGCTGGGGACGTGATCAACGGGGGAACTGGGGCCGATAAAGGTTCGATGACTCTGCTGTTTCGTTCGATCGATGGTTTTTCAAGCAACACACCCCGGTACATGTTTCACCAGCGTGGCACCACCACGACCAACGATTTTGGGGCGTTTTTTGAACCCACCAATTCCACGGCTGCTAATCCGGGAAGTTTGAAAGTTCATGTCGGTGGCCAGACCAATGCCGTTCTCCTGTCCAGCGACCTTGTGTTCGGCTCGTGGTACTATCTGGCCCTGACGTGGGATGAGACGCGACCCGACACCAATGGCGCGGAACTCACCTGGTATGTGGGGCGCGTGGGCGGGACGTTGACGAACGGATCCATTAACCTGACGGACAGCGCGGTCGTCGGGAGCAACACCACCGTGTACCTGGGCAACCGGGACATTCAAACCCGTGGCTTCCGCAGCCCCGGCTTTGGTGCGTTGGACGAAATCGCTTTATGGAATCGTGAATTGACCGGTAACGAGATCAGCGCCCAGTTCGACACACTGAAAGTGCTTTTCCAAGGACCAGCGAAAGCCTTCGACCTCAGCCGCTGGGAGCTGACATTGCCGGTGGATAAAACGAACAATTTGGATAACACCCACCAGCCTCTCGACATCAAAACGGGCTGGCTGAACAATGGTTTCAAATACGGCGAGCCGACGAACGGGACGCAGAAATACTTCTACCTGAGCAATGGCAACACTCTGGTGTTTGAAGCGCCGTGGAACGGTGCGGACCAAGACTCCGCAAGTCCCGGGACCAAGTTGGGCAGCCCGCGCAGCGAACTGCGGGAAACCTTGCCGACTGGTGGTGAATTTAACTGGAAGCCCTACGACCCGGCAACGGGCGTGGCGACCAACACGCATACTCTTCAAGCGACCTGCCGACTGGAGAACGTGCCCAGCAAGCTGATCTTCGGGCAGATTCACGCGGATACACCCAATCCAGCCGGCGGTGCCGTGCCCGCCGTCACGCTGTTTCACGAAGGCGCTGGCACCTCCTCCAAAAAGATCCAACTCACGGTCTATTACAGCCCCGACCGCTCGGTTACGAATCCTGCAGTTCAGACGATTGACATTGTGAGCGGGGTGAATCTGGGTGATCGAATTGATTACGAGCTTAAGTTGGAGGCCACGACAAACAACTCCGTCACGCTTTACGCCACGGTTAAAACGAATGGAATACTCGTCACACCTCAGATCGTGTACATGACATCAAATTCGCCCTACTCTGGTTGGGCGGCTACGAATGTGACCCTTTACTTCAAAGCCGGATGCTACTACCCAACAGCCGCTACGAACAGTGGGACTGCAAGGGTGTCATTCTCCAGTTTGGGAGTCACCCACCAACCGTGAATGAAAGGATAACGAACTGATTCACATGAAACCATTCATTGCTTTCTCACTTGTCTTGCTCACGACTTTGGACACACGCGCACAAGGACTTATCTGGAGCGCCGACAACCATGCTGGGAACAACGGTGTTGCCCCGGGCCAGAGTTGGCAGATCGCTTTCGACCATGTGCCAGCGAACGTGGGGTATCCGCCAAGTTTGAATCCCGTATCGGGAATTTTCTCCATGAGCCTCGGCACCAATGATGCCGGGCGCACCTTTTTCGCCAACGCCCTGAATGAACCCGGCTTTGGCGGGTTTGTCGCTGGTCTTACTGATGGCGTGAACAACTACATTCGGTTTCAAAATGGGCCTCCGATCACATTCGGGTTGGGGTTGGAGCAATTTTACTTGGGCCGTTCTGCCGCCGCACCTGACTTGGCCGACTACAACATCACGCAGATTGGTTTTCGCGTGAACAATTTCTACGACTATTACAATGTGCAGGAAGAAAGTTACTTCCGGCAGTTGGACTATTCCCTGGACTTCTACGGCGCACCCGTGCCTGAACCCGGCACCTGGGCCTTGCTCGGCCTGGGCAGCGCACTCCTCTGGTCCGCCACCCGCCGCCGCAGGAAATGAAAAACCGCGATTGCTGATTGTGAGTGACTGAGGGGGCAGTCCTCACAATTGACAATCACCACCCCTCTGTTTCAATCGCCACGGAACAGAAAGGGGTCAGTCCTCACAAACGACAATCGCCGGGTTGACAGTTTCGCGGCGCTTGATTGTATCTGGCCGAAAAGAAAAGGGGTCAGTCCTGAATGGCGCTTAGTTAAGGAACCTCTTCGTTCAAATGTTGCGGGGATTTCATCGAAATTTAATCGAAACCCTGCCTTAACTAAGCGCCATTCGGGTCAGTCCTCACAATTGACAAACACCACCCCCGCTGCTTCAGTCGCCAGAGAACAAAAAAGGAAAACGCCATGCCCCGTCCTTTGCGTGTCGAATATCCGGGAGCCATCTATCATCTGATGAGTCGTGGCGACCATCGCGAAGCCATCTTCCACGATGATGCCGACCGCCGCGCTTTCCTCAACACGCTGGGCGAGGCGTGCGCGAAGACCGGCTGGCAGGTTCACGCCTACTGTCTCATGGGCAACCACTTTCATCTCGTGGCCGAGACGCCGCAGCCCAATCTCGTCGCGGGCATGAAGTGGCTGCTGGGCACCTACACCGGGCGCTTCAATCGCCGCCACCAGCTCTTCGGCCATCTCTTCAGCGGACGCTACAAGTCGCTGGTCATTGATGAGCGCGGCGGGGATTACCTCCGCACGGCCTGCGACTACGTGCATCTGAACCCCGTGCGCGCCGGCCTGGTCGCGCCCGATGCGCCGCTCGCGACCTATGCGTGGAGCAGCTACCCGCTCTACCTCGCGCCGGGGCGGCGACCGGTGTGGTTGCGGGTGGACCGGTTGCTGGGCGAGCATCGCATTCAGGCGGACACGGCAGAGGGGCGCATCGAGTTTCAGACGCGCCTGGAAGAACGACGCCGGGAGGGCGACCCGGCGGAGAAGTGGGCCGTCTTCCGGCACGGCTGGCGTCTGGGCGCGGCCGATTTTTTGCAACAACTCACCGAACGGCTGGGCCGTGCCGGTCAGCCCCACGAACACGCCCGCGAACGAAACGAAACCGACGAACAGCGCGCCGAACGGTTCGTGCAGGAAGGGCTGGCGACGCTCGGCTGGACGGAGCAGGAACTGGCCCTGCGGGCCAAGGGCGACGCGCAGAAAAGAGAACTGGCTGTGCGTCTGCGCGAGGAAACGCCGATGACGCGGCAGTGGATCGCCCAGCGGCTGGCGATGGGCAGCGCGAGTTACATTTCGCAACTCACCGCCAAAACGAAGGAGTGTCAATTGTGAGGACTGACCCCTTTAGTGACCCCTTTACGCGTGTCCAACTACGGCGAAAACTATCGGCAATATCCGAACTGGGATGTTTGCGCCGAAAGCTCGGTAGGGCTGGATGAATGGACTAGAACCCAGTGGAAAGAGGACTACGGTGGTTCACAGCTTGATAAGCAGACCCGTCTCGCCTGTGGAGAGCCGAATCAGGTGTTTGATCGGGAACTGGAATGGTCCGCCAACAACACCGCGCGCGCCCGCTACCGCGTGGATGGCGGCCCTTGGTCTGCGTGGCAAAACGATGACGGAGACGGTGGCAGTTTGCCCGCGCCTCCCCGCACCCCTTGGGAGCATTGCGACATCACCTTCCAGCGGCCATACATAGCAAACATGTCCGAAACCATACGTAAAAATGCCCAGACGACCATTGAACTGTTGGTCGGTGGACGTGGCGGGACTTGGCGGCAAGGCCTGATTGAGCTTTCGGTAAGCGCGACCAGCATGAACAACAACGAAAACACCACCACCACAATTCCACCACAAACCATCTTGGTGGCTGGACGGCGGCCTAGCTCAGATGGTAAACTCTATCTGGCCGCAATGGACAATTCGTCCGTGGACCTGACACCGCAAATTTCCGGCAACCGCCATTATCATTTCATGATTGCCCAAACGAGGCACAGGGTAACGATCATTGCAAACGGGGGTGAACCGTTACGCTCGGACATTGTCTCGCGCTATGCAAATTACAGTGTCGGCCAAAAAATGGTGTTTAAGACCATGACTACACCATCAATTAGTGGACTCACCGCAGAGACTCATCGGTGGAATCTTTCTGGAAATTACGTGAACGCGGTCCGTTTCTGGGACGTGAACACGTCCTTGTCATGGGTGGAACGCACATGTCACCCACAGCGGACGTTTGCGATTACCAGTCCTCGTCCTGCAGGAGCCTCCAAGGAATACGTGGTAAATGGAGGCATTCTTGCAGATTTGGAGACCGGTGCGTGGTGGATAGATGGTGGCGATGTCAGCGTGCGCTGTGCCGTCCAATGGCAATTTGCAAATGGTCAAATAGCTACTACGCATGCCACTGGCAAGCTACGGATGTGGCGTCCCAGTGTCTGGATGGAAGGCATAATAAGACCTCGAAGTTTTCATGTGACTAGCTATCCGCTCCCAAGTGTATGGACGGTAAGTTTAGGTAATCCTAACACACCTGCACAAAACGGTGCTATGCAATTTTTCGTAGCTTCAAAGAGCGTGTTTGACGGAGAATTTGGCATAACCCAGCTATGCCAGCTTGAATACATACCAGGCAATCTGTTTTACAGTGATTACAGGCGAGATGGTCCTGAATTCTACAACGACGTAAAACCCGTACTGCCAAATATCCATGTTTGGCAATACTTTGACGATGGGCCATTCAACACCGGCGCGTTGCCAGTCCAATTAAAAGGACAATTCAAGGTTTTTTGTCGGTTTCGGCCTGCCATTGGAAATTCCGCAGAGAACATCTTTGTAACTTTAGGAATTGTAACTTGGAGTATGAATGCAAAATGCGTTTCCCAAGGTCCACCGCCAGCTTTTACCGTGAAGGAGACACCTGATCCGGTCGGGCCTAATTCATCAACAGAATTTCCCAAGTGGGATTCAATTCAATGAAAATCGCGTTTTATTTGCTGTTTTTTTACGCCACTTTGTTCGCAGACGATACTAATCGCAATACGACATATTTGAGCGTATCTACAAACAACTTGGTTGCTCGTGTGGGACCGTGGCAAAATAATCGCTCGTTTGCTTTAGCCGCACCTATGTATTTGGGCTTGTCTTCGTTAACGGATGGATTCACGCATGTGTACTTTCCATCTGAGGGTCATTTTGTTCACGCTTTATTGATTGCAACTGACGGACGAAGGATTTCATTGTCAACCAGAGGTCAGAAGTTGACATCAAAGTTTATGCAAGTGTCCAACTATCATGAAAAGTTTCTTGCCAAAACAGGAAATCTACGGAGGCCGTTTGAGCAAACCATAGTTGGAAGCAATGGATTGTCCACGCGTGCCCTCCCAAGCGTTCACGAATTGTTTTCTGTTCGCGGTTCGGGACCTTTTACGCTGGAGCTTCAATTTCAGATTTTTGCTCACAAAGTGGGCGATACCAATGAACCTAAACTAGTCAGATTTCCTCCATTTCGTATTCCTCTTGAAAAGGAAGAATAGAGGCGCATCCTCACAATTTACCATTGGTGTCCAATCGAGATTATTAATGAAAATTACTTTTTCAATCCTGATTTCCTTTTTTGCTTTTAGCGAGATCAAAGCTTTTGAACCTATTGCTCGAATTGCGAGCACTAACGATTTGGAGCTGCTTGTTTTTGGGGAAAACGGCGAGCGCTTCTGCCGTGCCGACGAGCGTATAGTCTATGTGTTGAGAAGTCGGACTGACGACTGGCTTATCTTAGTCCCAAAACCGGAGTATCTTTGCACTGTTCAATTGACAGGCACAAACGGGGCGCGGCTTCATACAACTCCAATTGGCCGAACGACAGGTGCAAAATTCGGACAGATTGCCGGCTATGATCGAAGCCTAATTAGCAGAGTTGAATCGCACCCAAATGAATTGCAGCGGATGCATGTGCGTACCACAAACGGAAGCGGTGGTAATTTTCTTTTTCGGCCAAATGAACTTTTTCATCCCAAAAGAGGGCGACTTTATGCTTCGGTTGCAAATCCAAGTTTTTGGAAAACACGCCAATTTTACTAAAATCAATCTACAACGATTTCCACCACTCGATATTCCCGTTCGAGCGTCGCCAAGATAAAGAAAGAGGGCAGTCCTCACAATTGACAGTCGTTCCCTGCGGCTGGCCAAGATGGAGTGCCGGTCAGTGTGATTCCCTCAGGCGGTGACCATCAGCCACGGGCCAGCACTTCCAGCTTTTGTAAGGAAATCGGAACGGAATGGAATGAAGCGTACAAACTGATAAAGTTTGGCTGAAGTTTGAGACCAAACATTGAAACATTTTTAACCTTGAAAAAGTTTATGAACATTCGCCCGCTGCCTGTGCATTTTCTGCTGGGGCTTCTTGCCGTGTTTTGCACGCCCAAGCCCGGAACTGCGGCGACCTTGACGATTGGCCCGAAACATTCGCCTGATTTCAAAACTGACACCAATGAAGTGTCTATTTTACTTGAAACGAGGGGGCATGGCCCGAAATTTTTTCCGTTCTAATTAACACAACCGGGCGTTGGCCCACCGTGGGAATGGCTGACTTGCCAGAGGCCGAATGGATGCCGTTTCGCAGCAATCTGTCGCTCACCCTGGAGCCGCAGCGCAAGCGCCACACGATTTCCGTGGGCTACCGGCAAAAAAGCGCGCTTTGGCCGCTCTGGCAGGAAGTGGGTATCACCGTTACCAATCTCCCCCCAGTGGTGGTGCTGACCAATCCCGTGCATCGCACCGTTTCAACCTCGAGCCTGCAAATCCAAGGTTTTGCCGATGTGGCGCTCAGGACCATTTCCTTCACGTTTGAAAAGCCGCATGGAACCACCGAGCAAGGCAACGGATTTGTCACGCGACAAGAAATGCAATCCCGTATTCCGGTCAGCGCCGTGACCAATTATTTTCAATGTTTCGACATCGAACTCGAGCCGGGCACCAACCGATTTTCCGTCAAATGCACTGACATTTATGGCAACTCGTCGGTGACTAATTTTTCGATGATTTTGGACACCGCCAGCGACAGGACACCGCCAGAGGTTTCCCTTTTCACGCCTCAGCCTGGTTCGCAAGTTTTTCAGTCCGGTTTTACCATTTACGGCAGAATTGATGATCCAAGCGGCGCCATCACTGGCAAAATTTCCTCGGAAGGCCGGACTGCGAACATTGAAAGCCCGGTTGGTCGCACTGGGCTTTTTCTATTTTCAAAGATTCCAATCAACGGGCCTACGAATCATGTCACTCTTACCGCCACTGATCTGGCTGGAAACGTCACCATCACAAACTTTGTATTGTTCCAGTCGCAAGTCGCTGTGGAGTTAGACCCCATTCCTGACGAGAAATTTGTTTCCGACGGAATGACCGTAACAGGGAAAATTGGTGTTCAAGACCATGCTTTGTGGGTGAATGGGATTCGTGCAACCATCAATCCCGATGGCACTTGGAGCGCAAAGCGGGTTCGCGTTGAGCGAATTGAAGGGGACGGCCCAATGTTCAATTTTAAGGCGCTACCCTTTACGGCCAGCACTAACTCTAGCGGCATCCAGTTGGCTTTCTAAATCCAAAGGGTAGTCCTCACAATTAACAGTCGCTTCGCCGTGCAAGTTAGGGAGCCATCTGCGGCTGCTCTGAATTTGTGGTGGAAATTTGCAGGAGAATACCTCAGAGAAAATCTCGTGCTGGGAATTGCGTCACCCCAGCCGCACTTCCTTCCCCCGTCTCCGCCGACAGGTAAATCGCGTTTAGCACCGACTGGACTTTCCATCCAACTTCCCTTGAACACGCCAACACCATTGCCCGTCTCTTTGGCCCCGTGCTAGTTTCACGGCGCTCACAAAACTTATGAAACAACTTTGGCGTTTGTTCGTGCTCGCGTGCTTCGGCGCGGCGGCTTCCTTTCTTCACGCGGCGGACAAGCTCGAACTCAAGTCCGGCGACCACATCGCCGTCATCGGCAACACGCTCGCGGACCGGATGCAGCACGCCGGTTACTTCGAGGCGCTGGTGCATAAACAATTTCCCAAGCACGCGGTGGTCTTTCGCAATCTCGGCTATGCGGCAGATGAAGTCGTGACGCGGCCGCGCTCGGAGAATTTCGGCACGCCCACGGACTGGCTCACGCGCGTGGAGGCGAGCGTGGTGCTGGCGTTCTTTGGCTTCAGCGAGTCGTTCAAGGGCGAAGAAGGACTGCCGAAGTTTCGCGACGACTTGGACAAGTTCATCAAGGACACCGCGAAGGCGAACTACAGCGGCAAGGGTGCGCCGCGCTTGGTGATCTTCTCGCCCATCGCGGCGGAGAAGCATCGCGATGTGAACTTCCCTGATCCCGCGCCAATCAACCGGCAGTTGGAACCGTACGTGAAGGCGATGGCGGAAGTGGCGCAGGCCAATGGCGTGTCGTTCGTGGATTTGTTCGCCGCGTCGAAGAAGGCGTATGCGGATGCGAAGGAGTCGTTGACGATCAACGGCCTGCATCTGAGCGACGACGGTTACAAGGCGCTCGCGCCCGCGATGTTCGCGGCGGTATATGGCGAGAAGGCTCCGGCGATGCGCGGCGCGGCGTTCGAGAAATTGCGCGCGGCCATCAACGAGAAGAACACGGTGTGGTTCTCGCGCTATCGCACGGTGGACGGCTACAACGTCTATGGCGGGCGCTCGGCGCTGGCGTATGCGCCGAACAAAGGCCCCTTCATCACCGACCGCAATCCGCCCGAGCCGCACATCTCGAATTACAAAGTCATGCAGCAGGAGATGACGCAGCGCGACGTGATGACGGCCAACCGCGACGCGCGTATCTGGGCCGTGGCGCAGGGCGGCGACCTCGCGGTGACCGACAGCAATCTGCCGGCGGTCACCGAGATCAAAAGCAACAAGCCCGGCGAAAACCCGGATGGTTCGCACAAGTTTCTCGGCGGCGCAGAAGCGTTGGAACATTTGCAAGTCCCGCCGGGCTGCAAGATTGAGTTCATCGCGTCGGAAAAAGAATTCCCCGAACTCGTGAAGCCCGTGCAGATGTCCTTCGACACGAAAGGCCGGCTCTGGGTCGCGGCGTGGAAGAATTATCCCGAGCGCACGCCGACGAGCAAAGACGGCGACAAGCTGCTGGTCTTCGATCTGAACGCGGACGGCAGTGTGAAGAAGATGACGACCTTCGTGGATGACTTGAACTGCCCGACGGGCTTTCAGTTCTACAAGGACGGCGTGCTGCTCATGCAGGCGCCCGACCTGTGGTTCGTGCGCGACACGGATGGGGACGGCAAGGCGGACTCGAAGGTGCGCGTGTTGAACGGCATGGATTCGGCGGACTCGCATCACACGGCGAACGCGATTTGCTACGAGCCGGGCGGCGCGATTTATCTGAGCGACGGCACGTTCCATCGCACCAGCGTGGAGTCGGCGGTCGGCCCGGTGCGCAACCAGAACGGCGCGATTTATCGTTACGAGCCGCGCACGGGGAAATTCATCCGCCATGTGCCCTACGGTTTCGCGAACCCGCACGGGCGCGTCTTCGATGCGTGGGGCAACGACTTCATCACCGACGCCACGGGCAACGCGAACTACTTCGGCCCGGCCTTCAGCGGCTTCCTCGAGTCTGGCAGCCATCCGGGCATGAACACGTATTGGAAGCAGCCGTCTCGTCCGTGTCCCGGCACCGCGATGTTGAGCAGTCGCCATTTTCCCGAGGCGATGATGGGCGAGTTCCTGAACATCAACGTCATTGGCTTCCAGGGAATTTTCCGCGTGAAGAACACGGACGAAGGCTCGGGCATCCTCGGCACCACCATGACGCCGCCGATGCTCGACAACGACAACGCGAAGAACCCGAACTTCCGGCCCATCGCCGCCGATGTCGCGCCGGACGGCTCGCTCTACGTGCTCGACTGGGCGAACGCCATCATCGGCCACATGCAGCATCATTTGCGCGACCCGAACCGCGACCAGATTCACGGGCGCATTTATCGCATCACGTATCCGGGCCGCCCGTTGCTCGTGCCGAAGAAGATTGATGGCGAGCCGATTGCGAAATTGATCGAGCTGCTGAAAGAACCGGAGGACAACGTTCGCATCCGCGCCAAGATCGAATTGGACAAGCACGACACCAAGCAAGTTCTCGCCGCTGCACAGAAGTGGGCGAAGCAGTTCGACCCGAAGAAAGTCGAGGACGCGCATCATCTCCTCGAAGTGCTCTGGCTCCACCAATGGCACAACGTGGTCAACGAGCCGCTGCTCAAGCAACTGCTTGCCTCGCCCGAGCCGCGCGCCCGCGCGCAGGCTGTGCGTGTGGTCGGTTATTGGGGCGACCGTGTGGCGCAGCCGCTTGCCTTGGTGAACCTCGCCGCGAATGATCCCGCGCCGCGCGTGCGTCTCGAAGCCGTGCGTGTCGCCAGCTTCTTCACGGGTGACGAGGCGATGGAAGCCGCCTACCAAGTCACCAAATATCCGACCGACTATTACCTCGACTACACGTTCAAAGAGACGACCAAGCAGTTGAGCAAATCCGCAAAGAACTTCGTGCCGAAAGATCCCGCGCTCCTCGCCGCCAGCGTCACGCGCATGACAGATCAGGAACTCGCCGCCGCTCCGAAGACTGAACCCATTCTCCTCGCGCGCCTCGAACGCAAGACCAGCGACGTGAACACGCGCAACACCGCGCTCGAAGATCTCGCCAAGCTCCGCAAGACCGACCGCGCCACCGAAGCCGTCGCCGCGCTCAACCGCCTCGACACGCCCGACGCCTCGCTCCAAGCGGTGAACGATCTCGCGCTCCTGATCACCGCGCTGCCCGACGGTCTCGCGAAGCAGCGCGCCGAATTGCAGCGGCTGACCAGCGACACGCATCAGCCCGCCGTGCGCCGCGCCGCGTCTGCCGCGCTCGTGGCGGTAGATGGGAAGCCTGAGCCGGCGTGGGAAAAGACCTCCGGCAATCCTGGCGCGCGCGCGCTGCTCATTGACTCCATTGTGATGCTCGCAGACCCGAATGCGCGCGCCGCGTTCCAACCGCTGCTCGCCGCGTCGGTGAGTGATGCCGGCACAGATTCATCCGTACGCGCCGCCGCCATGCGCGCGCTGCCCTTGATGGGCACTGACCACGCCGCGAAGAATTTTTCGCTCATCGCGGCGCAGCTTGGCGCGGGCAAGGACGTGAGTGTTTCCGCCCGCGCGATTCGCAAACTGCCCCGGGACACTTGGGCCAAGGAGCAGGCCGCGCCGCTCTCCGACGCGATTCTGAAATGGGCCAAGGCGGTTCCCGCCGGACAGCGCACGCAGCAGGACTTCATCGAGACGGTGCAGGTCGGGATGGACATGGCGACGCTGCTGCCTGCGGCGGAATCGGCGCGCGTGCGCGGGGAATTGATTGACCTCGGGGTGAGCGTGTTCGTCATCAAGACAGTGCGCGAGCAGATGCGCTACGACCTCACCCGCATCGTGGTCGAGGCGGGCAAGCCGTTTGAAATCATCTTCGAGAACGACGACATGATGCCGCACAACCTCGTGGTCACGACGCCCGGCGCGCGCGAGGAAATCGGCGCGCTCACCGACAAGATGCAGCCGAACGTGCTGGACAAGCAGGGCCGCGCCTTTGTGCCCGCGGCGCGCAACGTGGCCGGAAAAATCCTTGGCGCGACCAAGCTCGTCGAGCCGGGCCAGAAGGAGACGCTCAAGCTCACCGCGCCCGCGCGAACCGGGACGCATGAATTTGTCTGCACGTTCCCCGAGCATTGGAAGGTGATGTTCGGCCAGCTCGTGGTGGTGAAGGACAAGGCCGCGCTGCTCCAGGCGAGCGCCGAGCCTGCGCCCATGCAGAAGGCGGCGGCGGAGCATGAACATTAGACGCGGTGCTGAGGCCGCCAACAGCCTGACGTCACCCGCGTGGCAGCCGGTGATGAATGGGCTGAATGGCGGCCAAAGCGTCTCGAACCTGCAAGGTGCATTTGGGTTTGCGGAGCGCCGCCCCGGCGGGACGCCGGGGGCACGTTGGCCTGCGCCTTGTGCATCTTCCGTTATTCTGTTTTTGCGGCCTCCAGCGCCTGCCACACCTCGGCCATGTGTCGGACATGCGTGAGATGCGCCGGGGCGTCCTCGCCGTCGTAGCTCCAGATGTGGAAACGCCCCGAGTCCGCGCGGCGGAGCAGGGGGAAGTTCGGATCGCGCGTTGCCGGGAGTGAGTTCGTCGCCAAGGCTTTCACCTCCACACCAACGCGCGCGGCGAGGGGTGCCGCGCACTCGAACGAACTGGCGTAAGCGCGCGTCGGCACTTGCGAGTGGGTGAACACGAACGTCTTCTCACCGCGCGTGGCCGCGTGCGCGAAGGGCAGCCACACGTCCAGTTGCGCGGCCAGCGGGCGGCGGTTCGTCGAGCCGTTTTCCTCTGGCTCTAGCGAGGCGTACATCGAATCGAGCAGGATGATGCGTCGCATGAGTTGAAACGCGGCGGGCTGTTGCACCAGTTCCCGCACCGCGCCGTAGCCCGCGCTGAAACTGGAAACATCAACCTGTGTCACGCGGGTGCCCGCCGCCGCGCCGCGCTTTTTCAATTCAGATTCAACCAGTGAGATCACACGAGAGAAGCGGTTCGGATCCTTGAACGGCAGGCCATACGTGCTGGAGCCTTCACCCAGCGCGAACACGATCAGCGGCTCCTTCGCGTCGCGTCGCACATGCTCCTGAATCGCGAACCACGCGATGGTGTGGAAGTGCGCGAAGAGAACTGTGTTGGTTGAGATGGTGTTGGTCCACCCGTGCGGCAGGAAGAGCGTGAAGTTGGTCCCGCGATCCGTGAGCACGACCTGCGTGCCGCGCAGTTCGTTCGTGGAGGGCGCGATGGCGCGTCGCGGCATCGGCGGTGGTTCGGGCAGGGCGCAGTGGACGAAGAAGCTAGACGCGAACAAGGCCAGAACAATGAGCGCACATCTCATGGCGGGAATCTGACGAGGCGGAACGAAGGCGGCAAGCCGCGAGCGTGGAGCGCGGATCGCCGAGTCCGCGTGTTCACAGAGTTCAAACAGGACATGCCTCACGCGAAGGACGTAATGGGAAAAACTTCTTCCTTTGCGCCCTTCGCGTCCTTGGCGTGAGGCAAAAAAGAAACGCGCGGACCCGGCGGTCCGCGCTCCGCTCACGGCCGGCCGACGTAGGCGGAGACGGGGCTGCTCCAGCCGAGCGCGCTGCGGGTGCGGGCGATCACTTTCACCGCGTTGCTCACGGACACGGTCTGTGCGGTGCGTGCGCCGACGGCGATGGCTCCGCCGGCCTGGCGCGGGTCGGTGCCATCGGTCGTGACGTACACCTGCCCGGCGGGCGCGGTGAAACGGACGACGACGGACGACGGCGCGTCTGCGGCACTCGCGACGACGGGCGGCGGGACGAACTGCGCGTCCATCCACGCGAGGCGGTTCGTGACCCACGTTTTCAAGTTGGTGATTTCTTCCGCGTAATTTTTCCCCGCGAAGTATTCTTGGCCCACGGTGTCGCCGAGGATCGGCCAGCGCTCGAAGTTGCGCGCCGCCGGCTGTTGGAGCGTGGCCGCGATTTCATCGATCCGCCGCAGCACATTCGACGTGGCGAAGACATTCGTGCGCCACTGCGCCCAGCGGTCCACGTAGCGCTGGCCGAAGTCCGGGTCTTCAAACAAGCGGCGGAACCACGAATACTGCTGGTCGTTGAGCTGCGGCCAGTACCAGTTCTCAGCCACGTAGCCCTGGCGCAAACGGGCGTTGCCGAAGCTCAGGTTCCAATCCCAGACCGGCTCCATCTTCAATTTGTCGCCGCGATCTTTCGTGAAGTAGGTGCTGAACCGGTAGCCATCAATGTTCTTCGTGGCCTCGACAAACAGGTGATGTTCAATGAACGAGTCCACGTCGAGGAACGCGGCATAACCGTTGGTGGGATTGCGGAAGTCCGGCCCGTGGAGCGCGGCCTCGAAGCGGTTCAAATAGTTGGTCAGCCACGCGCGCTGGGCGGCGGTGATTTTCGCGGACTTGGGTTCGACGAAGAAGAATGTGTTGGCCTGTTGCGTGACGAAGCCTTCGCCGCTCTCGACCAAACTGGACGAACCCGTCACCGGTTCGGGATGGCCCAACCGGAAAACATTCGTGGTCATAAAATAAATCGTGCTGATGTTCGGCACGCTGGCGATGGCGATGTTTGTGACCACCACGCTGCTGGTGGCGACGAGCGTGTTCGTGAGCACGCTGATGTTGGTCAGCGCGTAGGTGTTGGTCGCCACGATGTAATTGGTGCGGAACGTCGCCGAGGTCAGCAGCGTCAGCGTGGTGCTGATGACCACGGTGTGCGGGTCAATCTGGCTGGTCGTGCTCGTGCTGTTCGTGCCGGTGACGGACTGCGTGGCGACGACGGCGTTGGTGACGATCACGGCATGGCTGGTCACGGTCACGTTGGTGATGACGGGAAAATTCGTGGTCACGAGCAGGTTGGTGGCGATGGCGGTGTTCGTCACGCTGACCATGTTCGTCAGCACCAAAGAATTGGTGCGGACAATGGTGACGGACGGCGGTGGCACCAGGCCGAAGTTGGTGCCGACGAAATTCGTCACGGCGACAGCGTTGGTGGTAAGTGACTGCGCGGTGGCGAGCAGAGGCGGTGGCACGGCGGGCAGAAAACCATTCGTCGCCGCCGGGAATCCGCCGGGACCGGTCGGATAGTGCCCCATCAAAACGGGCGGATGTTCTGGCTTGGGCGCGGCGGGCGGCTTGCCGGCGGTGGCTTTTTCCATGTGGTCTTTCTTGAAGAGATAGCCGCCGGTGATTTCGGGTTCCGCTTCGTCCTTGGGCGACAGTTTGCGGAGCGCGACACGGTGCGGCGCGACTTTCACTTTCTCCTCCAGCACATACACGCCGGCGTAGTGGGCGCGCGAAAGGTGATTCGTCGAGTCGTGGAGAAAGACTTCCACGAAGCGCGTGTGGCTGGCGTAGTGGCCGAGACGGCGGCTCATCTCGTAGGCCAGCACGTCACGCAGCAACGTGCGATCAGGGTAGGGGGCATAGAGCACCCAGTCGGAGTCGGCGGGCATACCGAGCAACGACACCGCCTGCTCGTCGCCCTGCAAGTCCAGGGTCTCGACGGAGAGCGACATTTTTGGAAAACGCAGCGAGCTGAAGCCGCGCCGTTTCAGTTTGGCGTGGCCGGAGAATTCCGCTGCGGCTGTGAGCGTCGCCGTCTGGTTCGTGCCGGGACTGATGACTTGCAGCCACGCGGGCGCATTGCTCGGCGAGGTCGCGCCGTGGCCGAAGGTGTGAATTACAATCAGCGGCAGCGTGGAAGTGAAGCCCGCGAGATTGGTGTCCGTGCCGGTGAACGCCGCCGCCGTGATCGCGCTGGACTCCGCGCCGACGAAGGCGCGCGCCTTGAGCAGCATGGAGTTCGTGCAGAGCAGGGGAGCCGTGTAGAGCGGTGAGTTGGTGAACGGCTCCGAGCCGTCCGTGGTGAAACGAATTTGCCCCGCCGCCGCGCTCAAGGTCACGGTGACGTTGCTGGTGAACAGCGCGCCGGCGGGAGAAATCGCCGGGGCCAGGACGGCCGCGCTGAGTTCCATGAGACCGGCGAAAAGCGCGAACAACAGCGCGATGAACCAGCGCGCTCGCTCTCGTTTTGAAAATTCCGTGCGTTGCAAAGTGCGTGATTGGACGTGTGCCAGTGGCGAACTTGATCAAAAAATCTCCCCGGCGCGGGAATTATTTTTCAGCGCGCGGAGCTGGAATTCCGGGCCGAATTTAGCGGCGCAAGTCCACGGCGATCATTTGCCCCTGGTCGCGAGCGAAGAAAATTCCATTGGCCAGTGCGGGATGCGCGCGGAGATTGGCCCCGAGGATTTGGGCGCGGGCGGCGGGCGCGAATTTTTCCGGCGACGCGGGCGCAACCATGAGTTCCCCGCGCTCGGTCAGGATCAGCAGTCTGCCGCCGACAACGAGGATGGAGCCGGCGCCGAAACGGTCTTCGCTCCAACGCACTTTCCCCGTCACCACTTCCACACAACGCAGGCGGCAGCGCTGCTCCTGCCGCCCGTCGAAGCCGTAGAGAAAGCCGCGCTCATGGACGACGGGCGAAAAATGGCTGGAGAGAATGTCGTCGCCGCTCCACACGGTTTCGGGTTTGGCGCCGGCCACGCGCAGCAAGGCCGCGCCCGCGCCGTAGCTGGCAGTGATGAAGACTTGATCGCCAATGACCAGCGGTGTGGCGGCGCTCACGGAGGCTTCGATGCGGGGCGTCCACGGAAACTGCCAGAGCAGTTTTCCTTCGCCGTCGAGCGCGAGCAGATTTTTTCGGGTGAAGACGAAGAGGCGTCGCTGCCCGCCGATAGTCGCGGCGACCGGCGAGGCGTAGCTGGCTTCCTCGCTGGTCGTTTGCCACAAAACTTTACCTGTCGCCTGGTCGAACGCCACGACGCCCGCGCCGGGGCCGCCGATGTTGAGAATCACCGCACCGCGCTCGACGAGGGGCGAGCAGGCGATGCCGAAGAAGCCTTTGTCGCTGTGGAATTGTTTCCGCGTGTCCACGCGCCAGAGGTTCGCGCCATTGGTCAGGTTCCAGGCGTTGAGCATTCCATCCGCACCGAACGTGAAGACGCGTTGCGCGGCGATGGCCGGTGTGGCGCGCGGGCCGGACTCGAAGCCGAAATCATCCCGATAAGTCGCGGGGTAATCCGCGTGCCACAGTTTCGCGCCGTTGGTGGTTTGCCAGCAGTCCAAGACTTCACGGTCGGCGACGCGGTGAAGGAGCACGACACGATTCCCCGCCGCGATCGGGCTGCTCCAGCCTTCGCCGACTTTCGCCTTCCACAAAATGGCCGGGCCTTCTTTGGGCCACGAGAGCGCAAGATTTGTTTCCGTGCAAACATTGTCGCGCGTCGGGCCGAGGAATTGCGGCCAGTCCGCCGCGTGCGTGAGGGTCGCGAGCCAAAGCAGAGGCAGGAGAAATCTCATCGCGGCAGCAGGGCGAGCAGCATGAGGAGCAAGAGCACCACGGCGACGATCCACCAGAAAGTTTTCTTGGCCGAGGGCTTCGGTTTGCCGAACTCGCGCCGCGTGAACTCGTCGTAGTTGAATTCATCATCCGGCAAATCGAGTGATTGCGTGGTCGCGCGGCCGGACCAGCCGGTGGCGTCGTCGGAGCCGCATTCGGGGCAGGACTTGGCGCGGCGCGGCACGTCGGCGCCGCAGTGGGGACAAGTTTCAGGGGCGGGCATGGCTCAGTGATAGCGACCGTGGAGCCGATCGCCAGCGATTCCTTTGTCCTCCAGCACCGTGCCGGCGACGGCCGTGGGGTCCACGCTCCAGCGGGCGGCGAGGCGCACCACGCGCTCAGTGTTGAGCGCCAGCAACTCGCGCTCGGCGAGACCGAGGACGTTCGAGCTTTGCATGTAGGCGAGGCAGCGGAGTTTCAAATCGCGCTCGGCCTCCGTGAAGGCACCCTGGTTCCACAACGTCTCCCCCGCCCACGCGTAGGCGCGCAACACCTGGCCATCCCTCAAGCGCGCCCAGCCGTGATGCGAGACGGCGCGGTGGCGTGAGAAGAATTGCACCTCGCCCAGCTTATGACTCAACGCACAGAGAAATTTGAAACACTCGTCAATGTCATCCGCCGGGTCCGGCAGGTCGCAGCCCAAGACCAGAATCCAGCCGTCCACCGGCGGCGAAATAAACAGGCGCGGCTCGAAGGGCGCGCTGAGCGCGTCGGTCCAGGTGCAGTCCCGCGCGTGTTGCAGCCCGAGCGCGTCCTGGATGGCGCGGGGATTCTGCGCGCGCACGGCCAGCCAGCGGTTCGGCGCTTCAAAGACGGAGGTGGAAAAGGACGGCGCGGAAAATCCCACCGGCCCGACGCGCAGGCCCAGTTCGCGCCGGACCACCCAGCGCAGAATTGCGACGCACACGATGATGGCCGTGACCATGGCGATGAGGAGCACGGCGACGAGGTCCTCAGGACGGGACGGCGTGACTTCCGCGAGAAGTGCGGGAGCGGACAGGATGCTCAACGCCGAAGCCATAGGCCAGAATCTACTCGCGCGCCCGGCGGGTTCAAATGCGAAAGCGGGCGGAGGACAAGATTTTAACCTGGTGGAACAAAATTCATGTCCGCTGGCGGCCATCTCGCGCAAACCGTTTGACGCGCCGCGCTCCCGTGGCCCTATTCTCGCGCATGGAACAGCGTCCGCCGCCCTTGCTCCCGCCGCGCCTCGACAACCGCGAGGCGCTGCCGCCGCTGCGTCAGGCACCGATGAAACCCTCCGGCGGCGTGTGGAAGAAAGTTTTTGGCCCGGTGCTGGTCGTCGCCGTGCTGCTCCTGAGTTGGGGCGCGAAGCTCAAGTTCCTCATTCTGCCGGCGCTGAAGTTTTTCCCCGTCCTTCTCAAGACCGGCGGGACGATGATTCTCTCCATCGGCGCCTACGCGCTGATGTCCGGCTGGAAATTCGCCGTGGGCTTCGTGCTGCTGATCTTTGTGCATGAGTGCGGGCATCTCGTGGCTGCGCGGCGTCTGGGGCTGAAGGTCGGTGCGCCCGTGTTCATCCCGTTCATGGGCGCGTTCATCGCGCTCAAGGACGCGCCGAAGAATGCTTGGATCGAGGCGCAGGTTGGCATTGGCGGTCCCATCTTTGGCGCGTGGGCCGCAGCGGGGTGCCATGTGATTTATCTGTTCAGCGGCGTGGAACTGTTCCGCGCGCTCGCGCACGTCGGCTACTTGATGAACTTGTTCAACCTCGCGCCGGTCGGCTTCCTGGACGGCGGGCGCATCGCCACCGCGCTCTCGCCGTGGCTCTGGGTCGTGGGCACGGTCATCATCGCCGTGCTGATGGTCGTGTCGTTCAATCCGATTCTGCTGCTCGTGCTGGTCATGTCAGTGCCTCGCCTCATCTCGCTTTTCCGCAAGCGCACCGATGAGGAAAAACGCTTTTACGAAGTGACGCCTGTGCAGCGCGTGACGATGGCCATTCTCTACTTCGGACTCGCGGCGGCGCTGGCCTGGGGCATGACGGTGACGCCCATGCCGGAGGCGCGTTGAACCAGTGGGCAATTTTTAGGCTGGCCTGTGATCCCTTCTGAAAAAGGGTGGAAGGGGCGACCAGCCCGTTCCGCTGGGCAACCTGCCCAGCGGAATGAGAGTGAGCCTCCGGGCGGAGTCAGGCGTGTTTGACCGACGCCGCCCTCACCCTTCCACCGGGCTGGTCGCCCGGCGGCACATGTGCTACCCATGCGGAATTTTCAAACCAGCTCTCACTTCGGATAATCGCGCCACAGCCAGCGCATGGTGTCGGGGAAAATGGTGCCGCCGTGGTTCCCGTTGTGACCGCCTTCGCCGAAGACGTATTTGTAGTCGTAATCTTTTTCCTCCAGCACGGCGGCGAGGTTGTGATTCGCCACCACCCAGTTCCAGCCGGGGCGGCGGTTCTGCGCGCTGCCGCGCAAATCATTCGCGCCGTCCTGCACGAAGATGCGAATGGGCCGCCAGTCATTCGTGCGGATAATGTCGGGATATTTGTCGCCGCCGCGAATGTTCGTGAAGCTGCCGACGTGGCTCACCACCTTGCGGAACTGATCGGGCCGATGCCACGCCACTGTCCACGCGGCAATCGCCCCGCTGCTGATGCCGCCGATGGCGCGGCCCTCGGGATGGTCCGTGATGTGATACTGCTTCCGCACATGCGGAAGAATTTCGCTGATGATGAACTCGGAATAATTCGTCGTCAGCGAATCGTACTCGAAGCTGCGGTTGCGCGGCTCCGGCTGCCAGCCACGCGGGGCTTTTGGAAATTCCTTCTCCTTGAAACCGGGATCAATGAACACCGCGATGGTCACCGGCATCTCCTTCGCCGCGATCAAATTGTCGAACACCACCGGCACACGAAAATCACCGTCCTCCTTCTGATACGTGTGGCCGTCCTGAAAAATCATCAGCGCGGCGGGCCTCGTGGCGTCGTACTGCGCGGGGACGTAAATCGAGCAATGGCGCAGCGTGTTTGGGAAGACCGTGCTGTTCGTCCAGTCGAAGTCCGTGATCTTCCCGCGCGGCACGCCCTCCTTGCGCTGCGAGTCCGGGCCGTGCGTGTACTTCACCTCGGTCTTCGGGAAGCGCACCACGGACGCGGGCTGCCGGCGAGTCGTGTTGGTCGCGGGTGCGTCAGCGGCGTGAAGCGTCAGCGCGGCAGCCCAAGTCAGCAGGCAGAAAACTGAGAGAAGGTTTTTCATAAATGGAATTCGCGCACCCAGTTCAACGCTTCACGAAACCGCTGTCCACCATCCACTCGTCGAGCCGCGTGGCCCACGCGCCGACGGGCTTGGTGTTCTTCGCGCGCAGGCCGAAGCCGTGGCCGCCGCTATTGTAGATGTGCAGTTCCGCCGGCACGCCCGCGCGCTTGAAACGCAGATACGTTTCCGCCAGGCCCTCGGAGATGTCTTTGCGATCCGTGAACGAGCACGCGAGGAAAACGGGCGGGAAACCGTTCGTCGGCTGGATGTCACCTGAGCGACCGGGATAAATCAGCGCCTGAAAATTCGGGCGGCACGGCTGGCGTTCGATGAGGTCGCGGGCGTCGGCCTTGCCTTCATCGAAACGCGCACAAACCAAGTTCACCAATTCGCCGCCGGCGGAGAAACCCATCGCGCCGACCTTCGCCGGATCGAAGCCCCACTCGCCCGCGCGGCTGCGGATGAGCCGCATGGCGCGCTGCGTGTCGGCCAGCGCCTCGACTTCGATTTTGTAAGTTGAGTTCGTTTCGCGCGCGAGCCGGTGCTTGAGCACGAAGGCCGCGATGCCGCGCTCGGCCAGCCACTCGCCCACGTTGTAACCCTCGTGCGTGATGGCGAGCACGCGATGCCCGCCGCCGGGAATCACCAGCATCGCTGTGCCCGTGGCTTTCTCCTTCGGCGGCAGATACGGGGTGAGCGAAGGCTGGTGGATGCTCCACACGGAAATTTCGCCGCTCGCGGATTTGACGACGACTTCCTTCGTCGTCTTGCCCTCGGAGCCGGGTGCGCCGTTCGGCCATAGTGGAATTTCCGTTGGCAACTCTGCGGCGCACAGCACCGACGGCAGCAGCAACAACGCAACGAGTGAACGACAGAGTTTCATAATTGATTCAGGTGAACGCCCATTCGACGGCGCAACACCTGTCGCGGTTTCGTCGAATTTCATCTCCCGGAGCGCGGGCTTTCCAGCCCGCAGCAACGCGCGCCAGCCAACGGCGTCAAAACTTACGAACATCCTTCTCCATTTCACGTTGCTGCGGGCTGGAAAGCCCGCGCGCCGAGAAAAAGCCGCGCTCGCCTCGCCGCCCGTTTTCCGTATCGTCGCGCCATGCACCGGCTGACCCAGCTTGTTCCCGCGTTGTTCCTCATCGCCTTGTTGGCGCTGCCCGCCTGTCGTGAACAGGCGGCGCGCAACGCGTCCGGCGACGACTTCCTGCGCCTGAGCAACGTGGGCAAGGCCCAACTGGATCGCGGGGAGTCCGCGCCCGCCGTCGCGTCCTTCGAGAAGGCTCTGGCGCTGCAACCGGATCATCCTGACGCGCGGCTCAATCTCGCCAACGCTCTCCTTCTCGCTGGTGACGACGCGAAAGCCCGCGCGCTCGCCGAGTCTGTGCTCGCGCTCGAACGCGGCTCCGCGCCCGCGCTCTACGTCGCGGGCGTGGCGGCGCTCCATCAGCGCGACTTTACCAACGCGGTTCAATTTCTCCAGCAGGCTCGCGACCTCGACATCCGCATCAACGCCGTGAGCCTGCAACTCGGCCTCGCCTACGAAGGGCTGGCGACGTGGGAAGAGGCGCTGGCGCTCTACGAAGAAATCGCGCAGTTCAGTCCCGAGTTTCCCGGCCTGCACTTCCGCCTCGCCACTGTCTATCGCCGCCTCGGTCGCGAACCGGATGCGCAGGCGCAGACCACCGCGCACGCTGCCTGGATCGCCAAAACGCCGAATGCCAACCTCACGCCCGCCGGTCTGGAGCGTTGCAAATACACTGAAGCGCGCGTGCCGTTTCAGTTGGAGCAACCCTTGCGCGAGGGCGTGAAAGTCGTGTTCACCGACGTGAGCGCAGAAGCCTTCGTGTCTGCTGGATCAAAACTGAGTGGCCCGGTCGGCGTGATTGATTTCGCGCGCGATGGCACGAACCACCTGCTCGTGCGCGACGGCGACAGCTTCCGCGTGCTGCTGAATCGCGGCGGAAAGTTTTTCACCAACGCGCAGTCCTTCCCCTTCACCAACGGCGGCGGCTACACGCGCTGGCTGGTCGCGGACTTGAACAAGGACACGATCCCCGACGCGCTCGTGCTTGGGGATCGCGGCGTGCATCTCTTCCGCTTCGCCACCAACGGCACCGCCACGGAGACCACGCGCTTCGCGGGCCTGAACGGATTCGCCGCCGTGAACGGCCTGTTCGCCGATTTGAACTTTCGCGGCGACCTCGACCTCGTGGCGGTGGATACAAACGGCGCGCTGCGCGTGATGAGCAACTTGCAGAACATGTATTTCGTGGACACGAGCACGAACGTCCCCGCGCTCGCCGGCGTGCGCCACCTCGCCACGGACGACTGGGACAACGACGAGACGAGCGACTTGTTCCTCTCCAGCGCCAGCGGACTGACCTTGCTGCTCAAGCAACGCGGCGGCGCGTGGTCAAACGGAGTGCCAGTCTCCGAACCAGCGCGTTTCTCGACAGCTTTCGCCATCGGCGATCTGAACAACGACCTGCGCCCGGACTTGATTTCATTCGCCACCGACCAACTCGAAATCACCTTCAACGGCTCGACCAATCGTTCGGCGATTCCTTTCGGTTCGAACGCGCCCGCCGAATTGAAACTGATCGACTACGACAACGACGGCTGGCTGGACATCGTGGCCATCGGAGCGCGGACCGCCGAGTCCGCGCGATCCTTGAACGACGAACGCGCGGACTCGGCGGTCCGCGCTCCTCTCCGCGCCTTCCGCAATCTCGGTGCGAACGGTTTCACTGAAACCACCGCCGCGCTTGGACTCGATAAGTTCACCGCACGCATTGAGTCCTTCGCCGCCGCCGATCTCGATGGCGATTGCGACACCGACTTCATCATCAGCACCGCGTCCGGCCTGCACCTGCTCCGTAATGATGGCGGAAATCAGAACCATCAGTTGCGCGTCGCGCTCCAAGGCACGCGCTCGAACGCCAGCGCCATCGGCGTGCGCGTGGACGTGGTGGCGGGCGGCCTGCGCGTGGCGCGGCGCGTGCGCGAACTGCCGGTGGAAATCGGCGTCGGTTCACATCGTCAGCTCGATGCGGTGAACGTCCACTGGTCGGAACTCAGCCCGAGCTACACGGAAATTGATCTCACGAACTGCGCCCCGCTGCGCGTGCTCGAACTCTCACTGCCCACCGGCTCGTGTCCGTATCTCTACACTTGGGACGGCGCGCGGATACGTTTCGTGACTGACCTGCTCTGCGCCGCGCCGCTCGGCCTGCCGGTCGCGCCCGGCATCTACATCGAGTCGGACGAGGATGAAATCGTTCACCTCGGGAACGACCAAAACTTCCAGCCACGCCGCCCGGCTAGTGGGGCAGCCGCCCCGGCTGGTGGTTCTTCGGCTGGTGGTTCTTCAGCCGGGACGGCCCAAGGACTGAGACAGCCGGGACGGCTGCCCCACTACGATGGGGCGGAAAGTTTCGTGCTGAACATCACCGAGGAATTGCGCGAGGTGCTGTATCTCGACGAGGCGAAACTGATCGTGGTGGACCATCCGCCCGGCACGGAAGTCCACAGCACGGAAAAAATGCTGGCGCGCAAACCGCCCGGCGGTTTCCCGCGCGATGAAATCGTGACGTTGAAAAACCGCGTGCCACTGCGCGCCGCGGTCAATGACGCAGGCTTGGACGTGACGCGCGCCGTGGCGGAGATCGATCAAGTGTTCGCTTCGCCCACGACTTTGCGTGCGCCGCAACTGCGCGGGCTGGCCGAGCCGCACAGCGTGACGGTGGAGTTCGGAGCGCGGTCCTTGAATGACGAACACGCGGACTCGGCGGTCCGCGCTCCGCTCGTGCTCGCACTCACGGGCTGGCTGCGCTTCGGCGGCGGCATGGCGAACATCGCTGCGTCGAGCCATCGCGACTTTCCGTTTCCCTTCCCCACGCTGGAAGCCGAAGTGAACGGCGCTTGGCAGAAGCTCGACGTGGAAGTCGGCGCTCCATCCGGCCGTGCGAAAACGATCCTCGTGGACCTTGCCGGAAAACTTCCGACGAACACCAAACGGCTGCGCGTGACGGCGGCGTTCGAGATTCACTGGGACCGCATCGCGCTGTTCGAGCGCGCGGGCGAGGCTCAGACGCACGTCACGCACTTTGCGCCGACGCGCACGGATTTGCACCGGCGCGGTTACAGCGTGATGAGCGCGCTGCATGGAACTTCCTTGCTGGTTCCTGACTACGACCAGGTGGAAGCGCAACCGCTCTGGCGCCTGACACCCGGCGGCTGGGCTACGCGCTACGGCGCGGTGGATGAACTGTTGCACGCCCGCGACAACGCGCTCGTGCTGATCTGCGCAGGCGATGAACTAACCCTGGAGTTTGCGGCGGAGAAACATCCTGTAAAAACGGCGGCGATGGAGCGCGACTACTTCCTGTTCGTCTCGGGCTGGGACAAGGACTCGGACTTCCATGTCGCGAGCGGCACGACCATCGAGCCGTGGCCGTGGCACGGATTGAACGATCAGACTTACGCCACGCATCCACGCCCCGTGTTCACGAACGACGCGTGGATGACGAAGTTCAACACGCGCTGGGTCGGTCCGCGCATCCTGTCGCATCGCTGAAACTTTTCTCCCGGCCTCGGCAATTCGCACGGTGAAACAGTCTGCGCGCGACAACACTGGATTTATTTTTTCCCGCCAGCATAGTTCGCCGCGCGTGACGCAGCCCATGCAAGATTACCCGAAACATTATTGTGGAGTGTTTGGCATTTACGGTCATCCGAATGCCGCCGACCTGACCTACTACGGTCTTTACGCGCTCCAGCATCGCGGGCAGGAAAGCGCGGGGATTGTCACGAGCGATGGGAAAAAATTCTGCGTGCATCGCGACATGGGGCTGGTCTCGCAGATTTTCAAAGGCGATGTGCTGCAAACTCTCGTCGGCAGCATGGCCGTGGGTCACACGCGCTACTCGACCACGGGTTCCTCGCACATTCGCAACGCGCAGCCGCTCACGGTGGATTGCGCCAAAGGCCAGATCGCCATCGCGCACAATGGCAATCTTACGAACGCCTCGGCGTTGCGCGATGAACTGGAGGCGAGGGGTTCGATTTTCCAGACCACCGTGGACAGCGAGATCATTCTGCATCTCATGGCGCAGCCGAGTCTGAACGGGCACGGCAACAATCTCATCGAAACCATGCGGCGCATCGAGGGTGCCTTCTCGCTCGTGATCATGACGGAGAACGAACTGATCGGCGTGCGCGATCCGCATGGCTTTCGTCCGCTCTCCATCGGCCAGGTGGATGGCGCGTGGGTGCTGTCGAGCGAGACGTGCGCGCTGGATTTGATTCACGCCAAGTTCGTGCGCGACGTGGAGCCGGGCGAGATCGTGATCATTGACGCGAAAGGTTTGCGGAGCGTGAAGTACATGCCGGAGCAGGAGAAGCGCGCGTTCTGCATTTTCGAGTACGTCTATTTCGCGCGGCCCGACAGCACCATCAACGGGCGCAACGTGTACAAGGCGCGCGTGGAAATGGGCCGGCAACTCGCGCGCGAATGCCCGATTCCCGCCGATGTCGTCGTGCCGGTGCCGGACAGCGGGAACTGCGCCGCGCTCGGCTACTCGATGGAGTCGGGCATTTCCTACGAGATGGCGTTCGTGCGCAACCACTACATCGGGCGCAGCTTTCTCCAGCCGTCGCAACTCATCCGCGATTTCAATGTGCGCGTGAAGTTGAACCTCATTCCCGAACTCGTGAAGGGGAAGCGCGTGATCATTGTGGACGATTCCATCGTGCGTGGCACGACCTGCAAGGCGCGCGTGAACAACCTGAAGGAAGCCGGCGCGAAGGAAGTGCATGTGCTGGTGAGCTGCCCGCCGCACATGAACCCGTGCGTGTATGGCATTGATTTCCCCGACCGCAGCAAGTTGATGGCGGCGAACTATTCGCACGAGGACATCTGCAAATATCTCAACGCCGATTCGCTGCACTATCTCTCGCCCGAAGGCCTGGTGAAGGCGACGGGGCTGCCGAAGAGCAACTTTTGCATGGCGTGTTACGACGGAAATTATCCGGTGCCGTTCGACCCTGCGACGGACAAGGAAATCATCGAGAGGCGGCGCGGACGGACGGAGACGTTTGCCGAGGCGCTGGAGAAAGAGCAGGCACAGATTCGGCTGTTGTGAAGCTGAGGCGGGGCAGCCGGGACGGCCACCGGACTCAGGCCGACGCGACGCCCAGCCCACTTGTTTTCTCACGACGCCCCACCGCGCCGGCTGCTAGCGTCACACCATGAAATTGCGCGCGCGACTGGTCCTGGCCCTCGCGCTCGTGTTGTTGCTCGCCTTTCTCGCCGACCGGTGGCGGCGCGCGCATCTCGAATCCAGCCAGGACCAAAACATTCTCGCCGCCGCCCGCCAGCACGGCGTGGACCCGGCGCTGATCAAGGCCGTCATCTGGCGCGAGAGCAGATTTGATCCGCACGCGCGCGGCACGAAAGGCGAGACCGGCCTCATGCAAATCATGGACCCCACCGCGCGCGAATGGGCGGACGCGCAACGTCTGAAAATCTTCGCGCCCATCCTGTTGCGCGATCCGGCGCGGAACATTGACTGCGGCGCGTGGTATCTCCGCAAGCTCCTGCCGCGTTACGCGAAGACGGACGACCCGGTGCCGTACGCGCTGGCCGACTACAACGCCGGACGCGGCAACGTCCTGAAGTGGATGAAAGACGAGGCGGCGACGAACAGCGCCGCGTTCATCGAGCGGATTGGCTTTCCCTCCACGCAGAATTACGTGCGCGAAGTGATGGAGCGAAGGGAGAAGTATGCGGGACAGTTTGCGGAGAAGTGAGGAAGTTTTCTCCTCACTCGTCCCTCGTCAGCGCCATCATCCGGCGCTGCAATTCCTCCCTCAGTTCATGGCGCTGCTCGACGGTCAGTTCGCGCGGCGCGGTCAGGGCCGCGCCGACGTGGATGTCGCAACGCGCGAACGGCAGGGGGATTTGAAACCGGTCCCAGCTCCGCAGTTGAATTTTCGGATGGATGAAAATGGACACGGGCATCATGGGCAGCCCGGTCAGTTGCGCCAGTGCGATGATGCCGTCGTGGATTTGATAACGCGGCCCGCGCGGGCCGTCGGGCGTGATGGCCACGGCGTGTCCGCGCTTCACCCACGAGAGCAGTTCGAGAAAAGCCTGCGTACCCCGGCGGCTGGACGAGCCGCGCGCCGCGTCCACGCCGAAATATTTCATCACGCGCGCGAGCATTCCGCCGTCATGGCTGGCGCTGATCAAGCAGACCAACCCCGCTCCGTTTAGCCTCGGGCCAGCGTAGCGCTGCCAGATGAGCATGGAGAGCGCGAGACGGTTGTGCCAGAGGCTGAAAATGACCGGCGAAGAAAGGTCACGATACGTGCCGTGTGGGTCGTGAACGCGGCAACGCCACGTCGCGGAGAAAGCGCGCAAGGCGACGTAAGCGAGGAACGCCGCCGCGTGATGATGCCACTGGAGCACGCGCGGCTGCTCACTCCGGCGCGCAGTTTTTGGTGAAGCGTCGGCCACGTTCACGCGCCTTTCTTGAGCGCGGCGCGCACGAGTTGTTCCACGCCGGCCTGTGCGCCGAGCAGGGCCTGCGCGCCGCGCACGGCTTCGTGCGCGTCGGGTTGCTTGAAGCCCAGCGCGGTCAGTGCGGCCACGGCGTCGCCGAATTTTTTATCCTCGGGCGAGAGCGCGGCGCGCGGCCCGGCGGGTTCGAGCGCGGCGGATTTGCCGAGCTTGTCGCGCAATTCCACCACGATGCGCTCGGCGGTTTTCTTGCCCACGCCGCTGATTTGCGAGAGCGACTTCACATCGCCGAGCGCCACCGCGCTGCGGAGCGCGCCGATGTTGATGCCGCTCAAAATGTTCAACGCCGTCTTCGGCCCGATGCCGCTGACCGCGTGAATCAACAGCCGGAACATGTCGCGCTCCGCCGCGCTCATGAAGCCGTAGAGCACATGTGCGTCCTCGCGAATCGAGAGGTGCGTGAGAATCAAAATGTCGCCCCCGCGCGCCGGAAGTTTGTCGAACGAGGAGAGCGGGATGAGCAACTCGTAGCCGACGCCGCCGACCTCGACGGTGATTTGCGTGGGGACGGATTCAACGAGTTGGCCGCGAAGAAAAGTGATCATTGGGAAAAGCGGAAAGCAAAAAGGAGAAAGCAGAAATATGAAAAACAAGGAGCGCGTCCGCCGGTAGTCTGAGTTTGGTAATTCATCTCACACCCGCTTGGGTTGTTCGAGGCTGTGCCGCGAATTGGTTTGGGCGAAGGCCAGCGCGAGCGCGAGCGCGTCGGCGGCGTCGGCCTCGGGCGGTTCGGGTAGGTTCAACATGCGCTGGACCATTTTCGCGACGGCGAGTTTCTGCGCCGCGCCGTAGCCGACGACGGCCTGCTTCACCTTGCGCGGCGCGATTTCAAAAATCTCCAGCCCCGCCTCCGCCGCCGCGACCAGGCTGGCCCCGCGCGCTTCGCCCATGATGATCGCGGTCTGAATGTTTTGTGCGTAGAACAATCCTTCCACCACGCACACCGTCGGCTGGTGCCGCAGAATCTGTTCGCGGATGGCGCGGGCGATTTGTGCGAGACAGCGCGAGCGTTCCCACTTGGCCGGGCAGCGCACCGTGCCGTGGGCGAGCGCCGTGAGTTGCCTTCCCGCGACGCGCAACAGTCCGAAGCCCGTGCCGCGCACGGAGGGGTCAATGCCGAGAATCACGGAGTGCGTCGTGGCAACGTGCGCCGCCACCTCTGGAGCGGGCGTCTTGCGATGCGCGCGGCTCTGAAGCTCTTCAAACTGGCGGAGCGTGATTCCCACGGCGCGGATTTAAGCAAAACCCCGGCGCGAGTCACGCTTCGCGAACAACTTTGCCATGAGAGTGCGGCCGGCGTCGCCCTCGTCAGTTATTTTCCCGTCAGGGTTGAGCATCGGCACGGGGTGAATGTAGGCTCCGGGCCGTCGTCGAACTCGCACCCAAATATGAACCTGAAATTTTTCCTCGTCCCCTTCTTGTCCCTCGGACTGCTGCTCTCCGCACGCGGCGCGGATGAAAAGGCGTCTGCACCCGCAGACCAGTCGAAGCACATCAGCGTGGAGCAATTCGTGCAACGGCGCGGGCAGCCCAACCATGTCGTGCTGGATGTGAGGACGGCGCAGGAGTTCCAGGCCGGGCACATCCCCGGCGCGGTGAACCTGGACGTGAGCGCGCCGGATTTCAGGGCGCGGGCGGCGCAGCTCGACCGGAGCAAAACTTACCTGGTGCATTGCGTGGTCGGTCATCGCAGCGAACTGGCGTGCAGCAACCTTGTCACGTTGGGGCTGACGAACATTCTGGATTTCCATTCCGGCCTGAAGGCGTGGAAGGAAGCGGGCCAGCCGGTGGAAGTTTCACCTGCGACCGCCGCCGCCGCACCGGTGAAGCAAACTCAAGAAGTGAAAATGAAACGCGTCGGCGTGGAGGAGTTCGCGAAGTTGCGTGCGGACACGAACAACCTCGTGCTCGACGTGCGGACGGAGAAAGAGTTTCAGGCCGGACACATTCCGGGCGCGGTCCACATTGATGTGAATGCGAAAGACTTTGAGGCGCAGGTCGGGAAGCTCGGGACGAACCGGACTTTTCTCATCCACTGCGCGGCGGGCGTGCGGAGCCGGCGCGCGTGCGGGCGGTTGGATGCCGCAGGATTTCAAAACCTCATTGACCTCGCGCCTGGCTTTAACGGCTGGGAAAAAGCCGGCCAACCTGTGGAGAAATAACACCATGCAAACGCGCCGGACATTTTTGCAACGCAGTGCCACGACCGCGGCACTGGCCGGACTCGGCGACCTCGCCTTTCTCGCGCAACTGCCGCGCGTCTCCGCCGCCGAGGCGAGGCTGCCCGCGAAGTCCGTGCAGTTTCATCCTGACATCGAGCCGCTGGTGCGCTTGTTGGAGAACACGCCGCGCGAGCGCGTGCTGGAAGAAGTGGCCACGAAGATCAAACGCGGCACGACGTATCGCGAGATTCTCACGGCGCTGCAACTGGCGGGCGTGCGGAACATTCAGCCACGTCCGGTCGGTTTCAAATTTCACGCCGTGCTGGTCGTCAACTCCGCGCATCTCGCCGCGCTGGCTTCGCCGGACACGGATCGCTGGCTGCCGATCTTCTGGGCGATTGACGCGTTCAAATCCTCGCAGGCGCAGGACGTGCAACAGGGCGACTGGACGATGGGCGCGGTGGATGAAGCCGCCGTGCCGAAAAGCGGGAAGGCGCGGCAGGCGCTCATCGAGGCGCTGGAGAATTGGGACGAGGCGGCGGCGGATGCGGCCATCGTCGGGATGTATCGCACGGCGGGCGCGGATGAGATTTACGAAATTCTCTGCCGCTACGGCGCGCGCGACTTCCGCGAACTGGGTCACAAGGAGATTTACACCGCGAACAGTTTCCGTTGCCTCGAAACCATCGGCTGGCAGCACGGCGAGCCCATTCTGCGCTCGCTCGTCTTTGCCATGCTCGACCGCGTGGGCGCGAAGGAGAATCCGTCCAAGGCCGACCTGCCCGCCGACCGTCCGTATCGCCGCAACTTGGAGCGCGTGAAAGAAATCCGCGCGGGCTGGCTCGACGGCAAACCAGACGCTGACGCGACGCGCGAGATGCTCGCGGCGATCCGCGATGGCTCGGCGAACGACACGAGTGCGAAGGTTGTTGAGCTGTTAAACAAGGGCGTCGCCACGCAGTCGTTGTGGGATGCCTTCTTAGAGCCGGTCTGAAAAATCAAAATGAACCAATGTTCATGCGAGTCGGCGGAGCATGAGGCGGGTCATGGCGAGGTAAATCCAGCCGGCGGCGGAA
>JAYVQC010000043.1:0-2723 GCA_043757045.1 Akkermansia sp. | reverse complement strand
GGCCGTGAACGCGGTTGCAAAGGAGGCAGCGTTCGGGGAGCCTGCGACCGCATTTGATGAAAAAACTTATAATTCTGTTGGTGTTGATCGCGGTCGCGGCGGCGGGCGTGTGGCTCGGCCTGCCCGCCTATCGCGCCAGGAAGGAAAAGAAATTTGCCGCGCAAGCGATGGAGGCCCTGGTGAAGGGTGAGAACCGCCAGGCGCTCCTTAGTGCTCGTCAGGTCATGGTGCTGAACTCGAACAACGTCACGGCCTGCCGCGTCTTGGCCGAGTTGTCCGATCTTTCGCGTTCCCCCAATGCTCTCGTCTGGCGGCGGCGCGTGGCCGAGATCGAGCCGACGCGCTCGAACAAGCTGGTCTTCGCCGCGGCCGCGCTGCGTTACGAGCCGCCGCCCTTTCCGCTCGCCGTGCAGACACTGGCCGAACTCGGCGGTAGCTCGAATGACGTGGCCTTTCAACTTGTCTCCGCCCAGCTCGCGTTGAAGCAGAACCGCATCGCGGACGGTGAAAAGCATTTGCTACAGGCCATCCGCCTGGAGCCGGCCAACGAATCGCACCGCATCAACCTCGGCGTCATCCGCCTGGAGTCGCGCGACGCGGCGGTGTCCGCCGTGGCGCGCGCGGAACTGGAGCAGCGCACGAACAGCTCCCAGGCGTTGCGCGCCTTGATGGTGCATCACACCAGCCGCCAGCGTTTCGCGGAGGCGGAGCAGTATTCCGCCGCGCTGCTGCGCCTGACCAACAGCGCGTGGAGCGACAAGCTCGATCACCTGACCGTGCTGCGCGGCGCGCAGAGTCCGCAGTTCAACCCGTTTCTGGCGACGTTGCAGCGCGACGCCGGCACGAATGTCATCGCCGCCTCCGAGCTGGTCACGCGCCTGACGGAACTCGGCGCGGCGACCAACGCGATTGACTGGGTGAAGTCGCTGTCCCCCGCCAAGCAGCAGGAATCGCCGCTGCCCGTGGCGGTGGCGGGCGCGTATTTTGCCTTGGCCCGCTGGCGGGAACTGGAAGAACTCCTGAATGCGAAGGAATGGGACGAGCGTAATTTCGTGCGCAAGGCGCTGCTCGCTTTCGCCGTGCGCAAACAGGGCGGCGCGGACGCGGCGGACGCCCACTGGCGCGACGCGGTGAAGCTCGCGGGCGAACGTCCCGAGCTGCTCGGCTCGCTAGCGCAAATGGCCAACGCCTGGGGCTGGACGAATGAAACGGAGTCCACGCTCTGGCGCGCGGCGAAAGATTTTCCGCAGGAACGCTGGCCGCTGGAATCGTTGCAGAACGGCTACCTGCGCCAGCGCCACACGCGCGGCGTGCTGGAGGTGAACACCTTCCTGCTCGAACGCCAGCCGACCAACGCCGCCGCACAAAACAACTGGGCCGCGCTCGCGTTGCTGCTGAACACCAACCTCCCGCGCGCGCACGACCTGGCGCGGCAGGTGTATGATCGGGGGACGAATAATTTCGCCTTCGCGTCCACCTACGCGTGGTCATTGCAAGTGCAGGGGAAGACCGCCGAGGCGTTGCGGATCATGGAGACGCTCAGCCCCGCGATGTTGAAAGATCCGTCCGTGGCCGGCTACTACGGCGCAATCCTCGCGGCGGCGGGGCAGAAGGAAAAGGCCCGCACCTATCTCGACCTCACGAAGGGCGCGCAACTGCTGCCTGAGGAGGCGCAGATGGTTGCCACCGCGCGGCAAAAGCTGTGAGGAAAAGTCTCCCGCTACGGATGGGTGAAGCCAGACCTGGACGCGCACTTTGATGCGTGTTTGTCCGTGTCCATCCGCGGTCAAGAGCCTGTGTGAGAATGTGGCGTCAGCCAAGATGGCCGACGCTCCAATCTCGACAGACTCCAAACACGGGCTGGATTCTAAAACAGAACGGCACCCGTTCGTTCCCTCGGTGGAACGGCGGGTGCCGTGATGTTTTCGGCGAGGCGGTGCAGTTTCTACTTCAACGCTTTCTTCAGCAGGAACGAGCCTAGCTCCTTGCCCGTCTTCGCGTAGCCTTCCTGCATCCGATACGTCGCGTCGAAGTCGTAGCCCATCGCATCGCGGCCCGGCGCCTTCTGAATGCTGATGACCGCCAAGGTCTTGCTGCGATCCTTGGTATCGAAGAAATGGGCCTCGGTGCTGACCGATGCGGGCGAGCGCATCACGCCCACGTTCCAGCCGGGATCAAGATTCGTCGTCTTCAAGACCAGCGTGTATTTCGCGTCCGGGTTCTTGCCGGCCTTCACGCCTTTCTTCTCCCACTGCTTGTTCAACAACTCCTCAAACTTCGGCTCGAAGCGTTTTTCGCGTCCGCCTTTCCAGCCGGCCTGCCATTTGTCGCCCGCGCCGGCTTCTTTCTTGTTCGCCTCGCCCATGCGCTTCTCCATGTAAGCCTGCTCGGTTTCCTTGCCCACGGTCAGGCCGTCATAAACGTATTCCACGTTCAACGCCGTCTGCCCTTTCAGGAAATCCAGTGTGCCCGATTCGAGCTTCATGGATTGCGCGCCCACGGAGGCGGCGGAGAGCGCCAGCAGTCCGACCAGGCCGAGCGAGGCGGTGAGTTGTTTCAGGCCGGAACGAGTTCCAAGTTTGATCAATTGATTCATGTCCCGGCTAAAGGCCATCCGCCCGGCGGTTAGTCAAAACATTTTCTGGCGCGCGTGTCGCACCGTGATGGCCCTCGTGTTCCGGGAGCGTGGGAAAAGCGGCGCTAAAGCGACCGCACTCCAAACG
>JAYVQC010000042.1:0-36817 GCA_043757045.1 Akkermansia sp. | reverse complement strand
GCGGCCTTGGCGTGAGGCATAGAACAGTTTGTCCCCATTTATGCACACGCGGACTCGGCGGTCCGCGCTCCGTTCACTGCAAGTGCTTCCACAAAAACGTGTAGGCCAGCGCGGACATGAAGGCGGCTTGCTGGTTGTTCGCTGCGCCGCCGTGGCCGCCTTCGATGTTCTCGTAGTAAAGCACGTCGTGGCCCTGTTCCTTCATGCGCGCGACCATCTTGCGCGCGTGGCCGGGATGCACGCGGTCGTCACGCGTCGAGGTGGTGAACAGCACGCGCGGATATTTCACGCCGGGCCGCACCTGATGATACGGCGAGAATTTCTGGATGTAGGCCCACTGCTCCGGTTGGTCGGGATCGCCGTATTCGTCCATCCAACTCGCGCCGGCGAGAAGCTGGTTGAAGCGCCGCATGTCGAGCAGAGGCACCTGACAGACAATCGCGCCGAACAAATCCGGGCGCTGCGTCAGCATCACGCCCATGAGCAGGCCGCCGTTCGAGCCACCTTGAATGCCGAGATGTTTCGGCGAAGTGATCTTGCGCGCGATGAGATGCTCGGCGATGGCGATGAAATCATCGTAAGCGCGCTGGCGGTTTTCCTTCCGCGCCGCGTTGTGCCAGGCGGGGCCGAATTCGCCGCCGCCGCGAATGTTCGCGAGCACATACACGCCGCCGCGCTCCAGCCACGCGCTGCCCGACCCGGCGCTGTAACTCGGCTGGAGCGAAATCTCGAAGCCGCCGTAGCCGTAAAGCAGCGTGGGATTTTTACCTTCGAGCTTCACGCCCGCGCGGCTCACTTGGAAATACGGCACGCGCGTGCCGTCCTTCGACACCGCTTCGAACTGTTGAATCTCCAAGCCGTCGGCATTGAAGAACGCGGGCAGGCTCTTGAGTTTCTCGCGTCCGTCGCGCCCCGCCGTGCCGAGATACAAGCTCGACGGCGTGAGAAAATCCGTGACCGTCATCCAGTAATCGTCGGACTCGTCCGAGTCCACGCCGCTGACGTTGACGTTGCCGAAGGCGGGCGCGTCGAGCGTGGTGCGCGACCATTTTCCATCCGCGAAGCGCAGCAGCGCCGGGCGGCTGCGGACGTTGTCCAGTTCGTTGAGGACGAGAAAATTCTTCGTCGCGCCCAGGCCTGCGAGCGAGGTGCGCGCGGTGGGTTCAAAGAGAACCGTTACGTTACGCTGGCCCGCGAGCCAGCCGTCGAAGTTTGCCGCGAGCAGTGAACCGCTCTTGTAAGTTTTTCCGTTCAACGTCCAGTCGAGCTTGGGCTGGAGCAGCAGCCAGTCGCCGAACGTGTCCACTTCCGTGTCCGCCGGTTTCTCAAGCCGCACGAACTGATCGCCGCGCCGCACGAACGTCTCGGTGGTGAAGAACGTCGGCGCGCGTTGGGCGAATTCATAAACGCGCCCGTGATCGCGCGACACGGATACGTCCGCGCTCACGTCCTCGACTTTGCCCTCGAAGACCACGCGCGCGTCGGCGAGCGACGTGCCACGTTTCCATTCCTTCGCGATGCGCGGATAGCCGGACTTGGTGAGCGAACCGGGACCGTAATCCGTGGCGACGTAGAGCGTGTCGCGGTCGCGCCAGTCCACGCGGCTCTTGGCCTCGGGCAGCGTGAAGCCGCCCGCCACGAACTCCTTCTTCACCAGATCAAACTCGCGATAGACCGAGGCATCCGCACCGCCGCGCGAGAGCACCATCAGGCATCGGTCATGGTCCGGCTCCAGCACGTTGTAGCCTTTCCAAACCCAGTTCTCTTTTTCCGCCGCGCCGAGCGCGTCGAGGTCGAGCACGGTTTCCCACGCGGGTTGCGGCTTCTTGTATTCCTCCAGCGTGGTGCGGCGCAGAATCCCGCGGACGTGCTGCTGGTCGCGCCAGAAATTGTAGAGCCACGCGCCGTGCTTCGCGACGAACGGGATGCGCTCCTTCGAGTCGAGAATGGTCAGCAGCTTCTGGCGGATTGGCTCGAAGACCGGCGACGCTTGAAGCTCGTTCGTCGAGAGCGCGTTCTGCGCGCGTACCCAGTCGAGCGATTTTGCGTCGGTGACATTTTCAAGCGGGAGATGCGGGTCGTTGAGTTCAACAGTCTTCATGGAAGGGATGGCGGACGGGGCGGACGCGCAGCCGCCGAGCAGGGTGGCGAGGGCAGCGCAGGACAGTGCGGCGAGCCAGCGCGGTGAAAGTTTCATGCGAGGAGTGTTGGTGTCAGTGAAAACTCTGGCAAGCCTCGTTCGGTGCAGTGGGGCGGGCGCCAAAAGTAATTTCCGTTTCGTACTAGGAAGGCCGCGTTCTCCCTCACCCCGGCCCTCTCCCTCTGGGAGAGGGAGCCAGTCAGCCAGCACCGGGTGACGACCAGCGCGTTCGGAGTGACGACGACTGAATGCCGTCCTCCCTCTCCCAGCGGGAGAGGGCCGGGGTGAGGGGAACGCGCGCACCACCAGACCGGCTATGACCGGCCATGACCTCTGGACTTTACTGTGGCTGGGACGGCCCGTGGACTCGGTGGCAGCCGAGACGGCTGCCCCACTACGATTTTGTCGCCGCGCGACAAAACCCACCATGCATCACGGCACGCTCAACCACTCCAAAGTGAAGCGCGCGAGCGCGATCGTCTTGTAGCCGTCGCGCTCGAAGAGGCAGCCGATGGAACCGTCCGGCAACGACGCGAGGCAACTGTAGGCGAAGCCGCCGGAATACAGCGCGCGCGACACCGGCCAAGTCTGGCCGTCGTCGCGGCTCAGGCGCACCACGCCGTTGCTGCGTCCGGTTTGAACACCGGGATTGCTGAAGATAAAAACATCACGCGCGGCATCGCCGTCGTTCGGATGACGCAAGAGGCTCGCCTGACACGTCGGCTCGATCAGCGTCGCGTCGTGTTGGGTGGCGGACCACGTCGCGCCGCCGTCGCGGCTCACGGAAATTTTCCGCTGCTTCAATCCGCCGCCTTGGTTGCGCGCGTTGAGCATTACCGAGCCGTCGTTCAATTCCACGAACTGCACTTCGTTCGCATGACCCGCCGCGCCTTCTTCGGCGGTGGCGCCGTAGCGCCACGTTGCGCCCTGGTCGTCACTGAACACGGCATACACTTTCCATTTTCCGTACGGACCTTGGTTGAACGGCATGAGAATGCGCCCGGCGTGCGGGCCGCGTCGCAGTTGAATCCCGATGCCCGGCCCGGTCGCGGTGCTGGTCACTTCGGTCGGGCGCTTCACGGAGGCGGTGATCTCGCGCGGTGTGCTCCAGGTCGCGCCGTCGTCGTCGCTGTGCTGAAGCCAGGTGCGGCAGATGTGCGGGCCGTTGAGCCCGGGTTCGGCTTTGTGTTCATCGAAGCCTTTCGCGTAACGCTGATACATGAGCAGCACGCGGCCCGTGTCGCGCACGACGACGGCGGTGGGATTGCCGAGCGCGTTCGTGCCGTCCTCGGCCACGAGTTGCAACGTGCCCCAGTTCAATCCGCCGTTCGTGCTGCGCTTGAGCACGAGGTCGTTCTCCGCGTGATCGCGCAGGCTCATGCGCCCTTCGGCGAAGGCGAGGAGCGTGCCCCCCTTCGTCGTGATGAGCGACGGAATGCGGTAGGCGGGATAACCTTCTTTGCCATTTGTGAAAACGTCCACGAAATGCGCCGGGTCGGGCCCGGCGGCGAAAACCGGCCCGGCGCTTGTCGTCGCGAACAGGCCGAGCAGAAGAAGAATTTTTCGGTGCATGGACGGAGCATGACAAAATCTTGGCGACCGACGCAACCGGGCCTGATCACCGTCTCGAAAGCGGTCGCTTCAGCGCCGCTTTTGCCCAGACTTGCTCTTTCGGCAGGCGTCCTGATTGCTCGTGGACAAGCCGGCAGCAAGTTGTCCCCGCCACTTGTCCAGAAATGAGTTGAACATCTTTTCGCGCGCTCCGGTCTGAAATGACCTGAATGAATCATTGCCTGACGCGCGCGTTTCGCTATTATCCCGCACGATTCGCGGGCGTCTGTTCCGCAATCCATTAGATATGAAATTAAATCGCAAAAGCGCCGCCTCATTGGTTCTGGTCAAAGGCCAGATCTGGAAGCTCCAGGACAGCCACATCGAAATCCTCGAAATGGGCAAGCGCCTGGCGAGCTACAAGCATTTCCGCACTCTGGACAACCGCCGCGCCCCCACGCAGCTTGCCAACATCGCCAGCGTCCAGGAGATGCTGACGACGCACAAAGCCGCCTTGCTCGACTCCAAGGCCGCCGCCGCCGCGATCAAGAAGGCCACGAAGAAGAAGTAGTCCTTTCTTCGTCGCGTCCCGAGTTTTGCGTCCCGAGTTTCTGGGCAGCATGAGCCGAATCTTCCTTTTCTGGTTCGTGCTGGTCTTTGCCCTGAACTGTCCGGCGGCGGACAGCCCGGAGTTGCTGCTGCGGGCCGTGAACGTGGTGGCGCGGACAAATCTCCCGGCGGCGATCACGTTGTGTGACCGCGCCATTGCGGACTCGCCCAGCAACGCCCAGCCGTATTCCGTGCGGGCGCGTTTGCTGGAAGGTGCGCGCCGCTACGATGACGCGGTGCGTGACCTCACGGTCGCGCTGAAGTTGGAGCCGAAGCATGCGCCTTACTGGCAGGGCCGCGGCGAGGTGAACTTCAAGGCCGGCCACTTCGCAGCCTCCGTCGCTGACTTCGACCGGGTTATTGAACTCTCGCCGGATCAGGCGCCGCACCACTGGCAGCGCGGCATCTCGCTCTACTACGCCAAGCGGTTCACGGACGGGCGCAAACAATTTGAATCCCACCTGACCGTGAATCCAAATGACGTGGAGAACGCCGCGTGGCATTTCCTCTGCGCCGCGCGCGAGACGAGCGTGACGAACGCCCGCGCCATCATCGTCCCCGCCGGGCCGGATGGCCGCGTGCCGATGGCGCAAGTGGACGCGCTCTATCGCGGCACTGGCACGGTGGAACAAGTTCTCGCCGCCGCCCGCAACTCGCGCTCACGCGACGGGGTGTTCTACGCGCACCTTTACCTCGGTCTTTATTACGCCGCGCTCGGCGACCTCGCGAAAGAGCGCGAGCACATCAAGCTGGCGGCGGACGACCCGACGAGCCAGCACTACATGGGCGATGTGGCGCGCGTCCACTGGCGGACGTTGCAGACCAAGTGATTCGACATGGGCACGCGAGGCGCGCTGGTCAGCGTGCCTTCGACTGGAACTCGCGCCGGTGTCCGAGCGCCGGAATGCTCACCACGTAGGATTTCCCATCGGGACGCACGGAGAGCTTGATGTAATCACCGGCGCACTCGCGTTCGAGATTCGCGATCAGGCCGTCGCTCGTGTTGTTCTCCACATCGGCCCGCAGGTTTTTGTGAAGTTGATACTGCGCCTGAATCGAGGGCGTGGCGCGCAGTGTAGCGATGGTTTGTTTCCCGGTACCTTTCGTCGGCCCGTTGTTCATCACGCTCACCGTGGGCGCGAGGGATTGGACGAGCAGTGGGTTGTTGCTCACGTCGAGACCGTGGTGATTCACCTGATAGACATCCACCGTGCCGACCCAGTTGATGGGGCAGACGAGTTCCTTCTCCGCGTTCCATGTCAGGTCGCCGCCGTCGAAGAAACGGAAATCACCGAACATGAAAAGCAGGGCGATGCTGTTTTTGTTGTCCGAGGTGTCGGCCGCTTTGGCCGGCGCGGATTCGCAAGCGGCGTTGTTGGTGTGGCGCGGTCCCGGCGGATGCGAGAACCGCTGGCGGGTGGCGAAGCAATGAGTGGAGAGGTGAGGCGAATCCTGCGCCTGCTTGAGCGGGAGCATGGTGCCGGGCAGCATCGGTCGGCGGCCGGCCACTTTCATATCTGCGTAGGGTTGAATGGTTTGCCGCCAGCGGTTCGTGTCTTTGCCGCCATCCGGGTCGTAATCAGGAATGCCGTTGTCCCAGACTGTCCCGAGCGGAATCCTCGCCGCCAGTTCCGCCGCGCCACCGAAATGATCCATGTGAAAGTGCGTGGTCACGAGATGATCAATGCGCTTCAACCCCGCCACCTCGGCCGCGACTTTGTAAATGCGTCCCGCGTCGCGTCCGCCGGGATTGCCCGTGTCAATCAGCACCGATTCTCCGGCGGGCGTGACGAGCAGCGTCGAGCCGCCGCCTTCGGAATCAATCCAGTAAATATCCAGTGTCCGATCGGCGGCGGACGACGTTGGTGCGGCGGAGAGCGCGGCGGCCAGAAGCGAAAGTAATATCTTGGTCATGCGGCAAAAATGCCGGAGCGCGGAGGAAATGGGAGCAGAAAATCCCTTGCGGAAAAACTGTTTGCCCCTATCAATAGCGCCCCTTCATGGTGGGCTGGATAGCTCAGTTGGTAGAGCAGCGGATTGAAAATCCGCGTGTCGCCGGTTCGATTCCGGCTCCAGCCACCACTTTTCCCCTCGGACAAACCATCCGCCCGACACGTCGGCAACCATCACCTGTTTCTTCGTCAGCCTCGCAGAGGTGCTGCTCCGTCAAATCCTTCTGCTGCCCGAATTCCTTGGTTCAGCGCACCAAGGGAGGCGTGAGAAAAAATAATATGAATTAGTTTTCGAGCGACAGGGCAGAACCGCGATCACCGATTCATCCCTGTACAAAGCCATTTTGCCCCTGCCGCCCGCGCGTCGCCACGTCCGTTACTGCTCACGGCGGAAAAATTTGCTTGCTGCAACACGTAACTTGGATTTTATTCGTCTCATCCAAACGAACCGTCCAGTCAAACAACTGCGCGCACGATCTCACCATCGTATCGCCGACTTCCATTTTGTCCCGCTGGACACAGCAGTAATCCGGTAACCCAAAGTTCACTTATGCAAATCGCCTCTAAAATCAAAACCCTGTTCGCCACGCTCCTCGTCGGATCAATGACGTGGGCAACTCAGGCGCAGTTCACCGCCGTAGATATCAATGCTCCCGTCGGCGTTGGTTCCACCGTCACCAATCCCGGCGTCGTCGGGTCATATACCATCGTGGGTGGCGGCACCGAATTTTGGGGTGATACCGATCAGGGTCACTACGCCTACTACAACCAGACTGGCGATTTCGACGTGCGCGTGCGCGCGATCAGCTTGACGCCCGCCAACCGGTGGACTAAGGCCGGCATCCGCCTCGCCGAATCGCTGGACCCTCAGACCGAGGCCATCTTTGTTTACACGCAGCCGGCAGACGTGACGACCACAGACGGCAGCGGCAACGGAGCCAACTTCACCGCGACCGGGTGGCGCACCAAGCGTGATGCGGGCAACGGCGTGCAGGGCGGCAACAATGAAACCGGCAGCGGTTTTGCCCCCAATTATCCGAATGCATGGATCCGTATGCAACGCGTGGCGAACATTGTGAACACATATCGCAGCGGTGACGGTGCGACGTGGAACCAGATTGACTCCCATAATTTGGATGCCGTGGCCCCACCCAACCGCTGGTTTGATCACCCCATCCCCTCGGCGGCGCTTGTCGGCTTGGCGGTCAGCGGTCACAACGAAAATATCGCCTTCCCGGTGACGTCCACGGCACAATTTCGCGACTTCGGCAGCCCTTCCAACGCCGTGGCCATTACCAGCAATCCGACGGACCGCACCAACGTGGTCGGCCAGACCTCCACTTTCTCCTTTGGTCATGCGGGCGGATTTGACTTTCTTTCGATTCAATGGCGCACGAATGGCGTGGACATCCCCGGAGCTACCGGCGCGACCTACACGACACCTGCTCTCACCGTGGCCAATAGCGGTGTGACGTATTCCGTGGTGGCCAGCAACGCTTTTGACAGTTCCACTGCCACCAGCGCGGGTGCGCTCTTGACCGTGGTTGCGGCTCCGCAACTGATCGCAGCCACCACTTTGAACAACCCCAACGGCATTTATCTGACGTTTGACCGCCAGATGGACGGCACCACCGTGCTGAATCCCGCGAACTACGCGGTTAACAATGGTGTGACGGTCAGCGGTGTCACTCTCTGGGGTGCGGGCAGCAATGGTGTGAAACTCGCCGTTAGCACGCTGGCGGCGAACACGACTTACACGGTTACTGTCAGCGGCGTGCAAGACTCGGTCGGGTCGGTGATATTCCCCAACCCGGCGACCATTAATGTTGCCCACGCGGTTAATTATGGCGGCATCACGCTGCGCAGATATGATGGCTCCGGTGATTTTGCTATCGTCAAAAACAAGATTGCCACTTGTGTAACGCCGGATCGCTTCAATCCTAACCTCCCCACGTTGGAGTACGGAACGAATCCTCAAATCAACTCTCCAGATGGCAACACCGAACAATATGGAGCCATCGTCAACGGCTTATATGTTCCGGGGGAAACCGGTAATCACGTTTTCGGCTTTGCTGCCGATGACAACGCTGAACTTTGGTTGAGCACGGATGCGAATCCCGCCAACAAAGTACTGATTTCGCAGCAAACGTCATGGAACGGTGCCCGTCAGTTCATCTCTGGTGACAACAACATTGTCCCGCTCACTGGCAACATTCCGCTCGTGGCCGGCCAGAAATATTACATTGAAGCGCTCTTCCAAGAAGGTGGCGGCGGCGACCACGTCTCCGTGGCCGTGAAAACCCCATCTGGCCCGGCCATCATCAACGGCACGCAGAACGTGATCGCGAGTGCCTCCTTTGCCCAAGTCTATTCCTTCGGTTGCCCTGCGACCTACGTGAATAATCTCGGCCCGGTGGCACTCACGGGTCCAGGCAATCAAAGCGCGGTCGAGAACAGCACCGCTACTTTCACGACCGTGCTGGACGGCTCGCCGCCTTTCACCACGCAATGGTACAGCAACAACGTCGCCATTGCGGGTGCTACGTCGCCTTCTTACAGCTTCACCGCGCGCCTCCCCGCAAACGGTGCGGTCTTCAAGGTGGTGGTGAACAACCTGTTCAGCAGCGCGACCAATTCCTCCACCTTGACGGTCATTCCTGCCCCGCAAATGTTGAACGCTGGATCGCGTGTCGACCCGTCCGGCACCAGCATCTACGTCGAGTTCTCGAAAGACATGGGCGCGTCGGCGTTGGTTCCCGGCAGCTACACGGTGAATAACGGCGTCACCGTCTCGGCGGCGGCGTTCCACAACGGCAACCTGCGCCTCGTCCGTTTGACGGTCTCCAGCCTCACCGTCGGCGCAACCTACAATGTGACTGGTACAGGCATCACCGACCCGGATGGCAATTTGTTGAACCCCAATCCGACGACCCGCACGTTCACGCATTTGGGCGGCCTGAACGGTCCCGCTGGATTGACGGTGAAACGCTTTGACGGCTCGGGCAGCATCGACAATTTGTTGAACAAAATCGCCACGTGCGCGGTGCCACAACGGTTCAGCTCGAACATCGTGAACATGGAGTATCAAACGAGTGAGAATAATGTTCCGGACAACGGCAATACCTTCGCTGATCCCAATACTGATAACTATGGCGTGTGGATTTATGGCTCGTTTGTCCCCCCCGTCACTGGCAACTATGTCTTTGGTCTCGCCAACGATGACAATGCCCGCCTCTACCTGAGCACGGACGCTTCGCCGGCCAACAAAGTCTTGATCATCAATAAGCCAGCGTGGGGCGGCTTCCGCGACTTCGTTTTGCCGGCCAATGGCAACACCGTGGCTCCGCTGACCGCCGGCATTCCGCTGGTCGCCGGACGCCGTTACTACATGGAAGCTCTGAATTCCGAGGGTGGTGGTGGCGACACCTTGTCCGTGGCGGTCCAGATACCTGGAGGTCCGGCCATCATTGACGGAACGCAGAACGTGATTCCCCGTTCCATGTTCGCGACCAACTACTCGTTTGGTTGCCCGCCGACCCTCTTTTTCGACGATTTCTCCAGCCTTGGCCCGGTGGTCATCACCACGCAGCCGGCCAGCACCACGGTCAATGAACTTTTCCCGGCGACGTTCAGCGTGCTCGTGGGTGGCAGCCCGAACTACAGCTACCAATGGTATAGCAACAACGTGGCTTTGCCCGGTGCGACTTCCTCGACCTTCACCTTCAACACCCTCCGCTTTGCGAATGGTGCAAGTTACGTGGTCGTCGTGGCCAACGGCTTCAGTTCCGTGACCAGCGCCCCGGCGGTTCTCACGGTTATTTCGGATGTAACTCCCCCGGTGGTCACGCAAATCTTGGGTGCCCCGAGCCGCACCTCGATTGGCATTCTGTTCTCCGATCCCATCACCGCGTTGCAGGCTACTAATCCGGCGAACTACACCATCACCAACGGAGCGGGTGTGGTTCTTGCGCACAGCGCTTCCGTGCTCCCGGAACTTGCGCCGGATGGCAGGAGTGTGGCGCTTCGCACGGCGGACCAGGTGTCCGGTGGTATATACGTCCTGGTCCTGAACAACATCACGGATCGCGCGGGCGTCCCAAACCAGATTGTGCCGAACCCGACCGTGGTTCCATTCACTGCATCCGACCTGTTCTACTCTCCTGGAGTGGTGCTCTTCCGGGCCTATCCCACCGGTGGCGGCAATGCCATAGCGTTGCTGACCAACCACCCGACCTTCTTGAACAATACGCCGGATTATGAAGCGGTGATCACCGGCATGAACAGTCGCCTCGCACCCGCCCCGTACAACAACAACAGTCGGGACAACTACGGCGGTTCCATCTCAGGCCACTTTATTCCGCCGACGTCTGGTAACTGGATTTTCTACATCAGCTCGGACGATGACGGACTCCTCTTGATGAATACGAACGGCCCGAACTCCAGTGGCAAGGTCCCCGTTCGCTTTGCGCCCGGCTGCTGCCGCGCCCTCTCGGGCGGCTTAGATCCGACCCCACCGATCAGTTTGATCGCCGGTCAGGCATACTTTATCGAGGCGCTCTTCAAAGAAGGCGGCGGCGGCGATTACGTGGAAGTGGCGGCTCGCCTCCAAGGCGCTGTCACTCCGCTCACCGTCATTGGTTCAGGCAATCTGGCCTTTGCCTCGCGCCTGACCATCACGCAGAACCCGACGAACCTGACCGTGCTCGAAGGTCAGAACGCCACGTTCAGCGTGGATGTTACCGTGGCGGGCGCGGGCAGTGGCAGCCAGCGTTACCAGTGGCAGCGCAGTGAGGACAATACCGCCGCTTCCTTCACTAACATCGTTGGCGCTACTTCCTCCAGTTACACCTTCCGGGCCTTCAGCGTGGATAACGGAATTCAATTCCGCGCCATTGTCTCGCTCCCAGGCTTACAGACAAACACCTCCACCGCCGCTGTGCTGACGGTGCAGCCTGATCTGGTGCGGCCCACGTTGCTCAGTGCGCGGGTGGGTGAAAACCGGAATGTACTTATCCTTACTTACAGCGAGCCTATTGATCCAAACGTCGCCACCGACGCGGGTAACTTTTACTTCTTCGAGTCGGGTGCGCCGGTCGGCCTGATTCGCGCAGTCAATGGCAATGTCATCACCGTTACCTATGACTCGGCCTTCCTTCCCAACACGCCGTACGTGCTTTACGGAGATGGCCAGCAGGATGAGTTTGGTAATCCCACCGATCCGTCCACGACCGTTACGCCGGTTTTCCTCTACCAGCCATTCGGCCTTCAGCACCGCTACAGCTTCCGCAACGCGTCTGGCAACGCCGCCGGTGCCACCGTCATTGACAGCGTAGGCACCGCGCACGGTGTGGTGCTCGGCTCCCCGGCGACGTTCGACGGCGACCGTGTCTTCATCAATGGCGGTGCCTCGGCCTCGGCGGCTTACGTGGACCTCCCGAACGGCCTGCTCTCGGCGAACGGAGCCGCGAACGGCGGCATCGGCAGCGGGAAGATTACCCTGGAAGGCTGGACGCGGGTTACGGGAAATCAGAACTGGTCGCGCATCCTAGACTTCGGCAACTCCAGCGTCGGTGAGAACCCCGGTCCTGGCGGCGGCGGCGATGGCCGCGACTACCTGTTCCTGTCAGCCCAAGAGGGTGGCAACGTCGGACGGCATGTCGCCGTGGTTCGCGAGGTAGATCCGCTGCCCGACGCCTCCACGCTCAACGTAGAGACCAGCGTCGGCTACAATGTGAGCAACTTCGGGACTGAATTCCACTTTGTCATCACTTGGGATGAGGCCAACGGCCAGGTCCGGGTCTATGAAAACGGGACGCTGGCAGGCAGCTTCTCTTCGGTGGTTCCGTTCAACGAGATTCACGACGTGAACGTCTGGCTCGGACGCTCGCAGTGGAGCGGCGATAATAACATGCAGGGCGATTTCAACGAGTTCCGTATCTACAACCGCATCATCACTCCGGAGGAAATCGCCTTCAACCGCACCATTGGACCAAACAACTCGTTCGGCACCCCTCTCGCCGTTCGGATCGTGGTCCAGACGAACCTGATGCTGGATGGCAGCACGCAGCAGGCTCAGGTGTTCGCGGACTTCTCTTCCGTATCCAACGTGAACATTACGGCGCAGCGGACCTTCACGCTGATTTCGGACAACCCGTCGCGCGTCTCGGTCTCGCCGAGTTCCCTCCTCACCGCCGGTACCGGCGTGACCGGCGTGGCTAACTTGACGGCCACGTTTGCTGGCCTCACTTCACCCTCGGTCGCTATCACCGTGGTCCTCAAGAAAGTCTTGAGCATCAGCCAAAATGGTGGCGTCACAACCTTGAGTTGGGTCGGCGGCGGAGTATTGCAAGAGTCGACGAATGTGAACGGACCGTGGACTGATTCGGCGACGCAAACTAATCCGCAGACGGTTCCGACGCCTCCGGACACGAAGATTTTCTTCAGACTTCGCTAACTTTAGGCAGCTAACGCAAGAGACCGGGGTGAAAATCCCGGTCTCTTTTTTTCTGCATGAACAATTGCCGGATCCTAGTGCTGACCGCGGCGCTCTACGTCGGAGCAGTGGACTTCGCGCGGTCTGCCGAGTGGCAGGCCGGCGCAGGGTTTCGTTCGCAGGCGGTGGAAGCAATGAGCGGTGCGCGCGCCGGCTTCACGCTGCTCACGGCAAACCAAACGGGAATCCGGCACACGAACCTCCTGGCTGAAGAGCGTTCCCTGACCAATCAGATTTACCAGAACGGCTCCGGTGTCGCGCTCGGCGATGTGGATGGTGATGGTCTCTGCGACATTTATCTCGGTGGCATGGACGGGCCGAACGCGCTCTACCGCAATCTGGGCGGCTGGCGTTTCGAGGACATCACCGCGCAGTCCGGTGTGGCCTGCGCCGGTCTCGACACCACCGGCGTGCTCTTCGCCGATCTGGATGGCGACGGCGATCTGGATTTGCTCGTCAATGCGCTCGGTCGCGGCACCTCCATTTTCTTGAACGACGGTCGCGCTCATTTCACTGAGTTCACCAAAACCGCCGGCACCGCAACGAAGAGCGGCGCAACTTCGCTCGCGCTGGCGGACGTGGACGGCGACGGCGACCTCGATCTCTACGTCACGAACTACCGCACCACCACGCTGCGCGACGAACCGTTCACGCGTTTCACGATCAACATGGTCAACGGGAAACCTGTGCTGGCCGCCGTGAACGGGCGCTCCGTGGACACGCCGGAATTACGCGGACGTTTCACCGTGGATGCGCGTGGCGCGATCAGCGAGCACGGCGAGCCGGACATCTTCTTTCGCAACGAGGGCGGGGGAAAATTCGCGGTCGTGTCGTGGACGGGCGGAAATTTCCTCGGGGAGGACGGACGGCCCGTCGCCATTCCCTACGAGTTTGGACTGTCCGTGATGCTGCGAGATTTCAATGGGGACGGTCAGCCGGACCTCTACGTGTGTAATGATTTCGACGGGCCGGATTATTTCTGGATCAACCAGGGGCGCGGCGTCTTCCGGCTCGCCCCGCCGCTCGCGCTGCGCCAAAACTCCCTCTTCTCGATGGGCGTAGATGTGGCCGACCTCGACCGCGACGGCCAGGATGAGTTCTTCGTGGTGGACATGTTGAGCCGGGAGCACGCGCGCCGCATGGTGCAGCTCGGCGACCGGCACGGGGTGGCGTCGCAACCCGGCGTCTTCGCGAACCGCCCGCAATACATGCGCAACACGCTGTTCTGGAATCGCGGCGACGGCACCTACGCCGAGGTCGCGGCTCTCGCCGGACTGGAGGCCAGCGAATGGTCGTGGACGCCCGTGTTTCTCGACGTGGATTTGGACGGCTACGAGGACTTGCTCATCAGCAACGGTCACGAGCGCGACGGCCAGAATGTGGACGTGGCCCGACGCGTCGAGACGTTGAAAAAGGAGCGCCGGATGTCGGCTGTCGAGCAGTTGCGTCTGCGGAAAATTTACCCACGCCTCGACAACGCCGCCTTTGCCTTCCGCAATCTCGGCGGTCTGCGCTTCGAGGACATGAGCGCCGCATGGAATTTCCAGGCGCCGGGCGTGAAGCAGGGACTCGCGCTCGCCGACCTCGATAACGACGGTGATCTCGACGCGGTGCTCAACTGCCTGAACAGTCCCGCGCTGCTCTACCGCAACGACGCCACTGCTCCGCGTGTGCAAGTGCGGCTGCGCGGGCTGCCGCCGAACACACGCGGCGTGGGCGCGAAAATCCGTGTGCTCGGCGGTCCCGTGCCGCAGTCGCAGGAGATGATCTGCGGCGGACGGTTTCTGTCGGGCGACGATTTTGTCCGCACCTTCGCCGCCGGTTCCGCGACCAACCGGCTGACCATCGAGGTGACGTGGCGCAGCGGCACGGTGAGCGTGGTGACGAACGTGGCCGCGAACTTGATCTGCGAACTCGACGAGAGCGGAGCGAGCCGGGTCCAAAGTCCAAGGTCCAAGGTCCAAGGTCAGCCGCTGTTTCAGGACGTGAGCGCATTGCTCAATCACACCCACCACGAGGAGGAGTTCAATGACTTTGAGCGCCAGCCGTTGCTCACGCGCAAACTCAGCCAGCCCGGACCTGGCGTCAGTTGGTTTGATCTCGATGGCGACGGGCGTGACGACTTGCTCATCGGTAGCGGACGGGGCGGGAAGATGGCTGGGTTTCGCAACACCGGAGCAGGCGGCTTCGAGCCGGTCTCTCGCCCGCCGTTCGACAGTCTTGTGCCTCGTGATCAAACCGCCGTCATCGGCGTGTCGCGGGCCGGGGCGCGCGCGCTGCTCGCGGGCAGCAGCCACTATGAAGAGGGCGGGACGAATGGCGGCGTACGCGTTCACGATCTGGCCACGGGAAAAATCTCCGAGCCGTTCCCTGGCCGCGACTCCGCTACCGGCCCGCTGGCGCTCGCGGATTTCAACGGCGATGGCGAACTGGATTTGTTCGTGGGCGGGCGTGTGATTCCCGCGCGTTATCCCGAGTCGGCGTCCTCGCAACTGTTTCGCGGCACGAACGGCGTGTGGGCGCTCGACACGGAAAATTCCAAACTGCTCTCCCGCCTCGGCCTCGTGACCAGCGCGGTCTGGAGCGATCTCAATGCGGACGGCTGGCCGGAACTGATCGTGGCGTGCGAATGGGGGCCAATAAAAATTTTCCACAATGAGCGCGGCCAACTGTCTCCGTGGAACCCGCGCGTGACCGGCCTGACTTTCAACCTTCAACCTTCATCCTTCGACTCGCTGACCGGCTGGTGGACCAGCATCGCCGCTGGAGATTTTGACGGCGACGGCCGGATGGATTTCGTGGCCGGCAACTTTGGCGAGAACACTTCGTATCACCGTTACGCGCCCGAGCCGGTGAAAATTTTCTACGGTGATTTTGACGACAACGGCGTGTTCGACATGCTGGAGGCCGCCTTCGATCCGGCGTTGAAGAAACTCGTGCCGCTGCGCGATCCGATGGCGGTGGCCGGTGCGCTCCCGCAGTTGGCGGCGCGCTTTGCTGGCTTCACCGAGTACGGCCGGGCAGGTGTGGTGGAAGTCATCGGCGACATGACGCGGGCGCGCGAACTCTCCGCGCACGTTTTCCAATCCATGCTGTTCCTGAATCGTGGGACGAACTTCGAGGTGCGTCCGCTCCCGCTGGAGGCGCAGCTTGCGCCCGCTTTTGGCCTCGGTGTCGCGGACTTCGACGGCGATGGCCACGAGGACGTGCTGCTCGCGCAAAACTTTTTCGCCATCGAACCGATGACCGCGCGCCACGACGCCGGGCGCGGGATGCTGCTGCTCGGTAGTGGCGACGGAACTTTCCGGGCGACCTCCACCGCCGAAAGCGGTGTGGCCGTGTACGGCGAAGGTCGTGGCGTGGCCGTGAGCGACTACGATGGTGACGGCCGCGTGGACGTGTGTGTCGGCCAGAACGGCGCGCAGACGAAACTGTTTCACAACGAGCGCGCGCGTCCCGGCTTGCGCGTGCGGCTGCAAGGGCCGCCGAAAAATCCCCACGCCATCGGTGCGGTGATCCGCGCGGTCTTCGCAGATGGAACGCTGGGCGCGGCACACGAAATCCACGCTGGCTTCGGCTGGCTCTCGCAGGACAGCGCGGTGCCGTTGCTGTCATCGCCCAAGCCAATCCGCGCGCTCTCCATCCGCTGGCCCGGCGGCCAGACGACGCAGGCAAGCGTAACGCCCGGCGCGCGCGAGGTGTTGGTTGCTGCTGAAACTATTCCGTAGCTGAACTTGTCCCGAAAAATCAGCCGCGGGGCGGGGCGAGTTGCCGCATGGCCATCTGCTCATGCTTGCGCAGCGTGGCCTCGAACTTGGGCACATACATCTGCGTCTCGGTGGGCAGGTATTGATTGATGTCGTCGTAGGTCTGGCCGCGATGTTTTTTTAACAGCTCGGCCACGCGGCCTTCGCCGCAATTGTAAGCCGCCAGCGCCAGCCGCCAGTCTTTGAACCGTCCGTGCAACTGACGCAGGTAACGCGCGGCGGCGCGTGCGTTCTTCTCCGCGTTCAGCCGATCATCGCGCAGCAGCCCGACCGACAAATCCAGGCTGCGGGCCGTGGCGGGCATGAGTTGAAAGAGTCCCGCCGCGCCCGCCGGACTGCGCGCCCGCGCGTCGAACGATGACTCGACTTCCGCAAGCCACACGAGCTGCGGCGGCACGCGCTCCTCGACGAAAATTTGTTTCAGCCGCGCCACCTGCTTGTTCGTGGTGGCGGGCGCGGGCCGTTCCTCGATCAGTTTGGTCCACGCGCGGCGCTGCGTCTCGGCGGATGGCGCGGGCAGGGCGCGCGCGGTGTTGGTGGGCTGGCGCTCGGCTTCCTGGCTCAACCGCTCGGACATCTCGAAGTAGTCCAAATGCGTTTTCAACCACGCCGCGTAGGGCTGGGTCTCCTCGAAGCGCGCGAGCAGCGGCTGAAGCTGCACCGCCGTCGAGCGGAGCGTGGCGAGGTCATAGACTTGCGAGCCTTGCAGCCGTTTCTGCAATTCAGCCAGGAACTGGCGCGCGCTCTCCTGGTCCACGCCGAGCGCGTCGAGGGCGTCGTCGTCGAGGTGGTCCGCGATGAGTTCGGCGGCCTGTTGCAGTACGTCCGCCGGCGCTGGCTCCTGCTGCGCGCGCGCTTCGAGGGAGAACGCCGCCGTCAGCGCCAGCAGCAGGGAAGGGAGAAGTCGTTTCATCGCGCCACGCACACCGCGCACCGTGTCACGACCGGGCCGGTGGTCAACTGTGTTTTGTGAAGGGTCTCGGTTTTCAACGTGGTCGTGGCCGATCAGTTGATGCGCCGGGGTTCCAATTCTGAATACGTTGAATCATCCCGTTTACAGCCTTCAAAGAACCCCACTAGAGTATGTGCGCAACAGCCAGCCATGAACACTGCGGTTCAATCGTTACGCTGCGCCGGCATCACCCGCCGGTCGTTCTTGGCCGACACCGGCATGGGTTTCACCGGGCTGGCGCTGGGCGCGATGCTGTTCGGGGACGGAGACACTTGATTCCAGCGAGCCATGCGCATCTACATCGAAAGCACCATTCCGAGTTACGTCGTGGCCCGCCCTGCCCGCGATCTCCTGCAAGCCGCGCGTCAGCAACTCACCCGCGACTGGTGGGAATTCCAGCGTGGGAGGCACGAACTTTTCACCTCACAGGTCGTGTTGGACGAAATCGCCGCCGGGGAAGCCTACATGGCGCAGCGCCGCCTCGCGCTCGTCGCCGACCTCAGCGTGCTGGAACTGACCGCCGCCGCCGAAGCCCTCACCGGCTGCATTCTTCAATCGGGACTGCTGCCGGCTTCAGCGGACGCCGACGCCGCACACATTGCCCTCGCCTCGGTTCATCAGATGGAGACACTGCTGACCTGGAATTGCCGGCACATCGCCAATCCGGCCATCGGGCGTCGCTTGCGCCGCCTGGTGGAAGCCCAAGGCTGCGAATTGCCGGAGATTTGCACACCGGAAGAACTTTTGGGAGAATGACACCATGAAAACCGCCAAAGAACCAACGGTCCCGAGCCAGGGTGACTTGGTGCTCCAGGAAATCTGGCGCATCAAAGACGAATTGTCCGCCGCACGCGGCCACAGCGTTGACCGCCTTTTCGCCGAGGCGCGCGAACGCCAGAAACATTCCGGCCATCCCATCGTCAGCTATCAGAAACGGAAAGTGCGCCGCGTGAAAACTTAACATGTCACTCGAAACCACGCTCACGGACATCATCACGCGGCTTCGCCAGGGAAAGTTCGCGAACGAGCAGTCAATCTCCCAAGGCATCGTCCTTCGCGTGCTTCAGGAACTTGGTTGGGATACTTGGGACACGACCGTGGTCTGGCCTGAATACGGAACCGGCGAAGGACGCGTTGATTTCGCACTTTGCCATCCGCCAACCAAACCCGCGATTTTCACCGAGGTCAAACAGCCCGGCAAAGCTGAAGATGCTGTCCGGCAGGCGCTCGAATACGCCTTCCACAAGGGAGTTCCTTTCGTTGTGCTTACCGACGGCAGGACTTGGAGTTTTTATCTTCCGGCGGAGCAAGGCAGCTACGAGGACAGGCGTGTCTACAAGCTCGACTTGTTTGAACGCCCACCTGCCGAAGCCAGTGAAATTCTGCACCGCTACCTCGCACGTTCCAGAGTCGAATCAGGTGAAGTGCTGGAAACCGCGAGAAAAGAATATCGGAGCCGCAACCGCCGTTCCCAAGCGCGTGCAGCCATTCCCGAAGCATGGCATGAGTTAGTAGAGAAGGGGGACGAGGTTTTGGTTGATCTTCTTGCTGGTGCCGTCGAATCAAAAGCTGGCGTTCGTCCTGACAACGATGATGTCGCTGAGTTCCTCCTGAGATTGGGCCGGCCAGTGATCGCCGAAACCGCGCAACGAAGCGCGCCACAACCGAGTCGTCCGTTGCCAAGGCCAGCGCCCTCGCCCGGCGCAAACAATGAAACTTCGCGAAGCGGGCGGTTGGTGCTTCTTGGCAAGGCGCACTCTTACCAGAACGCGAAGGATGCAATGGTCATTGTTCTCCGCGAACTCGCGAAGTCTGATCCGTCGTTTCTTGAACGGTGTTCGGAGCATCCGGACGCGCAAGGCCGCAAGCGTCGCTACATTGCTCGCACCGCCGAAGAACTCTATCCGGATCGGGATGACCTTCGTGACATGCGCGCAACTTTGCCCGGTGGCTGGCTGGTCGCAACCAACCTCAACAATGTGCTCAAGAAGAACATTATTCGATTGGCGGCGGAAGTTGCAGGGTTGAAATACGGCAAGGACATAATCGTCGAGCTTTAGTTCTGAACTCATGAAAGCCACGAATCACAGCAGATGCCCCGGCGTCACCCGCCGCTCCTTTCTCGCCGACACGGGCATGGGGTTCACCGGGCTGGCGCTGGGCGCGATGTTGTTCAAGGACGGCGTGGCGCGGGCGGACGAGTCCGCGTGGCGGCCGCCGGAGGGGAAACCGCATTTCACGCCGAAGGCGAAGTCGGTCATCTGGATTTTTCTCTGCGGCGGCGTGAGCCATGTCGAGAGCTTCGATGTTAAGCCGGAGCTGGACAAATACGCCGGCAAATCCATTTCGGACACGCCGTACGCGGACGTGGTGAAAACGGAGGGCAAGGACGTGATCGGCGCGAATCCGGCGCACGGGAACCGCAAGGTCATCATGCCGCTCCAGACGGGCTGGAAGAAATACGGCGAGAGCGGGCTGGTGGTGGGCGACTGGTTCCAGCACACCGGCGAATGCGCGGATGACCTCGCGGTGGTGCGCTCGCTCTGGACGATTCACAACGATCACGGCGCGCAACTCACCTGGCAGACGGGCCGGCATCCGCGCGAACTGGAGCATCCGACCATCGGCTCGTGGGTGAGCTACGGGCTGGGTTCGATCAACGAAAATCTCCCGGAGTATGTCGTGCTCGGCGTGCCGACGGGCGATTGCTGCGGCGGGGCCTTCACGCACGGCGCGGCGTATCTCGGGCCGGAGTACGGCGGCGTGCGCTTGAACGTGGATGCGAAGAAGCCGCTGGCCTTCATCAAGCCGCCGGAGGGCGTGACGCTGGAGCAACAGGCGGAGAACCTGAGCCTACTTGGCAAGTTGAACAACCTCGCGGGCATCGATTATCCCGACGATAAAAATTTGCGCGCACGCATCAAGTCGTACGAGCTCGCCTTCCAGATGCAGACGTCGATTCCCGAAACGATGCAGCTCGAAAAGGAATCCGATGAAACGCGGAAGCTCTACGGACTCGACAAACCCGAGACCAAAGCGTTCGGCGAGCAATGTCTCGTGGCGCGGCGTTTGGTCGAGCGCGGCGTGCGCTTCGTGCAGTTGTTTCACGGCGGCGGTGGCGGCGGTGATTGGGACGCACACTCCGAGATCAAATCGAATCACACGAAACTGGCGCAGCAGGTGGACCAACCGATTGCCGGATTGCTCAAAGACCTCAAGCAACGCGGCATGTTGAAAGACACACTGGTCGTGTTCGGCACCGAGTTCGGACGATCACCCGGCGCGGAAGGCACGGGGCGCGATCATCACCCGCAGGCTTTCTGCGCATGGCTCGCCGGCGCGGGCGTGAAAGGCGGCACGACCTACGGCGCGACGGACGAGATTGGTTTTCACTCCGCCGTGGATCGCCGCTACGTCACCGACATCCACGCCACGGTGCTGCACCTGCTCGGGCTCGACTCGCACAAGCTCGAAGTGCCGGGCCGCAAGCGCCTCGACATGGATCACGGGGAGATGATTAAGGAAATTCTGGCGTGAGTTGGAAAAGCGGCGCTAAAGCGACCGCACTCCAAACGCTGGCGCGAAACAGGAAGCGCCTCGACTTGCGCGGAGCGTTTGGAGTGCGGCCGCTTTAGCGCCGCCTTTCTCCTGCCCTTGCAGGACGAAACAAGCACGGTGATACCGCCAGCGGGATGCGCCCGACAATCGGGCGGTTTGGCATTTGACCCGCCGGTGCATCATGGTCAGGGTCGCGATACCAGCATGAGTGCGCCCCTCTCGAATTCAAACCAGATCAAGGCGGACGCGGTTTTCGTCACTACGCGCTGGAGCATGGTGCTTGCAGCGGGATTGAGTTCGTCAGCGGAATCCGAACGGGCGCTCGCGCAGTTGTGCCGCGCCTACTGGTATCCGTTGTATGCGTTCGTGCGGCGGCAAGGTCACTCGGCGCACGACTCCGAGGATTTAACGCAGGGATTTTTTGCCCACCTCCTCGAAAAGAAAGCGCTGGGCGGAGTGGAGCGGGAGAAAGGGAAATTCCGCTCCTTCCTCCTGGCCTCCTTGAAAAACTTTCTGGCCAACGATTGGGATCGAAAGCACGCGGCCAAACGCGGCGGCAAGCACTCGATAGTTTCGTGGGATGACGAGTCGCCTGAAGCCCGCTATCTGCGTGAGCCTTCCCATGAGGCCACTCCCGAAAAGCTGTTCGTGCAAAACTGGGCGCTGACCGTCATCGACACTGTGTCGCAGCAACTGTGCGACGAATACGCCGCGAGCGGCAAAGCTGAACTGTTCGCCGCTTTGCAGGACCAACTGATCGGGGCTGAGGACGCAAACTCGTACGCGCAACTCGCTCTCCAGCTCGGGATGAAAGAAGGCACCGTCCGCATGGCCGTGCTGCGCATGAGACGGCATTTCAAGTCTCTCTTGCGCGCGGAGATTGCACAGACCGTCGCCGACCCGGCTGATTTGGAAGGTGAATTGCGGCACCTCGTCGCGGCGCTGGCCGGTTGAGCGGGTGTGCCAGGGACGGCGTCTTGCCGGAACCTCGACCACGAGACTGAAAAGTCTCGCGACCTGCCGGCTGGAAAGCCGGCGTTACGACGTAGCGCCGACATTCGTGTCGGCAGGTAGGGAGACTTTCCAGTCTCCCGTAGGTGGTTCGCGCCGAGTTGCGCCCGCCGGCGTCCATCCGGTAATTTTTCCGGTGACGGATTAGCTCTTTTGCTTTGGTAAGAGGTAGCGAGAAGGAACGATTGTGTCTGAACTTAAAAAATGCCGGGGTTGTGGGGTGGAACTCCGGTCGAGCACCGCGTTCGGCCATTGCCCCAAGTGCCTGCTCGAACTGGGCTTCGGGGCGATCCCCGATGACGCAATGGAGGAATCGATCGACGCCGCGAAGATCCGCTGCTTTGGCGACTATGAATTGCTGGAGCAGATTGGCCGCAGTGGAATGGGCGTCGTTTACAAGGCGCGCCAGCTCAGTCTGAGCCGCACTGTTGCGTTGAAGATGATCGCGTCCGGCGAGTTCGCTTCCCCATCAGCCGTCCAGCGGTTCCAGATCGAGGCAGAAGCGGGGGCCAAACTGGATCATCCGAATATCGTTCCCATTTACGGCATTGGCCTTCACCGCGGGCAGCACTACTTCAGCATGAAGTTCGTCGTAGGCCGCAACCTTGCGGAAGAGATTCGCCACGGAAAATTTGGGACCGGCGGTGAGATTTCAAATAAGCCGAGAGTTCGCCGGCGCGAACGGGCTATCGCGCAGCTCATGGCCACCGTGGCGCGCTCCGTCCAGTACGCGCACCAACGCGGCGTGCTTCACCGCGATCTCAAGCCGAGCAACATCCTCATTGATGCCGAGGGCCAGCCACACCTGACTGATTTCGGTCTCGCGAAGATTCTGGAAAGCGAAATCGGAGTCACGGGTTCGAAGGAAATCTTCGGAACTCCGAGCTACATGTCTCCCGAACAAGCCGCTGGATGCCGTCTTACGACCGCCTCAGACATCTATAGTCTGGGCGCGATTTATTACGAGCTGCTGACGGGGCATCCTCCGTTTCCCGGCACAACGCCAATCGAAATCCTCGAAAAGCTTGCCAGGGAGGAGCCACGACATCCCCGCACAGTGAATGCGCTACTGGATAGCGAACTCGCCACCATTTGCTTGAAATGTTTGGAGAAGGATCCGCAGCGGCGTTACGGCTCGGCGAATGCGCTGGCGGACGATTTGGAGCGGTGGCTGCGGCACGAACCGATCCTGGCGCGCCGCGCGAGCATGGTCTTCCGGGGGCGCCGCTGGACGAGAAGGAACCCCGCTGTCGCGACGTTGCTTGTGGTCTTGTCAGTGGCCCTCGCGGGAGCTTTGGTGTTCCTGAAAGTCCTCAAAGACAACAATCTAGCGAAGACTGAAGCACTTCGGGTCATGCGCGAGGAACTCCAGGCGCGTCTCGATGAACTTTGGAAGGCAACACTTCCATCCGTGCGAATCAGTGCCGATCAACGGGCGCTACTGACGCGTGACGAGATAGCCCCGGTTACCGCGGGCACAGTGCGCCGTTTGAACTTCGGCATTTACGTCCACAAGGAAACGCCGACTGAGCGATTGTTTACCTTCGCTCCGGTGCTCAAACACTTGGACGCGGAACTTTCCAAGCGCCTCCAGCAACCAGTGCGCACTGACTTCGTGGTCTTCCGCTCCTACGATCTGGCCATGGATGCTCTTTTGAATGGCGAAGTGGACTTTCTTCGTTTTGGAGCTTCCTCTTACGTGATTGCCAAAGTCAAAAGGCCCGACGTTTCGATTCTCGCGGCCCAAAAGCACCGCGATTTCAATGGGGTCATCTTCACCCAGGCCACAAATTCCAGGCTGCGTACTCTGCAGGACCTGAAAGGCAAATCAATCGCGTTTGGCCACACAAACTCCACGACCGGCAGCCAGCTCGCACGGTGCTTCCTGGCGGAGAATGGCTTCCGGGCAAGCGATTTTCCCAACCGAGCCACCAATTACCTCGCCAATCATGCAGCCGTCGCTTCCGCCGTTGAGCAAGGGCGGTTCGATGCAGGTGCGGCCAAGGAGAGCTTCGTCGAAACGAATTTGAACCTGCGCATCCTCGGAAAATATCCAAACGTCGGAATGGTTTGGGTGGCGCGGCCAAACTTCGACGCGAAGGCGCAAAACGCGATTCGCGGTTCCTTGCTTGCGACGCGTTCCCAACTCCTGCGCGAACTGGAAGATGAAGTCACCGGGTTTGAAAACAAGACCGACTCTGATTTCAACAGCTTGCGGAAGAAAATGGCGGAGACGGAAAAATTCTATCAGTGAAACATGGACCCCATCATCGCGTTGAAAGAACCGAACCTATGAAAAAACATCTAGCGGTGCTCTGTTTTCAGATCATTTGCGCCACACTCGCGCCCGTCACAGTTGCTGATGAACGGGACGATAAAATCAAAGCACTCGAACAGCGGCTCGAAGCCTATGACGCGAAAATTCGCCGGTTGGAAGAGCGGTTCGGCGCGCAGGAAAAGAAGGACGTTCCCGCATCGAAGGCATCGGCGCCGCCGATGGTTTCTGTCGGTGCGTCCGGTTTCACCATGCAGTCAGCCGATACGAACTTCGTTTTGAAACTGCGCGGTCTGCTGCAGGTCGATTCGCGCACTTACATCGACGACGGCGGGATCAAGAACAACGATACGTTTCTTTTGCGCCGTGTGCGGCCCATCATTGAAGGCACGGTCTTCCGCGATTTTGATTTCCGCTTTATGCCGGAGTTCGGCGGCTCGGGTTCACCTTCGATTCGCGACGCCTGGATCAACTACCGCTACAGCCCCGAACTGCAACTCCGCGCCGGCAAATTCAAGCAGCCAGTCGGCCTGGAACAGTTGCAGTCCATCTCTTCAATCTTGTTTGTCGAACGCTCGCTGGCCTCGGCGCTCACACCGGCGCGCGACATTGGTTTTCAGTTGCACGGAGAGGTGCTCGACGGCGTGCTGAGTTATGCGGCGGGAATTTTCAATGGCATTGGCGATGGACGCACGAGCAGCAATGTGGATTTCGACGACGAAAAGGCGTTCGCCGGGCGGCTCTTCGCGCAGCCATTCCGAAAAACAGACTTGGCGCCGGTGCGGAAGCTCGGCTTTGGAATCGCAGGAAGCTTCGCCAACATGGAAGGAGCATTGGGGCTTCCTCAAAACAACGGCTACGTCACAGACGGCCAGCAGCAGTTTTTCACGTATCGCACCTCCGGCACAGCCGGGCGGCCCAACGTCATTGCGGATGGCGATCATTGGCGGCTGTCGCCGCAGGCATCGTGGTACTGGGGTCCATTCAGCTTGCTCGGTGAATACGTAATTTCATCGCAACGGTTGCGCCGCACGGACACCGGGGTGTTTGGCACCATGAACAATACGGCGTGGCACGTGGCGGCGAGTTATGTGCTCACGGGTGAAGATGCATCGGACAAAGGAGTTGTTCCACGGAAGCCCTTCGATCCGCACGTAAACTCCTGGGGCGCATTGGAGGTCGCGGTGCGTTATGCGCAGTTGAATGTCGATGACGACGCGTTTCCCCTTTTCGCCGACCCGACGACATCAGCCAGCGAAGCAGCAGCCTGGGCAGTGGGACTGAACTGGTACCTCAATAAAAATCTCCGCGCGTCGGTGGACTTTTTTTATACGGACTTCGAAGATGGACGTGCCGGCTCTGTGACGCACCAGAATGAAAAAGCCGTGTTCACGCGCCTGCAGCTTGCTTTCTAAACTCAAAGTCTTCCACCGCCCGGCGCAGCAGCATTTTTTGATCGAAAGCGTGTAAGCGTACTCGTGAGACGGCTCCGGCCTTTTTGAGTTCCAGTGAGATCAACAACTCTTCCGATTCTCTGTGACGCACCCGGCATTTTGCTTTTGGAAGCAGCGGAATGATCACCGGGAGCAGGAATTTCGGTCGCGGTCCCAGCAGTAAATTCCGCGCGAGCACTTCCAGCCCCGGGCTTCCGATTCCTTCTATGTAGGAAGGAGTGTCCGAGAGAAAAATAAATTCAATCCAGCGGAAACCTTATGAAAAAACAAATACATCTCCTTGTCTTGAGTGCAGTGGCCATCGGGTCACCGGGTCTTGTCTCATCGGTGGCCGCCGCCGCCGTAGCAAGACGTCCAGCGATGATCTTGAACGAGTTCACGCTGCCGCCATTCAGCCTCGTGGACTTCGGCTATACTGAGGAAGAACTGGCCGCGGCTCAGGCCAATGGACTCACAAGCACCGATTACCCCGCCATCGGGTCAGGTCTGCAACAAGCGGCCGGGAACCATTTTATCAGCATCACCGATCGCGGCCCCAACGCGGACCGCGCCGACGGCTTCAAGGCGTTTCCATTGCCGCAGTTCACGCCCACCATCGTGTTCTTCCGGGCAGAGAGCGATCGGATTGTCCCGGAGGCGGTGCTGCCACTGGTGAATAATCTCGGGCAAGGCATCACCGGAATTCCGAATGGTCCCGCCGACGACGGCATTCCGTATCTCACGCTCACGGCCACTGTGCCGTTGCCGTTCAATCCAGATGGAATGGATGTGGAAGATGTTCGGGCGCTGCCTGGCGGCGGTTTCATCATCGTCGAGGAATATGGGCCGTCAGTTGTCATCGTAGGTCCCGCAGGGAACGTGCTGAAGCGCTACACGCCAACCGGCAAGACGTTGCCCGGAGCACATTACACCGTGTGTGATACTCTCCCGCCGGTGCTCAAACAGCGACGTGCCAACCGGGGGTTCGAGAGCATCCCTGTGTCAGCCGATGTCCGTACCGCCTATACGGTGACGCAGAGTCCGATGGGATCAACCAGCGCTACAAGTCCGTATCGAAGCTCGCGTCTGGTCCGCATCTTTCGCTTCGACATTAGTGATCCGTTGAACCTACAGGTGACGGGTCAATTCGTCCTCTTGATGAGTCCCGCGAGCGATTATCCCGCGAGCGATTATCCCGCGGGCAACGCCCAGCGCGATCTGAAGATCAGCGGCGCGGCCTGGGTGTCGCAGGACAAGCTGCTGCTGATGGAACGCACCGACAAGGCTGGCTCCGGCGGCGCCAGGTTGATTCTCGTGGACCTCACTGGAGCAACCGACGTGAAAGATTTCGCGGCGGCGGCAGCGGTGCCGCTGGTTCTGGAAAACATCAACGTTAATCTCGCCGCGTTGGGTATTACTCCCGCGAGTTCGCGCGTTGTGCTGGACGTGAATAACGAGCTTCCAACCATCACAGATTACAAGCTGGAAGGTCTTTCGATCCTGAACGCGAACACCGTCGCCTTCAGTAACGACAATGACTTCGGCATTGGCGAAAACCCCAACGCGAATTCAAAAGTTTACACCATCCTTCTTGGGAAGCCGCTGCCGCTCGGTCAATAGCGGCTGATTCTGTGAGCACAGCCCCGGTTGTTCCACAACCGGGGCTTTCGTATTGATCATCCTCGGCGCTTCCACTGATTCGGCCGATGTCCTGGTCAAATATTTTGTAATTCAACGTGACGTTTTTATTTAATTGCTTTTGGAAGCGGTGAATGAATTTTCGCCGAACAAGTTTTAGCACAAAACGTTTTCTCTCCCTCCTTTTCATTCTTTTCGCTTTGCTCGAAGCTGGCATTGCTATGGCGGCATTTCGCGGCACAGTGCGAATATGGGGAGGCCAGACCAATGTGCCGCCGGGTTTGAGTAATGTGATCGCGATTGCAGCGGCGGGTCATACCGTGGCGCTCACAAGCGATGGAAAGGTGGTTGCGTGGGGAGCCAATTTCGCCGGTGAAACGAATGTGCCTGCGGGCTTAACCGGAGTTGTGGCGATTGCAGCCGGAGGTGGTGACGAAGATGCTTTTACAATCGCGTTGAAGAATAACGGAACGGTTGTGACTTGGGGAAATATCGGCTTCTGGCCACCGCCGGCAGGATTGAGTGGTGTGACAGCCATTGCGGCAGGTTATTATCACACGTTGGCCTTGAAGAGCGATGGAACTGTGGTGACGTGGGGTCGGAATGCCGACGACCAGGCGACGGTGCCCGCCGGATTGAGCGGAGTCATAGCGATTACGGCGGGAGATCGTCACAGCGCAGCGCTGAGAAGCAACGGAACCGTGGTTGTTTGGGGACGTAGTTCTTTAGACCCACCTTCCGGGTTGAGCGGCGTGACGGCGATTGCGGCAGGAGGTTTCGACACGCTGGCCTTGAAGAACGATGGGACAGTCGTGGCGTGGGGATTCAACTCCTTTGGTGCCGTCAATGTGCCGCCAGGTTTGACTGGTGTTATGGCGGTTGCGATGGGATATACTCATCCGCTGGCGTTGAAGAACGACGGAACAGTGGTGGTGTGGGGAAATAACCTGTCCGGCCAGACCAACGTGCCCGTGGGTTTAATGGCAGTGACAGCGATTGCGGCCGGAAGCAGTTACAGCGTGGCACTGGTCACTACCATTTCGTTGAGTTCGAAGCGAAGCGGGAATGAACTTGTTCTTTCCTGGCCAGCGAATGCATCCGGTTTCACATTGCAATCAACGGTTGATTTGAATTCGCCGGTGACATGGATGGATTCCACAAATACGCCGGTGGCAACTGGCCTGGAGTTCATCGTCACGAATTCCATTTCCGGCAGCGCGCAGTTTTTTCGGTTGAGAAAATTGTAGCTCGCCGAAGCGGACGAGCGGTAGCGCTTCAGGGTCGTTCGTCCGCAGGACTCTCAGTTTTTATGACTATGGCTTTGTCACGACGCGCCTGAAGGAGTAGAAGAAGGCATGGCAACGCGAATCTCTGAAGGTTGACGGACCACGCAGTGATTTGCGGAAGGGCGGTGGTGGTGGCGCTGTCACACACCAGAATGAAAATGCAGTGTTCACGCGGCTGCAGATCGCGTTTTGAGCCGCTTCTCCCCCCAAACCTTGGTGGAAATGTTGGTAACTCGTGGTTGAGTTGGCACCGAAACATAGTGTCACGCGTCCCGCCCTATTTTTGTAACGCCTGCTGCGTTTCCACGTGACTCGCTATTACACTTCAGACGGACAATTCATCCGCGAAGAAGTGCGCTACCCGGAAGACGCCGCGCACGATGACGATTGAGTGAGGGCCAGCGGGCTCGCCAACTTCGTTCCAGATTTCCTGTGACACTTCCTTCACTTCGCTTTTGGAAGCGGTGAACAGCAAAGCCTTCACGCAAATGAAAACTCACGTTTCCTCTCCGGCATCAAGCATCCAACGGGCTTGTTCCCTTACCTTCCGCTTAGAGCGCCACGCTCGTCTCTGGTCCGCACTGGGTTTTGCCGCGCTGGCGCTTGTGGCGCAGCCAGTGCGGCCCACCGTGACCGAAGCGTGGGTGCAACGCTACAGCAACATCAACAGCAATTCCGACGATCAGGCATTCAAGATTACGCGCGATGCAGCGGGCGATGTCATCGTCGCCGGCACGACGGCCGATGGCACAGGCGGCCCGGACATGCTCACCATCAAGTATTCTGGAACGAACGGGGCCGTTCTTTGGCGCCGGCGCTACACCGGTCCGACCAATGACTCCTACTTTGAATCATTTCCGAGCGCAGTGGCGGTGGATGCCAGCGGCAACGTGATTGTGACCGGTGGGGCCGGGTATCCCGATAACGACGGAGAGGACGATTACGATTATTACACAGCCAAATACGCGGCAGCGGACGGCGCGCTGCTCTGGGAGAAACGCTACAACGGTTCAGGATACTTCAGCGATGTTCCCAGTGCGGTAGCCGTGGACGGGAGCGGAAACGTGATCGTGACGGGTTATTCCAAAGACAGCTACAGCTTCTTCAGCGCCGATTACTACACGGCGAAATACGCGGCAGCGGACGGCGCGCTGCTTTGGGAAAAACGTTACAGCCTGGGCCGCGACGTGCCACATGCGATCGCTGTCGATTCTGCCGGTAACGTGGTCGTCACAGGCGAATCGGACGGAGGTACCAGCTACTTCGATTACTACACGGTCAAATACGCCGCGGCGAATGGGGCCGTGCTTTGGGAAAAGCGATACAGCAGCGCCGAAGGAGTTTACGACGCGCCAACGCGCTCGCCCTGGATGCGAGCGGCAACGTCGCGGTGACCGGCGTCTCCGGCAGCGACATCTACACCGCCAAATACGCAGCCGCGAACGGTGCGTTGCTCTGGGAGAAACGTTACAGCGGTCCGAGCGTCGATGTCGGCACAGGCGTGGCAGTGGATGCCGCCGGCAATGTGATCGTAACCGGGTACTCCCGCAATACGGCGGATTACAACAATCAGGGTTACGATGATTGCTACACGGCCAAGTATGCAGCGGCGGATGGTGCCTTGCTCTGGGAGCGGCGCTACAACGGCCCGGCCAACCAGGACGACCAGGCGCTCGCGCTGGCCGTGGACACCAGCGGCAACGTGGTGGTGGCGGGGTATTCCCTCAACACAAACAACTTCCACAGTTCCGATTATTACACAGCAAAGTACGCGGCGAGCGATGGCACCCTGCTCTGGGAGAAACGCTACGATGGCCCTGCGAGTGGTTGGGATGAGGCGAAAGCATTAATCGTGGATAGCAATGGCAACGCCATCGTGACGGGATTTTCCCGCAGCACTGAATTTCTGACGTACGACTGGTACACGGCCAAGTATGCGACTTCCGATGGCACACTGCTCTGGCAGCAACGCTACACCGGGCTTGGGAACGGCAATGACAAGGCAGTTGCCGTCGCAGTGGACGGCAACGGGAACGTGATCGTGACCGGCATTTCCGAAGACATTCTGATCGATGGCGTGTCCGACAGTGTCTATTACACAGCCAAGTACGCGGCGATAAATGGCGCACTGCTTTGGGAGCAGCGTCACCATCGAGGCGCTCCCAGCGCACTGGCTCTGGATGCTGATGGCAACGTCATCGTGACCGGCTCGGACGCGGGTTCGAACAGCTTCTTGTTCGACAATTATTACACGGCCAAATACGCCGCAGCCGACGGCACCCTGCTTTGGGAGCGGAGCTACAACGGCCCAGCAAACTTCACCGACAACGCCGTGGCGGTGGCGGTGGACGGCGCTGGCAACGTGGTGGTGACAGGGTATTCGTCCACCCAAAGCAATTTGGTGGATTATTACACAGCGAAGTATGCAGCCGCAGATGGCGCCGTCCTCTGGGAACAGCATTACAACGGTCCGGCTAACAACCACGACTTCGCCGTGGCCATAGTAGCAGCCGGCAACGGCAACGTGGCCGTGACGGGGTATTCGCGGAACGGCAGCGGAAACGAGGATTTCTACACCGCGAATTACGCCGGATCCAACGGTTCGCTGCTTTGGGAGCGGCGTTACAATGGGCCGGCGAACCGTGATGATCGTCCTGAGGCGCTCGCGGTGGATGGGAGCGGCAACGTCTTCGTTGCTGGCAATTCTTACAACGGCACGATCTCCGATGGCTACACCGCCAAGTACGCCGCAGCCGACGGTGCGCTGCTTTGGGAAAAGCGCTCTGGACGTGGCATGCGCACGCTCGCCATCGATAACAGCGGCGACGTATTGGTCGCGGGTTATGCTTCGAACGGCACCAACTTCGACTACTACACGGCCAAGTACGCGTCGGCGGACGGCGCGCTACTCTGGGAGAAGCGTTACAATGGCCCTGCGAATCGCGACGATGTCGTCGGTCTGCACGGTCTCGCTCTCGGTCGCAACGGCAAGATCGCTGTTGCCGGTTATTCCGAAAATGTTTCTGGACCGCCGAGTGTCTATGGTTACGCGACAGTTTTGTATCGAGAAACTCTTGATGCCATTTCCATCGCGATCGTTCCAACGGGAGTCCGCATCCGCTACAGTGGCATGCCTGGCCGCAGTTACAACATCGAACGCGCTCCCGCCGTCACTGGCCCGTGGAGCACCATCGCGATGCCGACGGTGCCATTGAATGGGATCATCGAATACATCGACACCAACGCGCCGCCCGGCTCCGCCTTCTACCGCGCGATGCAGCAGTGACTCAGTACGTGTGGGATGCCGTCACGGGCAAGATGCTGATGACGCTCACCGGGCATGAGCGTGACGTGAGGAGCGCGCAGTTTAGTCCGGATGGCGCGCGCCTTGTCACGGCATCGTGGGACAATACCGCGCGGGTATGGGAAGCCGCCACGGGCAAGTTGCTGGTGACGCTCGCCGGACATGCTGGCGAGGTGACTAGCGCACAGTTCAGCCCAGACGCACTCGTGTCGTCACCGCGTCGGGCGACAAGACGGCGCGCGTGTGGGAGTTGCTCCCGCCCAGTGCCGGGCCGCCGCCGGAATGGTTCCCGGATTTTCTCCGCTACCTGGCGCAGATGCGGCTGAACCCGGACGGAGAATTGGAGACGCTCAAGCCGGCGGACTAGCTCGCGCTGCGGGAGCGTTTGCGCGCCGTGCGGCGAGCGAGCGCGACTACCGACACCCCTTACCTGCGCATCCTCCGTAAATACGTCCGCGAGTAGCGTCTCGGTGGCATGGATGTCTCAAAGCCACGACAATCAACATGACGCCAACACTTCCGCGTCCGGTGCAACACAGGACAAAGCTGACGGAATGAGTGCTGAACCATCGCTTTCCTATGTCTACATCCCCAGCCTGACGCGGCGTTTCGTAGCCAAGGCGATTGATTTCGTGGCCGTGGCATTCACCGTCGTGGGGTTCTCGAGCGCCACGCATTCGTATCTGGCTGGCCTGTTGATCGGCTATGCCTGGCTTGCTCTCTCTGATTGGACTGGTTCCTTAGGGAAGTGGTTCATGAAGCTCGAAGTCCGCGACCACGGAAACCTCGGCGGGTGTTCCGTCTGGGCCTCGTTCTTGCGAAACCTCCCGATCATCGCCACCGCAGTGCCGCAGAGGCTTCATCAGACGTTGCTCGGCATGGACCGTCAACAGTATCGCGAGGCTCATCCCACGGTGATCTTAGTGATGGCAGGCCTTGCTCTGATCGTGCCGGTGGCGATGCTCACGGTGGCTTCCCGTAATGCGGAGCGTCGTCACATCGGCGATCATCTCGCGCGCACGGTCGTCGTTTCTCGAAAAAGGGAACCTTCATCGAGCAGCCTGCCTTAACCGGGACGCTTATGTTGCAGAAACTCTGCTTCCGGATACCAGAAGCAGGAAGTGACTGGTCAATTCCATCCTCGGAGGAGTGGGACATGTTTTGTTCGCCAGACTATCCGAGTAGTCTCCTCCGCAAGCTGCGCGGTGGCGGTCCGCCTGATGACACGCTGCAAGAACCCGGAGCCCGAAGTTGAACCACGGATGACACGGATAAGAGCGGGTTGCAGGAAGCGAGTCGTGAAAACTTTCTTCACGGCCAGAGCTGACGCCGCGCTTTCCCATCCGTGTCATCCGTGAAATTCGTGGCTCAACTTCCAAGTTTCAGGCTCAAGCCGTCCGCCTGAAAGTTTCTCAAGAATTTCGGTGACGCTTTTGCCGTACTGCCTTGGGAAGAAGTGAATGGAAAAAGCAATCCGACCAAAACTTCGAGAAGATTTTCAAAACGTCTGGCCACGCCGCGTATTGAATCCATCGGCGAATATCTTCACCGCACCGATGGACGATCACTGGGCATCGTCACCACGACGGATGTTTTTGACTCGACGCCGGCTGCCTTCGGTTCGCACACGCAGGCGCGCACGGCAGGTTCCGCCATTTGCGACGAGTTTTTCGACGAGCGCACGGCCACCGGCCTGTCCGTCCTCATGGGTGGCGGACGCAAATGGTTTCTGCCGAACACCACGCCAGGATCAGGCCGCACGGCGGCCACGGATTTTGTCATCCCGGCGGATGTGACGTCCGCGTGGGGCGTGCCGGCCGGCATTGTTGATCCCAGTCGCAATTTGCTGAACGAGTTCATCAACGATGGGTTCACTTACGTTTCGAGCGGCGCGACGTTGAACGCCATTCCCGCCAATACCGACAAACTCCTCGGTTTGTTCCAACTCTCGAACATGAACGTGGCCAAAGACAAAATCGACAAACGTCGCAGTCCCGGTTTGACCGGCGTGGTGGATGACTATGGCTTCCCCGATCAACCCATGCTCGACGAGATGACCGATAAAGCGTTGCAAGTGGTGGACCGGAATCCCAATGGCTTCGTGCTGATGATCGAAGGCGGCTCCATCGATAAGCAGGCGCACTTGATGGACTCCGAGCGTTGGATGCTCGACTTGATTGAGTTTGATCGCGCCATTGAACGTTGCCGTCAGTTCGCGCTCGCGCACCCGGACACGCTGGTCATCGTCACTGCGGATCACGAATGCGCCGGAGCCAACATCATCGGCGCTTCCCGAGTGACACACCCACAACTCGTGGCTCGCGCCGCGACGGGCGGTGGCATCAACCAGCTTCGGAACGGCGTCGTGGGCACGCTCGATCAAGCCGGCTTCCCGAAATACACCATTGCGGCTGACGGTTACCCGATCACCACCGACATCGATTTCCGCATGTTGATTGGCTACGCGTGCAATGCCGACCGTTACGAGGACTGGATCACCAATCCGTTCCCGCTCCAAAACGCCTCGCACGGCATCGCAACCACGCCGCCGCTGCCCGGTTATCCCCAAAACCCGCTTCAGCGCGATACCGCGGGCAACATGTTCCTCACCGGTCACATCCAGGATCAGATCGCGACGCACACCGCCTCAGACATCGTGATCTCCGCGTTCGGTCGCAACGCGTCGCTCTTCACTGGAGTGATGGACAACACGGATGTGTTCTTCGATGTGATGCGCGTCGCATTCGGCGATAACCAGAATCGCCGGAAGGCGATGAACCTCATCGGCAATCCGCATCGCGGCGGCGACCGCGGGGATGTGCGCGGGCCGGACCACGGCCCCGATGACGACGACTGAGCTTGGAGGAAGTAACCGCGCGCCTCAGCGAATTCCGCTGAGGCGCGTTTTTCATGAGCGGCAGGTAGCCAGCTAACAACATGCGGCGTTTGTTGGCCTCTGTTCCGGTTCGCTCTCGTGGCTGGATGCGGGTTTCGATCGCCAGATATATTTTTGTGGCGAAGAGAATTAGGCTCCGGGCACGTTCGACGGTCGAGGCGGTCTGGGCGTGGCCAGCTTCGACCTGGTTCACGGAACTCCTTGGCTCGAACGCAGCCAGAATATTCACAAGGAAGATTTTTTAAAAAACGGCTGTTCCTCTCCGTATCCAATAGCAGTGGAATCTCGTTACCAAAAAACAGCCGCAGATTCGCCGAGCAGCGCAACGTGGCCGCGAAAGGCATTTCTCTCATTGCCCTGAAACGCGAGTCCGCGCACTGTTCGGCACCCCAAGACACTCTATGAAACAAACCTCAATAAAACGCTGCGCCGCGGGTTTACTCGTCCTCGGAGCATGCGCCAGCACCTTGCACGGACAATCCAGCGACGCGCTGCTGAATAAGCTGGTCCAGAAAGGCGTTCTCACCACCCAAGAAGCGGTGGAATTGAAGAAGGAATCAAATGGCGATTTCGACAAAGCCTACCGGACGAAAACCGGTCTGCCGGATTGGGTCACTTCGTTGAAGATTTCCGGCGAACTGCGTGCCCGCTATGAATTCTTTCACACTGACAATGACACGCCCGGTGCCAGCCAGCCGAACAAGGACCGCACCTATTTTCGCTATCGCCTGCGGACGGGGATGACTGCGACGTTGAAGGACAACCTTGAATTAGGGTTTCGCCTCGCCTCGGGAGAACCGAGCGGTACTTTCGGAGGGAATCCGATTTCTTCCAATCAAACCCTGCAGGACAATGGCTCGAAGAAATCCATCTGGATTGATCTGGCCTATGGCAAATGGACCCCCATCAACAAAGGCCCTTGGTTGTTGAGCGGAACCGTCGGCAAGATGGAAAACCCTTTTGTGGCGGACATGGCCTTTGATGCCGACTACACGCCGGAGGGCGCAGCGCTTCAAGCCGCCTACGCGATCAACGACTCCCACTCGATCAAACTCAACGGCGCGGTGTTTATGCTCGACGAAATTAACCAAGGCTCGCAGGCGAGCGATGATCCGATGCTGTTCGGCGTTCAATTGCGTCATGACGGGAAATGGACGCCCGAGTTGACCACGACTGTCGGGCTCGCCTGGTACACGCTTAAGGACGAAGAGAACCTCGGGAACGGTGCGGTGCCGAATGTCCAGGTCGGCAATACCCGCTACGCCGCATCCGTCCCCGGCAGCGTGACCCGGCTCGCGGGTTCGTTGGTGAACGACTACTACCCCGTGGTGGCTGATGCGGCGGTCACTTACACGTTGAAAAGTTTCCCGGGTTACGCCGGTAAATTCCCCATTCGTATCGCCGGTGAATACATGGAGAATCCGGGCGCAGATGCACGCAACAACGGATATTGGGCCGGAATCTTTTTCGGCAAGGTGGGCAAGAAGGGAACTTGGGAAGCGTCCTATCGCTTCAAATATCTTGAGGCTGACGCCTGGTACGAGGAGTTCGTCGATTCGGATTACAGCGCCTATTACGAAACGATTCCCGGGGGCAGCGCTGCGGCCAGCGGTTCCGCGCCAGGCCATCGCGCTGGCACTGGAATCCAAGGCCACATTTTTCGGATCGGCTATGCCCCGTCCGATTCGTTTCAACTGGGCGCGACTTATCTGCTGAGCGAACTGATCGATCCGCCCCGAGTCGGTGCCGGGGGTGACCATGCGGAATCCGGCAGCCATCGCTTGCAAGTCGATGCGACGTGGAAGTTTTGAAAGCTTCGCTTCATCAGCTCGGCCGTATTTCTCAGTTGGAGGTCTTAGAGCCTGTTTGAAAAAGAAAGACGCACAAATCCCTTGATTTGACGGGCTGTTTTGGCGGCTTTCATTCGCGGCAGCGCTGTTCAGGCGATGAAA
>JAYVQC010000041.1:0-10906 GCA_043757045.1 Akkermansia sp. | reverse complement strand
CAGAGCGCCGCACTATTCTCGTCAATTCCCAGTTGGCGGCGCTCTGCCGAGACGCCGCTACGCCGAAGGGAACGCGAGGCGAGCACGATGCACACGGGCTGCTGCACGCCTTGGAAGATGCGCGTGTTGACGCCCGGCTGATGCCCTTCCGGCGAACAGTCAATGACCCAGATGTCGTCGCAGGTGCGGCGCAGGTAATCGCGCATCTTCTGAAAGCCGGGGCCGCTCAGAAAACCCGCCACGGTGATGAAGCAGACGATGCCGGTGTTGTTCGCAGGATGATGGTCAAAGACCTTCCACGTCGCCCAGCGCCAGAAGTAGATGTAGAGGTTGCGCAGGTGCTTGCTGTGCGCGCCGACGCCCCATGCGCGCGGCGGCATCCAATCCGCCAGCGGCGCGGATTTCTCCGCCGCCGCATTTTCACCCTCGACCCAGCCGCCGCGGCCCTTGGCCTTCTCCTTGTAGGGCGGATTGCCAATCACGACGGTGATCGGCTCGTCTCGTTTGATCTTGTTCGCCTCCCGCCGCGACTGGGCAATGGGCGCGAGGATGCCGGGAATCCAGCCCTCGTCGTCCTCGGGATTGCCGAGCGTGTTCGTGACGAACATGCGCGCGGGCATCTTCGGCGCGGCTCCGGTGAGATCGACAATTTCAGCGAGGATGCGCAACTGGGCGACGGCGAACGGCCCCAGTTGCATCTCGAAGGCGATGAGCCGGCTCACAGCGGCGTTGATCGCCTGCTGCACGGCTCCTGCGCCTTCATCGGCCTGGACGGTTTCAGCAATCTGCCGCAACACGGCCAGCACGTAGGTGCCGGTGCCCGTGGCTGGGTCAGCCACCGTCACGGTCGGCGAGGCCAGCCCCGCGTGTTGCCCGAAGCGTGGACTGCGCAACACTTCATCCACCAGCCGGACCATCGGGCCGACGACTTCCGGCGCGGTGAAATAGGAACCGGTCAGCTTGCGCAGCGCGTGGTCATAGACCTCCAGGAAGTCCTCGTAGAAATAGAGCCACGTTTCGGGCCGACCTTTGCTGATGGTCGGCCAATGCACGGCGTCGAGCACGCGCGTGAGTGTGCCGAGCGAGGTCTTGAGCGTGGCCTGATTCTCCGCGTTGTCGGTCAGGAGCCGGAGCGCCGCGCCAATCAGCGAACTGGTGTGAGCCAGTTCGCGGGCGACTTTCTCAAAGCCGGTGGCGAGCTTGATGTCCTTCGCGCGGGCCATCAGCAATCCGAACGTCACGGCCTGGGCGTAGCCGTCGGCGAAGGTTTTGTCATTCGCCTCGGGAAAGAGCAGCTTTCGCCAGTCCATCGCCAGCGAAGTGAGGGCCGGACTTTTCAAAGCCAACTGCTCGGTCACTTCGTCACGCAGCAGGCGGCAGAGACGGGCGCTGACGCGCGCGAGTTCCTTGGCGCTGCGCGGCGGGATGGGTTCCCAGCGCAGGAATTTCTCGAACAGACTCAGCAGGCCCGGCGGCGCTTGGAGTTTATCACCCGACGATTCGATGTCGCCGATCAGCGTGACCACTGCATCCACCAGCTCGCCGTCCTGCCAGAGGCTGAAAGCGTTGCCGTCGGTGTAGAGGAGATTCGGCAGCGAGTGGAGTTTGGCCCATTGCTCTTTGTCGTGCGGGTCTTTGAACTTGCGCGGGTCGGCTCCTTTGCCGGGCGCTTTCAACTCGACGAAGCCGACGAGCGCGTGATGAACCGTGACCGCGTAATCTGGCCGCGTCTTCAAATCGCTCAGAGATGATTCGCCAACCGCTGTCACTTTTCCTCTGGGGATGTTGGCAAGCTCCGCGAGGTCAGCGAGCAGCGTTTCAAACGGGGCGCGCAGCTGATCCTCCGGCTCACCGGACGCGGCGAGGTTCGAGAGCTTTTGCTTGGCGGCCGTGCCGAACGCGGCCAGGGCCGAACTGACGGTTAATTTCATCTGCGATGTGCGCGGTGCGTTGTCGGCAGACTACCGAGGGGAGAAAATTGGGCAACTGTGGATGTCTGTTGGGGTAAAAAACAGCGTCAACCGGCCTTCTGATCCACGCCACGGAGTTGGTGAACTTCGTCGGCGTTGAACCGCACCGGCACTTTCAAATTGGACTGCTGCCGTCCTGTCGTTCTGCTCGCCTCTTGGTTTCGTGTGCGTCACCATTGTCGGCTCTTGCATGACGGATGATCGAATTGAAGAACTGAAGGCGCTCCTGCCCCAATGCCTGCTGCACGATTGGGTGCGGCTCGGCTCGCGGCTCGTGCGGCTGCTCAAGGATCGTCATCACCCCGACAAGCACGAGGCGTTGCTGCGGCGCATTCTCGACGAAGTGCGTTCCTCCATCGCCCTGCGCGAAGCACGGCGCATCAATGTTCCGCGCGTCACTTACCCGCCGGACCTGCCGATCACGGCGCGCAAGGACGAGATCGTTGCGGCGATTCGCAACCATCAGGTCGTGGTCATCGCGGGCGAAACCGGCTCGGGCAAGACGACGCAGATTCCGAAGATGTGTCTCGAAGCCGGCCTCGGCATCGAGGCGATGATTGGTTGCACGCAGCCGCGTCGCGTCGCCGCACTCTCCATCTCGCAGCGCATCGCGGAGGAATTGAACGTGGGCTGGGGCCACGAGGTCGGCTGCAAAATTCGTTTCGATGATCGCTCCAGCGCGCACACTTACATCAAGCTGATGACCGACGGCATCCTGCTCGCCGAAACGCAGGGCGACCCGACGCTGGCCGAGTACAACGCCATCATCCTCGACGAGGCGCACGAGCGTTCGCTGAACATTGATTTTTTGCTCGGCTACTTGAAGGGCCTGCTCGTGCGCCGCGCCGACCTCAAACTCATCGTCACCTCCGCGACCATCGACACGCAGGCGTTCTCGCGGCACTTCGATGACGCGCCAATCATCGAAGTCTCCGGGCGGCTGCATCCCGTCGAGGTGATTTATCAGCCGCTCGATGCGGACTCGGAGGAACGCGGCGACATCAGCTTTGTGGACGCGGCGGTGGAGGCGACCGAGCGCATCCTGATGGAAACCAGTTTCGGCGACGTGCTTATCTTCATGCCGGGCGAGCGCGACATCCGCGAGACGAGCGATCAGCTTGAAGGCCGCTTCTCCGGGGAGGCGGAAGTCATTCCGCTCTTTGGTCGCTTGAGCGCAGGCGATCAACAGCGCGTGTTCTCCAATTCGCCGCGCCGCAAAATTGTCATCGCGACGAACATCGCCGAAACCTCGCTGACCATTCCCGGCATCCGCTACGTCATTGACGCCGGACTGGCGCGCATCAGCCGCTACAATCCACGCACGCGCACCAAGCGCCTGCCCGTGGAACCCGTCTCGCAGAGCAGTGCCAACCAGCGCAAAGGCCGCGCCGGACGTGTCGAGGCGGGCGTGTGCATCCGCCTCTACTCGGAAGAAGATTTCAAGGCGCGTCCGCCGTTCACCCAGCCGGAAATCCAGCGCGCCAATCTCGCGGAAGTGATCCTGCGCATGAAGGCGTTTGGCCTCGGCGACGTGGAAACATTTCCGTTCGTCCAGCCGCCTGCGCCCGCGTCCATCGCGCACGGCTTTGCGTTGCTGCAAGAACTCGGCGCACTCGACGAACAGCGCGAACTCACGCCGCTCGGTCGAGATCTGGCGCGGCTGCCCATCGATCCGACGATTGGCCGCATGTTGCTTCAGTCGCAGCACGAGCACGCCACGCGCGAGCTGCTCATCATCGCCGCCGGACTTAGCATTCAAGACCCGCGCGACCGTCCGCTCGATCAACGCGAAGCCGCCGCCGCCGCGCACAAACGATTCAACGATCCGAAGTCCGACTACCTCGCGCTGCTCAACATCTGGAACGCCGTTCACGATCAGTGGGACAAGCTCCGCACGCAGAACGCGCGGCGGAAATTTTGTCGCCAGCATTTTCTTTCCTACCTGCGGATGCGCGAGTGGCAGGACCTTCACGCGCAACTGCACGGCGCGCTGGAAAATCTCGGCACAATGAAACTGAACGAGAGCACCGCCAGCTACGACGCCATCCACCGCTCGATACTTGCGGGCCTGACCGGCCACGTCGCGCGGCGCGAGGAGCGCAACAGCTACAAGGCGGCGGGCAACCGGCTGCTGAATGTCTTTCCCGGCTCGGCTCTGTTTGAACGCGGTGAACTCGCGAGAAAACCTGCGGCGAGAAATGCACCGCCCGCGCCCAAGCCGCGCTCGACTCAGCCGCAGTGGATTGTCGCCGGCGAAATCGTTGAGACCTCGCAGCTCTTCGCGCGCACGCTGGCCGGGATTGATCCGCAATGGATTTTCCAGCTCGCGCCGCACTGCTGCAAAGTCGCGCATCTCGCGCCGCACTGGAGCGCGAGCGCCGGGCGCGTGCTCGTCGAGGAAGTCATCACGCTGCACGGCCTGGAAGTGCAGCGGCGCAAGGTCGCCTACGGGAACATCAACGCGCCGGACGCCACGATGATTTTCATCCGCTCGGCGCTGGTGGAGGACGATCTGGTGCCGAAGAACGTGCCGCGTGGCTCGCGTGTGTCCGCGCTCACGGCGGAGATGGACGATGATGAAAGGTTCGACAGCCGGGACGGCCATCGGACGCGCGGCAGCCGAGACGGCTGCCCCACTACGAATTCCGCTCATCGCTTCCTCGATCACAACCGTGCCGTGCGGCAGAAGATCGAGAACTGGCAGACGCGTGTTCGCCGCTCGGACTTCGCGGATTTGGATCAGGCGATGTTCGATTTCTACGCGAAGCATCTGGAGAACATTTCTTCCACGCACGACTTGAACCGGCTGCTGCGTGAGCAGACTGATCCGAACTTTCTCTGCATTCACGAAGCTGATCTCGCGGGCGGTCCCGTCGCCAGTTACGACACCGAGGCGTTCCCCGACGCGCTGCCGGTGAGCGGCCAGCCCGTCGCGCTGGCTTATGCCTATGCGCCCGGCGAGGACCACGATGGCGTGACCATCCAGCTTCCGTTCAGCCTCGCGCACACGGCTTCCGCGTCGTTGCTCGAATGGGCGGTGCCGGGATTGCGCGAGGAAAAAATCAGCACGCTCTTGCGCGCACTGCCGAAATCCATTCGCCGCGAGCTGATGCCGTTCCCGCCGAAGGTCGTGGAGATCGTGCGCGACTTTCAGCCGAGCGGCCAATCGTTCCTCGCGGACCTCGGGCGGTTTTTGCACGAGCGCTACGGCGTGCCGGTGCCGGCTTCGGCGTGGCCGGCGGACGCATTGCCAAACCATCTGCGCCCGCGCATCGAAATCGTCGGCCACGATCAGAAGAAGCTCGGCACCGGACGCGATCTGGAATCGCTCCGTAAAAAACTCGCGCAGACGAAGACCGAACCCGCGCAGGAACCGGTCGCGTGGCAACGCGTCGCGCAACAGTGGGAACGCTTCGACCTGCGCGGCTGGACGTGCGGTGATTTGCCGGAGCGCGTCACCGTGAGCGAAGGCCCGGGGCTGCCGCTCTATGGCTGGCCCGGTCTGCATTTGGAAGAGGGCAACGTGAACGTTCGCCTCTTCCGCAGCCAGGACGCCGCGCGCTCCGCCAGCATCCACGGAGTGCAGCGGCTCGTGGAACTGGCGATTGAAAAAGACCTCGCGTGGATCGAAAAAGATTTGCGCGCCTTGAAGCCGTTTGAACTGCTGTACGCGCCGCTCGGCGACGACGATCTCTTGCGCGAGACGGCGCTCGAACACCTCAAGCGCCATCTGCTGCCCGCTGAACCTCTGCCTGCTTTGAGCGAAGCCTGCTTCACCAGCACCGTGGACACGGCGCGCAGCCGTCTGCCCGGATTGGTGCCGCCTTTCATCGAGCGCGTTGGTCTGATTCTCCAACTCCGCCAACAAGTGCAGTTGCGCCTTGGCCCCGCCGCTTCCGCCGCGCCGCCGCGTCCCAAGACGTTGAATCAGTTCAGCCTGCTTGGTGCACCAGCACCGGCGGCTCCGGCGAGCGGACATCCTTTGGCCGGTGAACTAACTGCGCTGCTGCCAGCGCGCTTCCTCGAAGAAATTCCGTTCGAGCGACTGCCGCACCTGCCGCGCTACCTCAAGGCATTGCTCACCCGCCTCGAACGCGCGGCCTTGAATCCGGTGAAAGATCAGGAGCGCGCCCGCCAGATCGCGGCTTATCAAAGCGCGTGGAAGCAACTCCAATCTACGCCGCCGCGCTCCGCCGAAGCATTTCAAGCCATGCAGGAGTTCCGCTGGATGATCGAGGAATTCAAAGTCTCGCTCTTCGCGCAGGAGTTGGGAACCGCGCAGCCCGTTTCGGCGAAGCGATTGGATGAGAATCTGGCGGGCATCCGGCAGGTGGGGGCGTGAACGGGTTTTTGAATCCTGAAAGGATTCCATCATTCAGCCCAGCGTTGCGCCAACAAGGCGCTACGCTGGGTTTGCGGTCTGATGATCTCAACAACTCTGAAAGAGTTGAATCGCAAGACGCGGGACGGTGGTGATGCAACCCTTACAGGGTTGGGAATTTTTTCGGAACATCCCACCCAGGGTAGCGCGTGCCGCGCAACCCTGGGCTGGACGATTCAATCCTTTCAGGATTGGAAACGGCCCGCTGAAATCACCTACAACAAATTCGCCGCCAGCTCCGCCAGCTCCGACCGCTCGCCTTTTTGCAACTCAATGTGCGCGGCGATGGGCTGCTCGCGGAACTTGCTCACGATGTAGTTGAAGCCGTTCGAGGAGGAATCAATGTAGGGGTTGTCGATCTGGTACGGGTCGCCGGTGAAAACAATCTTCGTGCCGTGGCCCACGCGCGTGACGATGGTCTTGGCTTCGAGCGGCGTGAGGTTTTGCGCCTCATCAATGATCATGAACTGGTGCGCGATGCTCCGTCCGCGGATGTAGCTCAACGCCTCGACGACGATGCTGCCGCCGCGCAACAGATCGCTGCCGCGCCGGCTCTCGTGGCCCATGTTCAAGTCGCTCAACATCTCCAGCGCGTCGTGAATCGGCTGCATCCACGGCGCGAGTTTTTCCTCCATCGAACCGGGCAGGAAACCCAGTTCCTTGCCCATGCTGATCGTGGGCCGGGCCACGACCACGCGGCGGTATTCACGATCCAGCACGGCGCGGCGCAGGCCGGCGGCCATCGCCATGAGCGTCTTGCCGGTGCCGGCCTTGCCCATGAGCGTGACGAGCTTGATGCGGTCGTCGAGCAGCGCATCAAAGGCGAAGTGCTGCTCGCGGTTGCGCGGCTTGATGCCCCACACGCCCTCCTTCGAGTCCATGATGGGAATGAGTTTTTTGCCGCTCGCGTCCACTTTGGTCAGCGCGGTGCGCTTGGGATTCGAGGCGTCAATGAGTGTGCAGTACTCGTTCGGGAAATATTTTTTCTCGCCGGGCATGGCGAGTTCGCCGTCCACGCGGAAGGCGTTGATCTGCTCGGGGCTGACGGTCATCTCGATCATCCCGGTGTAAAGATCGGTGAGCAAAATGCGGTCGGTCTCGTAGTCCTCGGCGTCGAGTCCGAGCGCGTCGGCCTTCACACGCAAGTTGATGTCTTTGGACACGACGATGGTTTTGATCTTCGTGTTTTCCTTCTGGATGGCCTGGGCCAGCGCAACGATCCGGCTGTCCACGGTCTTGTTGCCGAAGACGATGTGGCCGTTCTCCTTGGGGTCGTGGAAGACGATGCGGAGGCAGCCGCCGTTCGTGAGCTTCACGCCTTCGCTCAAGCGGCCCTGCTTGCGCAGGCCATCGAGCATGCGCGAGACGCTGCGCGCGTTCTGGCCCAGTTCGGAAGACTCGCGCTTGAAGCGGTCAATCTCTTCGATGACCTCAATCGGAATCAGGACGTTGTTGTCCTTGAAGTTGTGGAGCGATTCGGGGTCGTGAAGGAGGACGTTGGTGTCGAGGATGTAGTTTTTCACTGCTTGCGTGTGGTGCCGCGGGCGGCGGCAAATTTGATTTTGCTCATGCGGTCATGCCATTTCCGCAGACGCGCGTGCGCGGCGGGAATGTCGTGGTGTCCGTTGTATTTCAAGTTGGCGAGGATGCCCCAGAGATCGAAGTCCACGAAGCGCGGCTGCGCGTCGAGGAGAAACTCGCGCTGCGCGAGCATGGACTCGAACGGCACGAGCTTTTCGGAAAGTTCAGCGCGCAAAGTTTTTTCCTGCGCGCGCCATTGCTCCAGACAGCCGCGACCAAACTTGCGTTCCTTGTGGCGGCGGTAGGCGAGTTGCTCGGCGCGCGGCACGAACTCGGTAAAGTAGGCGTCGTTCAACTTGAACGTGTAGCCCTCGATGTCGTTGTCAACATAGGCCCAGAGAATGTCCTGCACGCCGGCCAGCTCGCGCGGGAAGAGGCCGAGCTTCAGGCGGTCGTCGAGATACTTGCCGAGCACCTGCGAGTTGTCGCCCGTCTCGAAGAGGACGTTGCGGCCCTCGCGCAAGATCGGCAGTTGGTAATAGCGTTCCTTCGTGAGCTTCCAGACGACGGAACGATCCGCTGTCGAGAGGTTGATGATTTTGTGGGGCGCGCGGGAGAATTCCAAAATACGCCGCTGCACCAGACAGTAGGGGCTCCACGGAAATTGATACAACTCGATCATCAACGCGTGAAGTGTGGAATGCAGGGCAGGGCAGGGCAAGCGATTCTCTGTGGAGGCGGGCCTCGGAGATCCTGTGCGCGAATTCGTTTTTCTTGTGTGCCGCAAAAACGCATCCCATGCTGCGCGCGTTTCGTTTTGAACTGTTGCACCCAAATTTAATGAGCGAGCCAGCTATCACGCCGGAGTTAGTCAAAAAGCACAACCTCACGCCCGAGGAATACGAGCACGCCAAGGAAATCCTCGGCGGACGCGAGCCGAGCTACACGGAGCTGGGCATCTTCTCCGTGATGTGGAGCGAGCACTGCTCCTACAAGAACACCCGCCCGCTGCTGAAGACCTTCCCCACCAAGTCGCCGAAGATTCTCGTCGGCGCGGGCGAGGAGAATGCGGGCATCATTGACATCGGCGACGGCATTGCCATCGCGTTCAAGATCGAGTCGCACAATCACCCGAGCGCGGTCGAGCCGTTCCAAGGCGCGGCCACGGGCGTGGGCGGCATCGTGCGCGACATCTTCACGATGGGCGCACGCCCGGTGTGTGCGGTGAACTCGCTGCGCTTCGGGCCGATTACCAATGAAACCGTGACTGAGAAAGTGGGTGAGCCGGTGAGTGGGAAAGACGCTTCCTCTCACCCACCCACTCACCCACTCACCCACTCACTCTCCGCCAACGGCGTGTCGCCTGAAGTCCTGAACAACCGCCGCCTCTTCTCCGGCGTGGTCAATGGCATCGCGCATTATGGGAACTGCTTCGGCATCCCGACCATTGCGGGCGAGGTTTATTTTGACAAAACCTACGAAGGCAATCCGCTGGTCAATGCGTTTTGCCTCGGCGTGTTGCGCCATGAGCAGATCGCTCGCGGCGCAGCCAAGGGCATCGGCAATCCCGTTTTCTACGTTGGCCCCGCGACGGGTCGCGATGGACTGGCGGGCGCGGCTTTCGCCTCCCAAGATTTGACCGATGAATCCGCGCAGCAGCAGCGCGGCGCGGTGCAGGTCGGTGATCCGTTCATGGAGAAGCTCGTCTGCGAAGCGTGCCTCGAATTGCTCGCCACGGGTTGCGTCGCGGGCATTCAGGACATGGGCGCGGCGGGGTTGACCTGCTCGACGTGCGAGACGGCGGCCCGCGCCGGCACGGGCATTGAGATCGAATTGGACAAGGTGCCGCAGCGCGTGCCGAACATGACGAGTTACGAGATCATGTTGAGCGAGTCGCAGGAGCGGATGCTCATCATCGTGAAGAAAGGGCGCGAGGCCGAGGTGCAGCGCATCTTCGACAAGTGGGATTTGCCGTGGGCGGAAGTGGGCGTCGTCACGGACACCGGCCACATGGTCGTGCGTCACGGCGGCAAACTCATCGTGGACATTCCGGCCAGGAAGATTGCCGACGAGTCGCCCATCTATCAGCGCGAATCTGTTGAGCCGAAGTATCTGGCCGCGGTGCGCGCCTTCACCCTCGACGGAATCGCGGACACGAAAGATGCCGCCGCGAATCTCAAGACGTTGCTCTCCTGGCCGACTATCGCGTCGAAGAACTGGGTCTATCGCCAGTACGATTACATGGTGCGCGACAACACCATCGTGGCTCCCGGCAGCGACGCAGCGGTGCTGCGCATCAAGAGTGATTCGGTGCCTGAGAGTCCCGGCGGAAGTTTCCCGGACAAACTCATCGCCATCTCGGTGGACTGCAACGGCGGCTACGTTTATCTCGATCCGTACGAGGGCGGAAAAATCGCCGTCGCCGAGGCGTGCCGCAATCTCGCCTGCTCCGGTGCCGTGCCCCTCGGCGCGACGGACAATCTGAACTACGGCAATCCGCACAACCCCGAGTTGTTCTATCAGCTCAAGGAATCCGTGCGCGGCCTCGCCGACGCCTGCCGCCATTTCAACGCGCCCGTCACCGGCGGCAACTGCTCGCTCTACAATCAGAACCCGAGCGGCCCGATTGACCCGACACCGACCGTCGCCGTCGTCGGCATCATCGAGAAGCCCGAGCATATCACGACGCAATGGTTCAAGGACGAGGGCGACGCCATCCTGTTGCTCGGCGACATCGTGGACACCGGCGACAAGCTCCAAGGACTCGGCGGATCCGCGTTCTTGAAAGTCGTTCACGGCAAAAAGACCGGCTCGCCGCCGCGCATGGACATGGAGAAGGAGAAGTCGCTCCACGACGCACTGCGCGGCTGGATCGCCCAGGGCGTGATCAAGAGCGCGCACGATTGCAGTGAAGGCGGACTTGGCGTGGCGCTGGCGGAGAGTTGCATCAGCCAGCAAGTGGCGAGAGAGACGCCGCGCCTCATCGGCGCAAGCGTGGACCTGTCCTCTGTAGCGGCGTCTCGTGAGAGCGCCG
>JAYVQC010000040.1:0-10946 GCA_043757045.1 Akkermansia sp. | reverse complement strand
ACCGTTCGGACAGTCACCGTGACCGACTGGCGGTCGTTGCCGAAGAGGGCCTCTCGGGTTCCGAGGAGGAAGCCGTGGAGGTAGTCGCCCGCGGTGACGCCCGGCTCGACTTCCGAGCCGTCGCCTCCCGACTCGAGCACGCGGATGAACACGGCGAAGAAGTTGTTCACGCCGTCACGAAGTTGTTGCACGTAGGCGTGCTGGTCGGTCGAGCCTTTGTTGCCATAGACGGCGAGGCCCTGATTCACAACTTTGCCGTCGCGATCCAGTTCCTTGCCGATGGATTCCATGACGAGCTGCTGGAGATATTTGGAGAAGAGTTCCAAACGATCCTTGTAGGGCAGCACCACCATGTCCTTCGCACCGCGTCCGCCGCCGGCGTGGAACCACATCGCGGCGAGCAGCGCGGCGGGATTGCGGCCCGTCTCTGTGACGCGCGTCACTTCATCGCACGCGCGCGCGCCGGCGAGCAGCGCGTCAATGTCGATCCCTTGCAGCGCGGCGGGCAGCAGTCCCACGGCGGAAAGCTCGCTGGTGCGACCGCCCACCCAGTCCCACATTGGGAAGCGCGGCAGCCAGCCGTGCTTGGTCGCGTATTGATCCAGTTCGCTGCCCGCGCCGGTGACGGCCACCGCGTGCGTCGCGAATTTTAATCCGGCGCGCTCATACGCTGTCTGCGCTTCGAGCATCCCGTTGCGCGTCTCCTTCGTGCCGCCGGATTTGGAGATGACCACGGCCAGCGTCCAACTCAACTCGTTGCCAATCTCCGCGAGCACCTTGTCCATGCCATCCGGATCGGTGTTGTCGAAGAAGAACAGGCGCATCTTGTCCGACGCGGGCTGGCCGAGTGCCTTGGCCACGAACTGCGGGCCGAGCGCCGAGCCGCCGATGCCGATGACGAGAACGTTTTTGAAGGGCGCACCCGCGCCGCGCACGGTGCCGCCGTGGACGGACGCGGCAAACTTCTTCACCGCCGCGACGGTGGTTTCAATTTCCAGTCGCATCTCCGGCGTGGGCGCGAGCGCGGCGTTCCTCAGCCAGTAATGGCCGACCATGCGCTGCTCGTCCGCGTTCGCGATGCTGCCCCCTTCGAGCGCCTTCATTTCGGCGCAGGCGGATTGCAGGCGCGGCTCCATCTGCGCAAAAAAATCGTCGGCAAAATTCATCCGGCTCAAATCCACGCCGAGGCCGAGGGCGGGAAATTCCGAGTAATGTTTCTGGAAGCGGGACCACAACTGCTCTTGGGAAAGTTTCATACGCGCGCGGACTTTGAACGGGAGGGGCGCGGGTTCAAAGAATCTTTTGTCAGCAACCGAGGCCGCGACTCTCCCGTCGCGCCTCCGGGGTCGCGGGACCATGGTGAACCGTGCCGCTCCGGGACAATACCTAGCCACAAAAGGGCTAATCCCATGCTCGCTTTCGCCTTAATGTTCCCATAATTTTCGAACGGTATGGTGTGGCACGACAGACCGTTCCCAAAAGAACCAGATTACTGAGTTGCTCCCCGCCACACCGATTGCCGCGGGGTCAAACCCGGCTTTCCGTTTTTTCGTGATGAAACAATTACTCTTGGCCGTCGCGTTCCTGCTCACCGCCCTGCGCGCGTCCGCCGTCATTATTACCGTCGGGCCGTGGACGCCGGTCTATCAGGGCGTGGATCTCGCCTCGGGCCAGCAGGCGGTGGAGGTGGCGGGCGAAAAGAATCATCAGGTGCTGTGCTTCCGCGTGGATTTGCAGGTAGCGGGCCTCGAACTGTTCACCACACCGCATTGCACGAATGCGTGCGGTTCAGACACGCTGGCGGAGAACACGAGTCATTTCGTGGAGACCTTCGGCGTGCAGGCGGCGGTCAACGGTGGATTCTATGCCAGCAGTTTCGGAGCGAATGATTCGCCACTCGGCACGCCGGATGATGTGCTGGGGTTGGCCATTTCGCGGGGAGCCATCGTGTCGCCGTCTGATAATGCCAGCTACCTCGCCACGTTTCTCTTCACCACGAACAACCAGGCGTTTTTCGTGCCCACGAATTCTCCACCCACGAACACGGCGGGCATCTACACGGCGATCTCGGGAAATTTCGTCTTGCTGCGCGACGGCGTGGTGGTGGGCCAGTTGAATCCCAGCGATCTCGATCCGCGCACGGCCCTCGGACTGTCGCAGGACCGCCGCTACCTCTACATGATGACACTCGACGGACGGCAGTCGGGCTGGAGCGATGGCGCGGACTTCTACAACACCGGCCTCTGGCTGCAACGCTTCGGTGCGTATGACGGCATCAACATTGACGGCGGCGGCTCGACGACGATGGCCATGGCGGACTGCGGCGGCAAGGCGGTGCGGCTGAACCGTTCGAGCTTCGTGTTCTCGTACGGGCGCGAACGGAACATCGGCCACAACTTCGGCGTGCGCGCCCGGGCGTTGGAGGGCGGCTTGAAGGACTTCAACCGCGCGCCTGGTTCCAGCACGGCGGTCATCACCTGGCGCACGGACGAGGCGACGACGACGCAGGTGGACTACGGCCCGACCACCAGCTACGGCAGCAGCACGCCGCTCGATGGACGGCTTTTGAAGAATCACGCGGCGACGTTGAGCGGACTCACGCCTGGCTCGAATTATTTCGTCCGCGCCATTTCCATCACGCCGGGCGGGACGCAGCTCACGCAGCTCTGCTCGGTGACGACCATCACCTCGGTTACCTCGACGCAAATCTTCGGCATCACGAACAACTGGCGTTATCTCACCAACAGCCAGGACGGAGTGAACTGGAAGACAAATGGCTTCAATGACTCTGGCTGGAGCAACGGCATCGGGCTGTTCTACGTGCAGGAGGCGAGCACGTCCGTCGCGCCGCGCAACACGCCGATGCTCCCGCTCTCCGGGACGCCCCCGCGCACCTATTATTTCCGCACGCACTTCAATTTCACCGGCCCGACCGCCGGCTTGTCGCTCCTCTTCTCGAATTACATTGATGATGGCGCGGTGTTTCATTTGAACGGCACGGAGATTCAGCGCGTGCGGATGGCCGCCGCGCCCACAGTCATTCTCAGCACCACTGCCGCCACCGGCTCGCCCTGCGCCGGCCAGCTCCAGGCTGGCGACGCGGCCACGGTCTGCCCGGACATCTTCACGATCAGCGGCGCGCTGCTCACCAATCTGGTGCAAGGCGACAACCTGCTCGCCGTCGAGACGCATAACGGCATCTCCGGCAATGACGTGGTTTTCGGCGGCGCGCTCTACCGAAGCACCCCCCTTGTCACCGCGCCGCGTCTCACGGTCTGGATGGAGAACCAGCACGGCACCCTTTTCTGGAACGGCGCGGGCTTCACGCTCCAGCAGTCCACCGATCTTTCCTCGACGAACAACTGGGTGAACGTCACGAACGCGGCCAGTCCGCACTTTCTCACCAACCCGCCCACGCGCTTTTACCGGCTGAAAAATTGACCCGAAACTGACGCCACTCCATGCACATTTTTATGAAGCACCAAGCCTCCTTCCGCCGCGCCGCCTTCACGCTCATCGAGTTGCTCGTGGTCATCGCCATCATCGCCATCCTGGCGTCGCTGCTGCTGCCCGCGCTCGCCAAGTCGAAGCAGAAGGCCAAGGAGATCGAGTGCGTGAGCTTGTTGCACCAAGGCGGACTCGCCCTGCGCCTCTGGGCGAACGACCAGAACGGCGGCTTCCCGTGGACGGTCCTCTCCGCCGACGGCGGCAGTTCTGATTCCGGCGATTGGGCGGATCATTTCCGCTCCTGCTCAAACGAACTGGTCACGCCAAAAGTCCTCGTCTGCCCGCTCGACAAGGACAAGGCCGTGGCCGAGTCGTGGGCGCTCATGGCCGGCTATGACAATGTGAGCTTCTTCTTCGGCACCACCGCGAAAGAGACCGAGCCGCAAGGTTTGCTGATGGGCGACGGCCATGTGCTCGGCGGCGGAGGTGGATTGGACCCGTATTGGAACAATGGGGTCGCCGGCTCGATTGACGCGACCTGGGATCCGACCATTCGCAAGCAAGGCAACATCGCCCTCGCCGACGGCAGCGCGCGCAGCGTGACCTCCCCGCAACTCCAGGAACAGATCGCCGCCGCGCTCCAGAGCGGCAGCGCCACCAACGTCGGCATTTCCAAACCGCGCGGCACGCTCTAGCGCGGGGCGGTCTGTCCCATGAAAAAACTTTTCCGCGCTCCCGCGCTCAGGCGCGCGGACATTCCTGTCCGCAGCCACGCTCAAATCACCGGCGGGCTGAATTCTTCAGCGACGATCACTCTTTCAAAGACAGGCCCGTCTCCCTCACCCCGGCCCTCTCCCGCTGGGAGAGGGAGAACCGCATTCCGTCATCGGCCATCCGAACGCGCTCGTTGTCACCCCACGCGGGCTGACTTGCTCCCGCTCCCAGAGGGAGAGGGCCGGGGTGAGGGAGAGGCGACCAACCACCCGCACGCTGAGAAAATACTTTCGTCCATCGCTCCCGGTCGTTCTGGAAACGTGCCGTCGTCGCACGTTGCTGCGGGCTGGAAAGCCCGCGCTCCGGGGCGTGTGGTGCTGCTCATCGCTTTTCTCCTTTTCACCATCGCCGTTCACGCCGCTGATGTGCGGCTGAAAATTGCCGGGACCAACGCGCTGCTCCGCGTCGAGGCGGACCACGACCGCGACTGGCGCGTGCAGTCCTCCACCAATTTCACCAACTGGATCACGCTCACCAACTTTGGCGTGCTCATCTCGGGGAACCAGGAAACGAATGCCCCGTGGCGTTCCGCCGGCGCGAGCACGAACGCCGCGCGCTTCTACCGCGCGCTGGAGACGGAGGGGCTTTACGACCCCACGCTCTTCCGCACTTTCAATTTCACCTTCACCCAGACCAACTTGGCCACGCTCCTCGCGAGCTACCGCAACACCACCAATGGCCTGGACTGCACCCTCACGCTCGACAACGGCGCGACCAACCTCGGCGTAGGCGCACGCTACAAGGGCAACACTTCCTACACCGCGTCCGGCACCAAGAAGTCGCTCAACGTGGAACTCGACTGGCGCGACACCAACGCGAACCTGATGCGTTACCAGACCTTCAACCTGAACAACGCTTTCGGCGACGAGACCATCATGCGCGAGCCGGTTTATTTCACCGTGATGAGCCGTTACACCCCGTGTCCGCGCGGCGCGATGGCGCGCGTGAACATCAACGGCGCGCTCTGGGGCGTGTATTCGCTCTCGCAACAGGAGAACGGGCAGCTCATCAGCGAATGGTTCCCGAGCAACGCTGGCGACCGCTGGCGCACGCCCAACGCGCCGGTGGGCGGTGGTGGTGGTCTCTTCACCGGCTCGAATTCCGCGCTCTCCTATCTCAACACCACGAACATCGCCACCTACCTGCCGCACTATCAGCTGCAGTCGGCGAATTCCCCGACCAACGTCGCGTGGCAGCGGCTCATTCACGCCATCCAGGTGCTCGGCACCACGCCCACCAACACCTTGCGCGACACCCTCGAAGACGTGCTGGCCGTGGATGACTGGCTGTGGTTTCTCGCCATCGAAAATATTTTCTCCGACGACGACAGCTATTGGAACAAGGGCGCGGACTACAGCCTCTACTACGAGCCGGAGAGCGGGCGCATCCACCCGCTCGAACACGACGGCAACGAGGCCATCTCCATCGTCACTGACCAGACGCTCAGTCCGGTGGTCGGGGCCACGGGCAACAATCGTCCGCTGCTCTACCGCTTGCTGCCGATCAGCGAACTGCGCCAGCGTTACCTCGCGCACATGCACACGGTGTTGCAGGAGAGTTTCCATCCGGCGGTGATGACGCCCCTGATCGAAAAATTCCGCGCCCTGAGCTACAACGACATCGTGGCCGATCCGAACAAGGGCTTCACCATGACGGCCTGGACGAACGACTTGATCGCCCTGAAAACGTACGTCACGAACCGCTATTTTTTTCTCACCAACCACGCCGAGCTGACTCCGCTCGCGCCGAACATCACGGCGGTTTCCACGCCCGCACCCGCGCCCACGACGGTGCCGTTCATCACCGCGCAGGTCGCGGCCAATGGCGCCAACGGGATTGATTCCGTGTGGCTGTATTTCCGCGACAAAAATTACGGGCGCTTCACCGTCCGGCCGATGTTCGACGACGGCGCGCACGGCGACGGCGCGGCGGGCAACGGCGTGTTCGGCGCGGCCACGACAAATTTTCCGGCGGGCAATAAAATTCACTACTACGTCGAGGCGCGCTCCGCGAACGCGGCGAAGGCGGCGAGCTTTGCCCCGGCGCGCGCGGAGCATGAGACCTACAAGTATCTGGTCGCCCTCGTCACCGCCACGAACACGCCGGTGGTCATCAATGAATTCATGGCCTCGAATCTTTCGACCCTTGCCGATCCGCAGGGCGAGTTTGAGGACTGGATTGAATTGCGGAATCTCACCGGCTCGCCCGTGGACCTCACGGGCCGTTACCTGAGCGACGAGCCGGGCACGCCGCGCAAGTGGGCCTTTCCGTCGGGCACGACCATCCCGGCCAACGGCTACCTGATCGTGTGGGCGGACGAAGACACGCTGGCCGTGCCGGGCCTGCACGCGAGCTTCAAACTCTCCGGCAGCGGCGAACAGATTTACCTGAACGACACCGACGCGAACTTCAACGCCGTGCTCGACACCATTACCTTCGGCGCGCAGACCACGGATGTTTCCTACGGCCGCTCCGCCACGAACGCCAGCGTGTGGACGCCGATGACCCCGACGCCGACCGCGGCGAACCAGTAGCAGGCGGGTGAAACGCCGGTCGAGGAACCGGCGGGTGATGGGAACTTTCTGCCCTCGCGCCCAGTCGGAGCCCGGCGCTCCGAAATCAGCGGCTCCAGTTTGTCACCAGCACGCGGGCCATCTGCTGCATCTGGGCCTTCGACGGATAATTCGGATCCGCCACCAGCGCGCGCCCGCGCGCGACGGCTTCCGCGCGCACGTCAGGAGTGGCGGCCAGGGACATTTCGAGCGAACGGCTGCCCCCCAAAGCGGTGACAACCGCACTGGAAGACGGGCGATCAGCCCGGTTGGAAAGGGAAAAATTCGTGCGAACGGCGGTCGGAACAGTCATTTCGATTTTCATAAAATTGCTCACTTCTGAGTCACTAACGGCACACCCTGTCCCGAACTTGAGCATTTTGTGAAAAAAGTTTCGGGCCGGAAAAGCGGCTGACGGGCCGGTGAACACGACTTCCGCGTTCCAACGGCCCGTGCATCAAACAGCCGCTTTGAACGCCACCACACCCAGCGGCGGCAAAGTCAGTTCCGCCGAGAACGGCTGCCCGTGGACTTGATAGTCGTCCGCTGTCACGCCACCGAGGTTGCCCCAGTTGCTGCCGCCGTAGGCTGCGGCGTCGCTGTTCAGGACTTCGCTCCAGTGGCCGCCGCGCGGGAGGCCGATGCGGTATTTCTCGCGTGGGACCGGCGTGAGGTTGAGGACGATGAGCATCATGCTCTTGCCGTCGCGGCTTTGGCGGACGAAGGAGAGGACGCTTTGCTCGGCGTTCGAGGCATCGATCCAAAAGAATCCTTCGTAGTCGTAATCGGTTTCCCAGAGCGCTGGTTCGCGTCGGTAGAGCGCGTTCAAGTCGGCGACAAATTTTTGCGTGCCTTGGTGGAACGGGCCTTCGTTGAGCAGCCACCAGTCGAGCTGGGAATTCTCGTTCCACTCGGCGGGCAGGCCGAGTTCGCCGCCCATGAACATGAGTTTCTTGCCGGGGAAGAGCCATTGGTAGGCGAGCAGGGCGCGGAGATTCGCAAAGCTCTGCCAGTCGTCCCCGGGCATCCGGGTGCGGAGCGAGCCTTTGCCATGGACGACTTCGTCGTGCGAGAGGGGGAGGATGAAGTTCTCGTGGTAGTGATAGATCATCGCGAACGTCAGGTCGTTCTGATGATACTTGCGATGCACTGGTTCACGTTTGAAGTAGCCGAGCGTGTCGTGCATCCAGCCCATATTCCATTTGAAGGAGAAGCCCAGCCCACCGATGTAGGGCGGGCGCGTCACCTGCGGCCAGGCGGTCGATTCCTCGGCGATGGTCAGCACGCCCGGACATTCCGTGTGGACGACGTGGTTGAACTTTTTCAGGAACTCGACGGCTTCGAGATTCTCGCGTCCGCCAAATTTGTTGGGCACCCACTCGTCGGACTTGCGCGAGTAATCCAGGTAGAGCATCGAGGCCACGGCATCCACGCGCAGGCCGTCAATGTGGAAGCGCTCGCACCAGAAGAGCGCGTTGGCGACGAGGAAATTGCTGACCTCGTGCCGGCCGAAATTGAAGATGAGCGTACCCCAATCCTGGTGTGAACCTTGGCGCGGGTCTTCGTGCTCGAAGAGCGCGGTGCCGTCGAATTTCGCGAGCGCCCATTCATCGCGCGGGAAGTGCGCGGGCACCCAGTCCACGATGACGCCGATCTCCGCGTCGTGCAGCGCGTCCACGAGGAATTGAAAATCGTCCGGCGTGCCGAAGCGGCTGGTCGGCGCGTAGAAGCCGGTGACTTGGTAGCCCCAGGACGGATAGTACGCGTGCTCGGCCACGGGCAAAAACTCGACGTGCGTGAAGCCCATCTTGCGGACGTATTCCACGAGGCGCGGCGCGAGTTCGCGGTAGCTGTAGGACTCGTGCGCGGTCTTTTTCATCCACGAGCCGACATGCACTTCGTAGATGCTCATCGGACGGCGCAGCGGGTCGTGCTTGCGGCGGTTCGTCATCCACACGCCGTCGCGCCACTGATGTTTCTGGTTGTTCCAGACGACGGCGGCTTGCTTGGGCGGCAGCTCGAAAAGGAAACCAAACGGGTCGGTCTTGACGACGACTTGGTCGTGCGCGTCGAGGATTTCAAATTTGTAGAGCGCGCCTTCGCCGACGCCGGGCAGGAAAATTTCCCACACGCCCGACGCGCCGAGACTGCGCATGGGATGCACGCGCCCGTCCCAGTTGTTGAAGTCACCGACCACGCTGACGCGCTGCGCGTTCGGCGCCCAGACGGCGAAGCTGGTGCCGGGCACGCCATCAATGGAACGCAGTTGCGCGCCGAGCTTGTCGAAGATTTTTCGCTCGTCGCCTTTGCCGAACAAATACAAGTCCTGCTCGCCGAGGGTGGGGAGAAAGGAATACGCGTCGCGCATCCGCCACGGTTTGCCCGCGCGGTCCGTGACCACGAGATCGTAGGCATAGACGTGTTGCGCCTCCTTGCTCACGCCTTCGAAGACGCCGGACTCGTGGATGCGCTGGAGCTTGAAGCGCGGCTTGTTGCGCTCATGCACTGGCTGGACTTCCACGCTCGCCGCGTCAGGAAAAAAACCACGCACGACGACGCCTGAGCCATCGCCGAGCGGGTGCATTCCGAGCAAGGTGTGGGGTGAGCGATGCCTGACCTGGAGAAGCGAGTCCAGTTCCGCGTGCGACAGAATCATGGCGGGAGAATGCCAAGTCCGGCGGAAAGGCCAAATTCCAAATTCAGCAGGTATTAGAAAAAGTTGGTGCGCCGATTTGGAAATCGCGGCGCGAAGGCGGATCCGGGTGCCGCCTTGCGCCCGCTGGAATTGTCCCTCGGAAATTCCTCTCGCCTCCGGCGTCCGCCCCGGCATCCTGCGCGCATGGAAATTTTCTTGAGCATCTGCCTCGGGGTCGGCCTGAGCGCCGCCTGCGGCTTTCGCATCTTCGTTCCATTGCTCTGCCTGAGTCTCGCGGCCAAATTCGGCCTGCTCCCGCTCACCCCGGCTTTCGCCTGGGCTGGTTCCACCACGGCGGTGATTGCCTTCGGCGTCGCCACGCTCGCGGAAATCATCGCCTACTACATCCCCTGGGTGGACAACGCGCTGGACGCCATCGCCGGCCCGCTCGCCACGGTTGCGGGCGTATTGGTGATGGCCTCGGTGCTGACGGACATCGAACCCTTCTGGCGCTGGACGCTGGCGGTAATTGCGGGCGGCGGACTCGCCGCCTCCACGCAACTGGCCACGACCAAGGCCCGCGCGGCCTCGACGCTCACCACCGGCGGCTTTGCGAACCCCGTGCTCTCCACTCTGGAAAACATCACCTCCACCGTCCTCTCGATCTTCGCTGTGCTCTGGCCGGTGGTGGCACTCGTCCTCGTGATTGGCATTCTCGCCGTGTGCTGGTTGATCATCTGGTTCGTGGGCAAACGGGTGGTGAAGTTTTTCCGCCACAAACCCGTGCCGCCCACCATCACGGTTTAGAACCCAACCCGTTGCGCGCGAAGGCGAACTCCTCCACCACGCGCCCGCCGATCAGGTGCTCCTGGACAATCCGCTCCAGCACCGCGGGCGAACAGGAGTGATACCAGACGCCCTCGGGATAAACGACCGCGATGGGGCCGCGCGTGCAGACCCGGAGACAATTTGCTTTGGTGCGAAACACTTTCGCCGACGCGCCACCCGCGAGTCCGAGTTCCTTGAGCCGCCGTTTCAAAAACTCCCATGCTTCCAGCCCGGCCTCCTTTGAGCAGCACTCCGCCTCGGTCTGATCCGCGCAAAGAAAAATGTGGCGGGCAAATTTTTCGAGACCAAGCGACTCGACGCACTGGCGCAATTCATCCATGCCGCGCAGTGTGGGGAAATTCCCGCGCCGGCTCAATTCCTAACCGGGCGCAGCTCCGGGCGCAGGCACCAAGGGAAGACAAGGGGACTTGGAGACTGGGAGACTTGGGGCGGACGTCGCTGTCCTCGACCCGAACTCCGAAGTCGGGGCGGCGCAGCCGCCGGGGTAGCACAGGCAACCTGCCTGTGCCGCGCGGCTACCAGCCGCGCGGAACGGAGGAGGACGCAGGAAAGTTTTGCTGCGCCCATTTCCAATCCACGCTCCCTCCCATTCCGCCCGGCTGGTAGCCGGGTGGGACGGGCTGGTAGCCCGTTCCACCCGTTCCGATTTCGGAGTTCCGGCTCAAATCTCCCGGTCTCCAGTCTCCCCG
>JAYVQC010000039.1:0-2810 GCA_043757045.1 Akkermansia sp. | reverse complement strand
GATTGGAGCGCGGACCGCCGAGTCCGCGCGATCAGGTCACGACGAAACGCGCGGACTCGGCAGTCCGCGCTCCAATCCCTCTGCTGGAATCGCCCCGTGAAATTCCAAATGCCAAACGCCCTCCGCCCGGCTTTGCTCGGCGCATGAAAGCCAACAACGACAGCAGAGCCTTCCGGCTTGTGGACGGTAAATTCGGTTCCAGCAAGTGGTGGCTCTGGGAACTGTGGGTCTGCGTGATCCTGTTCACCGCCACCGCGCTTTTCCAATGGCTGGGCTGGCTTTGAACCGCGAACACCACGCGCGATGAACGACGACGATAACCGGGAGAAGTGGTGGGGGCATTTACTGGAGGCGCTCCCGGATGCCTTCGAACTTCTCGATGGCATCGGATCATTTCTCGGTGAAGTCGTCGGCGCTTTCTTTTCCGCCTTGCTCGAACTTTTGAGCGGACTCTAACTGCGCGTGAACACATCCGAATCCATGACACCACCTCACATCGAACCGCTCATCATCGGCAGCAACGGCTACGTAGCCGCCATTGACCCCGTCAACGGGCTGGAACTTTGGCGCACCGGATTGCCGCTGGGCATGATGGGGGGCACCAGCCCTTGCGACGTGACCGTGCTCGTGAGCGCCGGACGCATCCTTGCCGGTGCGCGCGGAAATCTGTTCGGCCTGAACATGGAGGACGGGAAAATCCTCTGGCAGAACGATCTCAAAGGCCTGGGCTACAACGACGTCTCGATGGCGATGGACCACGTCTCCATTCAGTATTTAAAAAAGATCGTGCAGAGCAGTTCCCCTGGTTCCACGACTTGAATGGAGCGCGGGCTTTCCAGCCCGCAGTGGCTTGCCACGACAGGAGAGCTTATTGGCGAAAGAGCGCGCTCGGTTTCTGAACATTGCTGCGGGCTGGAAAGCCGGCGCTCCGCGTCGTGTGTGTCGAACTCCGCCACACCCAGTTCACCTCCCGAAAATAACTGTTGAATCCCTGCGGCAACCGCCTCTTATTTCGCCTGCGTCGTGTGCGCCTGAAACCCAAACGTGAAACCAACTGATCTTCGCGGCATCCTCCAATACATCCCGCGCTTCCGCGAAAAGATTTTCGTGCTCTCGCTCGATGGCGCGAACGTCACCGAGGAAAACTTTTCCAACATCCTGCTTGATGTCGCGGTGCTGCGTTCGCTGAACATCCGCGTCGTCATCTGCCACGGCGCGGCGGCACAGATTCGCGCGCTCGCCGAGGAACAGAAGATCAAGCCCTCGGACTTCGACGGCACCGGTATCACCGACGCGGAGACGCTCAAGCTCGCGCTCACCGCCGCGAACCGCCTGACGCACGAAATTCTCGAAGGTCTTTCCACGAACGACCTGCGCGCCGTCAGCACCAACGCCATTGTCGCGCACCCGATGGGCATCCTTGGCGGCGTGGACCATCTCTTCACCGGCAAGGTCGAGCGCGTGGACACGGAGATGCTGATCACGTTGTTGAATCAGGGCATCATCCCCGTCATCCCGCCGCTGGGCTTCGACGGCGATGGCAGCACGTATCGCGTCAATTCCGACCACATGGCTGTGGCCATCGCGGAGGCGTTGAAGGCGACGAAGGTCATTTTCATCACCACCTACGACGGGCTGGTCTATCGCGGACAAATCATTCGCCAGATGCTCGCGGGCGATCTCGACAAGGCGCTCGCCGACAAGAAAAACAATTTCACGCCCGAGATGCTGTCGAAGGCCACGCACGCCGCCGTCGCCTGCCAGGCCGGCATCCCGCGCGTTCACATCATCAACGGGCGCGTGGATGAAGGGCTGCTCGCGGAAGTGTTTTCCAACGAAGGCATCGGCACGCTGATTTATGCGAACGAGTACACGCAAATCCGCCCGGCGCAGCGCAAGGACATCCGCAACATTTACCAGCTCACCAAGCAAGGCGTGGAGAGCGATGAACTTGTGAAGCGCACCCGTGCCAGCATCGAGAAGCAGTTGCCCGACTACTACATTTTCGAAATTGATAAACACACCGTGGCGTGTGTGGCGCTGCATTTGTATCCCGAGCACGGCAAGGGCGAACTGGCGGGGCTGTTCGTCAGCCCGTCGCACGAGAACCAGGGCATCGGGCGCAAGCTGATTCAATTCGTGGAGAACCGGGCGCGCGAACTGGGCGTGAAGGAACTGCTCACGCTCTCCACGCAGGCGTTCACCTATTTTCAAACGAAGGGCGGCTTCAGCGAAGGCACGCCCGACGATCTGCCGCTCGCCCGCCGCGAGAAATACGACACCGGCGGCCGCAACTCGAAGGTGCTGTTGAAGAAGCTCAACGGCGAAGCTACGACCAAGCCGGTGCTGTCGGCGGTGGAGGTGAAGGGGTAGGCAGACATGGTTACAATCATGTTCCTCATTGTCCTCTTGGTTGCGGGCCCCAGCATTGCATTGATGCTCTGCTTTTCGCGGGCCATTCGCGCGGCCACAAGCAATGCTCGCGGCACAAACCGCCCGACAATCGTGTGGATTTTTGTCGGTCTCGGTTGTGTCACCTTGATTACCGGTCTCGCCGCTGCGCTTCACACCTGGCAATTCACCCGCGTTGCGCTGCGGACGAATGGAACTGTCATTGAGATACGCACTCATAAGATGCGCACTCGTACCGACGATGAAGGCAGCACCAGTTACTACACGACCTATCGCTTTCAAGATGCCAGCGGTTCACAGTGGCAAGCCCCCAATCTTTGATCCAGTTGCTATGAGAGTTTGGGTTCATGGTTGTTTGGTTTCCGCGCTGGCGTGCGCAGGGAGGGGCGGAGCCCCGA
>JAYVQC010000038.1:0-2834 GCA_043757045.1 Akkermansia sp. | reverse complement strand
TCCCATGAACACGCGGACTCGGCGGTCCGCGCTCCGATGGGCCATGACTCCCGTCACAAATTGATTCCGCGGAATGAACGCCTCCCACTACCCTCGCGCGCATGGAACTGGCACTGGCCGATCAACATCACCTGCGCGCCGCCGTCGGCTGGCTGGAATTGGGAAACGCCTCCGAGGCGCACGCCGAGTTGGACCAGTTGAGCGCGGACGGACAAGCCGGTGCCGACACGCTCGAAGTCCGCTGGATGGTCCTCGCGAAGGAGCTCCGTTGGGACGCGGCGGCGGAAGTCGCGCGCGCGCTCGTCACCGCCGCGCCGGATCGCGCCGGCGGGTGGCTGAATTATTCGTACGCGCTGCGGCGCGCGAAACCGGGAGGATTGCCCGCCGCATTCGAGGCGCTGGCTTCCGTCGCGGAAAAATTTCCTGAAGAACCCACCGTTCACTACAACCTCGCCTGCTATTGCTGCCAGATGGAGCGCGACGTGGCGGAAACGCTGGCCTGGCTGCACCGGGCGCTGCGCGGCGGTGAAAGAAAATCTATTTTGAAGATGGCGTTGCAAGACCCCGACCTCGCCCCGCTCCGCGCGGAAATCGAGCGGCTGAGCTGACCGCACGCCAGCGCGATGGCTGCGCCCTCACCACGCCGAGCGGTACAACGCCTTCAACTCCTCGCGGTTCACTGGCACAGGATTGGTGAGATGGCACGCGTCGTCAAAGGCCTGTGCGGCTAGCGCGTCGAGTTGCGTTTCCTTCACCCCACATTGGTGCAGGCTGTGTTTCAGGCCGAGGTCGGCGATGAATTTTTTCACAAACTCTACGGTGCGAAAGTCTGCGACTTCCGGCGGCACGCGGGCCACTTCCAATCCGCACGCCAGGCCCACCCGGCGGTAGAGGCCGGGCTGGCGTTGCGCGTTAAAGCTCATGACGTGCGGCAGGCACACGGCGTTCGCCGCGCCGTGGTGCATCCCCGCCAGCGTCGAGAGCGGATGCGACAGGGAATGCGTCGCGCCCAATTCCTTCTGACACGCCACGCCGCTCATCGAGGCCGCGACGAGCATCAGCCCGCGTGCCTCCAGATCGTGCGCGTGCGCCACGGCGCGCGGCAGCGCCTCGACGATCAGGCGGATGCCTTCCAGCGCAATGCCGTCGCACAGCGGGTTGAACGTGGGCGAAGTGAAGGACTCAACACAGTGCGTGAAAGCGTCGAGCCCGCTGGCAGCGGTCATGCTGGGCGGCAAATCCCGCGTGAGATTCGGATCAAGAATGACCAGCTTGGCCAGCAGGCGCGGCAGAAAGATCACGGTCTTCTGATGCGTGCCGGCCAAGGTGATGGTCACGCTGCGCCCCACGTCGCTGCCGCTGCCGGCCGTGGTGGGCACGGCGATGCAGCGCGGCAGGCCGTTCCAGTCGTCGTTGAATTTGAAATCCTTGAGCTTGAGGCCGGGCTGCTTGATCAGCAGGCGCAAGGCCTTGCCCACGTCCAACGCGCTGCCACCACCAAAGGCCACCACCGTGTCGCACTTCGTCTCGCGAAATGCCTGGGCCGCATCCACGACGTGCTGCTCCTGCGGATTGGAGTGAACCCCGTCGAAAAGCTCCCACGTCTTGCCGAGATTCGCGCGCCCGAGATGATTCGTGAGCAGTTCGAACGCGGCCGTCTGAATCAGAGCCTTGTCCGTGACCACGAGGGTGCGGCGCGCGCCCATCTGCCGGAGCCGGCCCGCCAGCCCGGCCAGGGCGCCAGGGCCAAAGGAGATCGCGGTGGGAAATGAGAAGGAGGCGAGTGATCCGCTCATGGCGGCATCATGAACCTGATTCACGCCGCGCGCACTGAAAAAGTGGAACAGAAAAAGAAAAAGAGCGGAAGCTGCCTTCCGCTCTCGCCTGAAAACTATGGACCGCCCCTTACTTCAGCTTCGCCAGCACGTCCTTGATGGCGTTGAAGTTCGGCAAATCCTTCGGGGTCGCCGTCTGCTCGGCGTATTGCACCACGCCAACCTTATCAATGACGAACGCCGCGCGCGCTGCGGTGTCGCCCACGCCCGCGAGCATCGGAAACAGCACGTCGTATTTCTTCGTCACCTCCTTGTTCAAATCGCTGGCGAGGGTGATGCCGATCTTTTCCTTGGCCGCCCACGCCGCCTGCGCGAACGGGCTGTCCACGCTGATAGCGATGACGTCGGCATTGAGCGACTGGTAGCTGCCCAGGCCTGCCGTCACGTCACACATCTCCGTAGTGCAGACGCCGGTGAAGGCGAGCGGGAAGAACAGAACGACCGTGTTTTTCTTGCCGAGATTGTTGCTCAGCTTCACCTCGACATCCGTGGGTGTTTTTGATTTGAGCGTAAAGTCCGGAGCTTGGGAACCGACAGCGATGGGCATAAATTTTTCTCGTTAATTGGTTAATGCGTTGGACGCGGGGGCGTTTATGAAGCCGCCGCGCGCGGGTGTCAAATTGAGGTTTGCCGGTTGGGAAATCTTACCCAAGCATGAACTGTAAAGCCGAAGCCTACTGGGTGCATCCGAACACTGTACTTAAAACACGGGCGTGGTAGGGCGTCGTCGCTCCGCGCGCGCCGGGCCAGGCCGCGGAGAAACCTTGCGGAACTTGCTGTCACTTCACCCCTTGCTAAGAGCCTGTCCTGCACTTTGATCAAGCGGGCGTGTGAAAATAAAGCTGTATGAACAGGGCGCTTACGGGCAACAAGCTCGGGATGGCGAAAGCACGAGTGAGGTACCCGAGTGATGTGAGCGACGAGGAGTGGGCCTTTTGTGCGCCCTACCTGACGCTGATGCAAACCGACGCCCCGCAACGCCGACACGAGTTGCGCGGG
>JAYVQC010000037.1:0-2850 GCA_043757045.1 Akkermansia sp. | reverse complement strand
CGGAAAAATTTTCATCTGCCGGGTGCGGTGGATCGGGGCGCAGTGTTGCACGGGGAATGGTGGCGCGTGTTCACCGCCGTCACGTTGCACGCGGATGTCGCGCACCTGCTGGCGAACGTGACCATCGGTTTTGTTTTCCTCGGCTTCGCGATGGGCTGCTACGGCGCGGGCGGAGCGCTGCTGCTGTCGCTGCTCGGCGGCGCGTTGGGGAATGTCGCTTCGTTGCTGCTGCATGAAGCGCCGTTCCGCAGTCTGGGCGCGTCGGGATTTGTCATGGCGTCGCTGGGCTTGCTGGCGGCGCATTCGTTGGCCTTCGGACGCCACGAGAAGCGCGCGGTGTGGATCGGTCGCGGCGTGATTGCCGGCGGCTTGCTGTTGGTGCTGCTGGGGCTGAGTCCGACGAGTGATGTGGTGGCGCACGTCGGGGGATTCATCGCCGGTGTGGTGCTGGGCGTGGGCGCGTTGCCGTGGCGGGCGCAGTTTCAGCGGCGAGTTTTCAGCAGTGCGTGTCTCAGTGGCTTTGTGCTGCTGGTGATTGGAACATGGCTGCTGGCGTGGCGCTGAAGGCTCCGGCCCTGGGAAATCCTTGCTGGACGGCGGAATTGGCAACCCCGAAAATGCCGCACATGGCGACTACTTCGTTCACCAAAAAATCCTTCGAGATCGTCGAGACCAACGTGGAGCCGGCGGTCACGCCGCCGGAGAACCACCCGGAGACCGCGTTCATCAAGAAGCCGAAGATGGCCGGACGCTCCCGCAAGCGGGACATCCCCGAGGGGCTTTGGACCAAGTGCAAGTCCTGCTCCACGATGCTCTACGACAAGGAGTTGGATGAAAATTTGAAGGTCTGCATGAAGTGCGGCTATCACTTCAAAATCGGCGCGCGCGAACGCGTCCATTCGCTCGTCGAGACCTGCTCGTTCGAGGAGATGGATGCGGAGATGGAGAGCGTGGACATCCTCGAGTTCACCGGGGCGGCCAGTTACAAGGACAAGCTCGAGGCCTATAAAAAGAAGTCTCCGCTGAAGGACGCGGTCATCACCGGCATCGGCAAAATTGAAAATCACCGCATCGGTTTGGGGGTGATGGACTTCAGCTTCCTCGGCGGCTCGATGGGTTCTGTGGTCGGGGAAAAACTCACGCGCATGATTGAAGCCGCGACGAACAAGAAACTGCCGGTCGTCATCATTTCCACCAGCGGTGGTGCGCGAATGTATGAGGGCATGTTCAGCCTCATGCAGATGGCCAAGACTTGTGGCGCCCTCGGCTATCACGCGAAGGCGAAGCTGCCGTTCATTTCCGTGCTCACCGACCCGACGACGGCGGGCGTCATGGCGAGCTTCGCCAGCGTGGGCGATCTCATCATTGCCGAGCCGGGCGCGATGATTGGTTTCGCTGGTCCGCGCGTGATCAAGGACACGACGCAGGCGGAACTGCCGCCGGGCTTTCAAACCTCCGAGTTCCTGCGTGACCGCGGACTGATTGACGCCATCGTGCCGCGCCAGGAGATGAAAGAACGGCTCGCCTCCTATCTGGATTTCCTGATGGCGGCGAGAACGCAGGCGGCCGAGGCGGCGTAACGCACGCTTGCGGTGCCGCCGTTTAGGGGAATAGTCCGCGCGACAGTTTTGCGCTCGTAGCTCAGTTGGATAGAGCATCGGATTTCTAATCCGACGGTCGCGCGTTCGAATCGCGCCGAGCGCACCATTTTTCAAACGCATTACCAGTCATGCTGACCCTCGAAGCCCTCGCCCGTCTGGCGTCCGAATATTCCGCCGAACTCAGCGCGCGCGTGGCGGAGTTCGACATCGGCGGCGAACCCTTCGCGTTCAACTCACAGCCCGCCATCATGGGCGTGGTCAATCTCTCCGCCGACTCGTGGTATCGCGAAAGTGTCTCCCTCACGACGGACGCGGCCATCGAGCGCGCCCTCGTGCAGCACGCGCAGGGGGCGCGCATCATTGATGTGGGCGCGGAATCCACGCTGGCCCACGCCGCGCGTGCGGACGCGGCGCTGCAAAACTCCAAGCTGTTGCCCGTCTTGAGAGAACTGCGGCGGCGGAAAATTCTCGTCTCCGTCGAGACCTACGACCTGGCCGTGACGCGCGCGTGCCTCGAAGCGGGTGCGAACGTGCTGAACCTCACCGGCAACGTCGGCAGCGAGGAAATGTTCCGCCTCTGCGCGGCGCATGGTGCGGCCGTGATCATCTGCTACGTGCAGGGCGAGAATGTGCGCGCGGTGGGCGACTTCGATTTCTCCGCTGACACGACTGAGATGATGCGCGAGTACTTTGCCCGGCAGATCGATCTCGCGACGAAGGCGGGCGTGAACCGCATCTTCATAGACCCCGGTCTGGGCTTCTACTACCGCAACTTGCAGGACAGCGCGGTGCGGGTGCGCCACCAGATGAGTGTATTCCTGAACACGTTCCGGCTGCGCGCGCTGGGCTTTCCGGTGTGCCACGCGCTGCCGCACGCGTTCGAGTTTTTCCGCGAAGAAGTGCGGAGCGCCGAGCCGTTCTTCGCCGTGCTGGCCGCGTTGGGGAAGACGGATATGTTTCGCACCCACGAAGTGCCGCGCACGCGGGCGGTGCTGGAGACGATGGGCGTGTTTTAGTGGCCTGACTTTTTCGGGCTGCGCGCTTGGACGTGATGCCAAGCCCGGAGGGCTTGAATGTGAATAGCCCCGGGTCGCGAGGGACGAGAGAACCCGGGGATCGTAATTCGTTGTGCGACGCAACCCCGGATGGGGTTGAACCCGAACGCCGAAGTGGCGGCGGCGCAGCCGCCGGGGTAGCACAGGCAACCTGCCTGTGCCGCGCGGCTACCAGCCGCGCGGAACGGAGGAGG
>JAYVQC010000036.1:0-2850 GCA_043757045.1 Akkermansia sp. | reverse complement strand
GCTACCCGGCGGCTGCGCCGCCGCCACTTGCAATTGCACCCCTTGGAATTTGTTTGGGCTTTGGGTTTTGAGCTTTGTAATTTTTCGCCCTCATGGCCCTCGTGCGCATTCTCGTGGACGGCTACAGCCTGCTGCATAGCTGGCCGGAGATCGCGCCCGGCCAGGCGCGCCACTCCCCCGCCGCGCGCGACGAACTCATTCATCTCCTCGCACGCTACAGCGACGCCGTGGGCACGCCCGTGACCGTGGTGTTCGACGGCGGCGGACACCGTGGCCAGCGGGAGAAACTGGCCGAGACTTCACAGGTGGAGATTCTTTACTCCCGCGCCGGACAGACGGCCGACCAAATCATCGAGCGCGTGGCCTACCGCATGAAGCCGTTTGGCGAGGTGCTGGCCGTGACGAATGATCACGCCGAGCGCGACATGGTCATCGGTCTCGGCGGCCTGGCGTCGAGCTGTGAAAATTTTATTCTTACCATGGGCGGCGCATTGAAAGACCTGGAGCGCGAGGTTCACCACTACAATTCCGCCGAGAAACGCCGCTATAACCGTTCGTGAACCTAATCGCGAACGTCGCCCGGCGACCCCACGGACGGAGAATGCTCCCAGTCCTGTTCCTCGCCCTCACCTTGCTCGCCTCGCCCGCGTGGTCGGCACCGAAGGCGGAGGGCAAACGCTTTCTCTTCATCGTGGACACCTCGGCGGGCATGAAGTCGCTGGAGATGCCGCTCCGCGAAACCCTTTTTGATCTCATCTACAGCGGCGCGCGCGGCAGCATGACGAACGGCGACACCTACGGCGTGTGGCTGGTGGGTGATCAGACCGACACCTCCTTCCCGATGGAAACGTGGCGGGCGAAATTCGCCGTGGAGATGGGTGCCAAGGTCGTGACGCATGTGAAGGATCATGGCTTCAAAGGCCGGGCCAATCTCGCACCCACGTTCGTGGATGTGAACCGCATCGTGAAGAACGTGGAAGACCTGACGGTGATTCTGATCTCGAACGGCGAGACGCCATTGACGGGCACGCCGTTTGATGAAGCCATCAACGGGCGGGCGCGCGAACTGTCGCCCGAGATGAAATTGAAGAAGGCGACGGTCAACACCGCGCTCGTGGCGCAGGAGGGAAAGTTCGTGGCGTGGGCTTTGAACTCGCCGCAATTTCTGGTGGAGATTCCTCTGGTCGCACCGAGAAGCAGGCCGGTGAAAGTTGAACTGCCCGTCGCTGCGCCGGTCGCGGTCGTGAAACCTGCGTCCGCCGCCGCCCCGCCGCGCGTGGCCTCGAACCCGATCATCATCACCAAAGAATCTGTGGCCGAAGAACGGCGCAGTTACGTTTCCTCCGCGACGACGACGAACAAACCCGCCGAAACACCGGTGGCCATCGTGGCGACCAACGTCGTCCCTCCTGCGCCCGCCCTGGCCAGCAACGCGGTGGTGAATGTGGTGACGAATCAGACGAACACCGTCGCCCACGCTGCGCCCGTGGCGACGAATGTTCCGGTCAGTTCCGTGGTGTCCCCGGTGGTTCATGAAACCAAGGCCACGAATGCCATCACCGCCGAAGTAGTGACTCCGCCCGGCGCGCCCGTCCCCGCGCGCGGTTTGGGTTTCATTTTCCTCTGCATCGGAGCCGGGGCCGGCGGTGCGTTGCTGATTGTGTCCTGCGTGCTTTTTTTCAGCCGCGGGCGGCGCGAGCCAAGTTTGATTTCGCAGGCCATCGCGCGCGAGCATTTGCAGGTGCGGTGACTTACTTCGAGGCGGCTCCCGCCCGGCCCGCTCAATTCTTCATCGCGAACTCGGCCTTGGCCGGGACGCTCCAACTCTCCCGGCGCGTCAAGCGCGCGGTCAGCTTCGTCTCGCCCTTGATGGCGATGGGTCCGGTGTATTTCTTCGCACTCTTGGAAATCATGCCGCCGGGCGCGCGCGGGTCGGTGCCATCGAGGGTGTAATAAATATCTCCACCGCTGGCGGTGAGCGTGATGCCCGCATCGGTCTGGCTCGAAATTTTCGGCGCGGCCATTTGCTGCTTGTCGAGCCAGGCGGCGCGATCTTTGAGCCAGACTTTCATCCAGTTCACCTCGGCGTCGAAGGACTGGCCGACGAAATAGTTCGGTCTTATCTCGCGGCCCAGGATGTTCCACTTGCGGAAATTTCGCACCTGCGACTCCTGGAGCTGCGCGCGCAGTTCGTCCACGCGCGCCATCATCTTGTCCGTGGCGAAGGGGCCGCGGCGCAGTTCCGCCCAGCGGTCGTTCGCGCGCTGCATGAATTCCGGGTCCTGCCGCAGCCGGTTAATCCACGCGATCTCCGTGTCACGCAAATTCTCGTAATACCAGCCGCTCGTCTCGTAGGCGTCGTAGTAGTCGGCGTTGCCGAGGCTCAGGTTCCAATCCCACGCGGGGCCGACGGTGATTTTCCCGCCGCGCGGTTTGTGGACGTAGGCGCTGTAGCGGAAGGCGTCCACGTTCTTCGTCAACTCGGCGTGCCAGAACAAATCAATGTAGGCGTCCACGTCGAGATACTTGGCGTAGCCGAGATGGGGGTCGGTGAATTTCGCGCCGTAGAGAGCGCGCTCGAAGTCGGCGAAGTAACGCGCAATCCACTGGCGCTGCGCTGCGGGCATCTCGGCCTCCTCCGGCTCGACGTGAAAGAGGTGCAGCCCGTGCGGCGTGACGAAGCCCACCCCGTCGTTCGACTGACGCGGTGCGGAGCCGCCGCGTCCGCCACCAGACGAGCCGTGATCGCGTTTGAGGATGTAACCGCCCGCGATGTTCGGCTCGGTCAGGTCGTTCGTGGTGAGCTTCTCGATGTTCACGCGCTCTTTGCCGCGTTTGATTTTTTCCACC
>JAYVQC010000035.1:0-11189 GCA_043757045.1 Akkermansia sp. | reverse complement strand
GTGGCTTCCAGCCCGGCGGGCCAGGCCGCTCTGCGCCGAGACGTGGAAAAGGTTCTAGCACGGCGGGCTTATTCACACTTGGGCCGGGCGGCTGGAAGCCGGCCCTCACTGGCCGGCAAGGATGCCCGCCGCCACCGCCGCAGACCACTGGGCCAAGATGCACCCGTGCGTTGGAAAGCGTGGGCAACCCGAACTCCTGACCGCCACTTCCCACCTTACCCGGCGGCACGCCCGGAAAATCCACCCGTCACTGCGGCACACGCACATGGTTGTTGCCGTTGTCCTGATCTGAGTTCTGCGCCTGCGTTTGCAGTTTTTGCGTCGTGGTGCCCTGCGCGCTGCCATCGCCGAGGCCGAGGTTGCCCTGGTTCACATGAATGGTCCGCAGCCATGAGACGCTGGAGGTGATTTCTGTGGCCTGCGCGCCGGTGAACGCCCCGCACACCTTGTCATTGTAAGTGCCGCTCAGGTTGCGGTCGGCGGTGAGGATGGACTGCGGCTTGTCCTCGCCAGCGTCGTAGCCCACGGCGTAGGAAACATTCGCGTCACTGAAGCTGGTCGCGAAATTGTTCGCCGCGATCTTCTCCTTGTCGCTCGCGCACAGAAGAATTTTCGGCGTCACCAACTCGTTCGATAAGGCCATGTAGTGGCGGAACGCCTGCTGGTTCGCGGCGTCCATCGAGCCTTCGGGCGGCGCGACGTTCCACGAAAATTTCTGATCGTGGTCGTTGGCGTAAATGCGCATGGCCAGCCCGACCTGGCGCAAGTTGTTGATGCACTTGATGCGGTTGGCTTTGACCATGGCCTGCGCGAGCGCGGGCAGGAGCAGGCTGGCGAGGATGGCAATGATGGCGATCACGACGAGTAACTCGATCAGCGTGAAGCCCCGACGAGAGGGAGGAAGGTTTGTCTTCATAACGAGACTCACCAAGCATCAGCGATGCCGAGTGGTGTTTGCTGATGAATCCCCGATGCGAACCCACTCGTGGAGAAAATCTCACGAGCGCACGTCACGCGAAACGCGCGAGGATGACGCTGCTCACTCTGGAGCGCGGCATTTATGCCGCTTCAAGGTGATGGAGCCGAGTCGGCTGGAAAAACGAAGAACCGGTCTGAGAAAAGGGTGGAACGGGCTACCAGCCCGTTCCGCTGGGCAACCTGCCCAGCGGAACGAGAGTGAGTCTCCTTGATTCGAGTCATCCCGGCCTGACTTTCGCGACCATCGACCTTCCGCCGGGCTGGTAGCCCGGCGGCACAGGCCGGTGGCCTGTGCTACCCATCTCGAATTTCAGGAACGGTAAAGCCCCGCTTCACGAATGACCTCACTCACACCGCAAGGCAGGAGATGATCAACCGTCCGCCGCTCGCGCACGCGCGCGCGGACTTGCGATGAAGAGAGTTTCAGCGGCCAGCCACCGAGGATTTGAATGCGGAACGGCGGCGGCAACGTGGCCGGAATTTCCCCCGGTCGCGGGATGACCATGAACTGCACGAGCGCCGCCAGCGCCTCGGCCTCGCGCCACTTCGGCAGCGTCGGCACATGATCCGCTCCAATCAGATAGAACAGTTCAGTGGTGGGAAATTTTTCCGCGTACATGCGTGCGGTGTCTATCGAGTATGAAACCCCGCCGCGTTGCAGTTCCTGCTCGTCAATTTCGTAACACGTCTGACCGGCCAGCGCGAGGCGGAGCATCCGCAGGCGCAGCGCGGGCGGGGCCGGCTCGCTGCCGGGCTTGAATGGCGATTGTGCGGCGGGGATGAAGAACAGGCGGTCGAGCGCGAGTTCCTCGCACGCCGCCTGCGCCACGAGCAAATGCCCGAGGTGAACGGGATCAAAGGAGCCGCCGAACAGTCCGATGCGATTCATCGCGCGAAGTTAAACTGAAGATCCGGTGGGCTGCCAACATCTTGCGAGCGGAGCGCCGGACAGCCATGTCCGGCGAAGTGAGGCGGGCAAAGCAGATTGAACTGCGGAGTGAAACGAACAGCGGACATGGCTGTCCGCTGCTCCGGCAGCAGGCTGTCAGCAACAACGGTTGATGCCTTTGTAGCGTTCCTCGGTGGTGCGGAGGTAAGCCTGCTCGCGACTGGAGCCGGGCGGGTGATGGGCGCAGGCGGTGTGTTCCTGAAGCTGCTCCGCGCGATCCACTTTGGCTTCGCCGGAAATTTCCCGCAGCAAGGCGAGGCCGAGCGCGAGGAGACCGGCCGCGTGCAGCGGTTTGGCCTCGGCCACGGCGTAATCGGGCAGCCACGTCGGCTCGGTCTCGCGTAGCACGGCGAGTTTTTTGCGTGCGAGCAGGAGAATCCACTCGCGCACGCTGATGAGGAAAATGCCGACGACGAGCGCGAGGAAGAAGGCGGTGACGAAGGCGTCGAGCGTGAGGTTGAAGGATTGCTTGGCGAGTTGTGCGATGGCCTTGGTATTGGCCACAGGATCAGCGGTGCGAAGTTGTTCGAGTTTCGTGGAAGCTGCTTTAGCTCCAGCGAGAAAGCCAATCGTGGGACTCGCATGGAAAATCTTCTGCACCGACGCCGTCCCCGTGACCGCGAGCAGCCAGAACAACGGCAGGAGCGTAATCAGCGCAAACGCTGGATGACTCACGACCTTGGGCTTTGGACCTTGGACCTTGGACTCATTCGTCAGTTGCATCTTGAGAATGACCGTCGTCGCCAGACACAGCGCGGTGGCGGCGAGCAGTTGGTTTGCGATGCCGAAGATGGGCCACAGTGCCTTGATGCCGCCATCGGGATCATAAACCGCGGCGAGCAGAAAATAGCCCCACAGGCTCACGACGAGCGCGCTGGCGAACAGGTTCGCCATCATGCTCCGCACATTGCCGAGCGGTTTCCACACATGGCCGAGCGCGTCTTGCAGCAGGTACCGACCAACTCGCGTGCCCGCATCCAGCGTGGTGAGAATAAACAACGCCTCGAACATCAGCGCGAAGTGGTACCAGATGCCGAGCCATCTCCCGCCCACGACCTTGGAGAACAGATTCGCCATGCCCACCGCCAGTGTGGCCGCGCCGCCGGTGCGCCCGTACAAAGATTCTTCCTTCACCTCGCGCGCCAGTTCCGTCATGCGCTCGGCGGTGAGTGTGAAGGTGGGTCCGTAAGAATTCACCTTCGCCACGGTCGCGGTGGCGACGGCGGCGGCGTCTGCGCCCGGCATCTTGATGTTCATCGCCAGATATACGCCCGGCTCCAGCGTGCAGGCGGCGATCATCGCCATGATGGCGACGAGCGATTCGAGACACATCGCGCCGTAGCCGACGGGGCGCGCATAACTTTCGCGCGTGATGATCTTCGGCGTGATGCCGCTGCTGATGAGCGTGTGAAATCCGCTGATCGCCCCGCACGCGATGGTGATGAAGCAGAAGGGAAACAGCTTGCCCGGCACGACCGGCCCGCTGCCGTCCACGAATTGCGTGAGCGCGGGCATCTGCAATTGCGGCAGCACCAGCAGCACGCCGAGCGCGAGCAGGAAGATGGTGCCGAGCTTCATGAAGGTGCTGAGATAATCGCGCGGCGCGAGCAGCAGCCAGACCGGCAGCACGCTGGCGGCGAAGGCGTAGATGATGACCGACCACGCGAGCGGCGCGGCCTTCAAGTGGAACACCTCGCGCAGTGTGGCGTGGTCGGAAACAAATTGCCCGCCCCACACCGCGAGCAGCAGCAGCGCGACACCGAGCACCGAGCCTTCCACGACTTTGCCCGCGCGAATCCACCGCAGATAGCCGCCCATGAGAAGCGCGATGGGAATGGTCGCCGCCACGGTGAAGACGCCCCACGGCGATTCCGCCAGCGCGTTGACCACGACCAGCGCCAGCACCGCGAGCAGGATGATCATGATCGAGAGAATCGCGACGACGCCGATGACGCCCGCTGCGGTGTTCAATTCGTCGCGCACCATTTGCGCGAGCGATTTGCCGTCACGCCGTATCGAGGCAAAGAGAATGACGAAGTCCTGCACCGCGCCGCCGAGCACCACGCCGATTAAAATCCACAACGTCCCCGGCAGATAACCAAACTGCGCCGCCAGCACCGGCCCGACGAGCGGTCCCGGCCCGCTGATCGCGGCGAAGTGATGCCCGAAGACAATCCACTTGTTCGTCTTCACAAAATCTTTGCCGTCGTCGTGGACCTCACAGGGCGTGGCGCGGCGGTCGTTCAGCGCGAGCACGCGCGCCGCGATCCACTTCGAGTAAAAACGGTAGCCGATGGTGTAGGTGCAGATGGCCGCGACGAGGATGTAGCCTGAGTTGATCGGCTCGCCACGCTTGAAGGCCAGCGCCGCGTACGCGCCCGCGCCCAGCAGGGCGATGGCAAACCAGAGCAGGGCAAAAAGCGTTCGGCGCATAAGTGCGGGGACGAAACACGAAGCGCGGGAAAAAGGCCAACTTACAAAACAGGCCGGGGCCGGTTGAATACGAAGGTTCAAGCCCGCTTCAAACTTCGCCAACTCATGAACATCATCACCGCACGCCGCTCGTCCCGCCGGGCCTGGATTCAGAACTCCGCCGCCGCCACGCTCGCGCTCGGCTTGTGGCCGGGCTGCGCGCGGTTCGGCGGCAACGGGCGGGGCGGCGACTTCACCTTCATCGAGATGAACGACGCGCATTTCTCCAGCGCGAAGTGCCCGGAGTTTTTTGCGCGCGTCACCGCGAGCATCCAGTCGCACACGCCCAGGCCGGAGCTGTGCCTCATGGTCGGCGATCTCGCCGAGCACGGGACGGCGGAGGAACTCGGCGGCATGCGCGACGTGCTGCGCGGGTTGGGCATTCCGTGGCACGCGGTCATTGGCAATCACGACTACGGCGCGGAGTCAAATCGCGCGACGTGGGATGAGTTGTTTCCGAAACCGCTGAACTATCACTTCGAGCATCGCGGCTGGAATTTTGTCGGACTCGATTCAAGCGAGGGATTGAAATATCAGAACACCTCGATCCAGCCGGCAACGCTGGGCTGGGTGGACGACCATTTGCGGAAGCTCGATCAGCGGCAGCCGACGATTCTCTTCACGCATTTTCCTCTCGGACCGAACACGACCTACCGTCCGCAAAATGCCGACGCGCTCATCGAACGCTTTCAGGACTGCAACGTCGTGGCGGTGTTCAACGGGCACTTCCACGGGTTCACCGAGCGATTCGTTCACCACGCGGTCTTCACCACCAACCAGTGCTGCTCCATCGCGCGCGGCAATCACGACCAGACCCCGGAGAAAGGCTACTTCCTCTGCCGCACGCGGGATGGGCATGTCGAACGGCGGTTCGTCGGGGTGAAGACGGCGTGAACGGAGCGCGGGTTTTCAACCCGCAGCAACGTGAAACGGAGAGTGGTGTCCGCAAGTTTCGACCCTTTCTACAGGCAAGCATTGCTGCGGGTTAAAAACCCGCGCTCCGTTCCTCGTCAAAGAATTTCCCTGACCATTCCGCTGCTTTCGCCTAAGGTCCAAAACATGGCGCGGCCAACGAACATTACTCTGTGCAGCTTCTGCGGAAAATCTCACGCGGAAGTGCGCAAGCTCATCCAAGGGCCGGGCGTCTATATCTGCGACAACTGCGTTGTCCTCTGCAAGAGCGTGCTCGACAAGGAACTCGCCGCCGTCGAGTCGAAGAAGCCCGCCATGATCCATTCGGTGCCCAAGCCGGTGGAGATCAAAAACTATCTCGACAAGTATTGCATCGGCCAGGACCAGGCCAAGAAGACGCTCGCGGTCGCGGTTCACAATCACTACAAGCGCATCCTCCACGAACCGGCCGCGACGAAAGGCGGCGATGAATTGAAATCCACGCGCGAGGGCGAGGTGGAACTGGAGAAGAGCAACATCCTGCTCATCGGCAACACCGGCTCCGGCAAGACGCTCATGGCCCGCACGCTGGCGCGCATTCTCGACGTGCCCTTCGCCATCGCCGACGCCACCACGCTCACCGAAGCCGGTTACGTCGGCGAGGACGTGGAGAACATCATTCTTCGTCTGCTGCAAAGTTCCGACTACGACGTGAAGCGCGCCCAACGCGGCATCGTGTATGTGGACGAGATCGACAAGATCGCGCGCAAGACCGAGAACGTCTCCATCACCCGCGACGTGAGCGGTGAAGGCGTGCAACAGGCGCTGCTCAAGATGCTCGAAGGCACGGTCTGCAATGTCCCGCCGCAGGGTGGTCGCAAGCATCCGCAGCAGGAATACATTCGCGTGAACACGAGCGGCATCCTCTTTATCTGCGGCGGCGCGTTCACGGGCTTGGAGAAGATCATTCAACGCCGCCTCGGCAATCGCGTGATGGGTTTCAGCGCCGCCGAGCAAGGGCGCAGCGTGGCGGAGTACGACCGCGACGAAATTCTCCAGCACGTCGAGCCGGAGGATTTGATCAACTACGGTTACATCCCCGAGTTCATCGGACGGCTCCCGATGGTCACGGTCTTGGAGCAACTGACGGAAGATCAGCTCGTGCAGATTCTCACCGAGCCGCGCAACTCGCTCATCAAGCAGTACACCAAGCTGATGGCGCTGGAGGACGTGGAACTGGAATTCTCCGAGGACGCCCTGCGCGAACTCGCGCGTCAGGCCATGAAGAAAGGCACCGGCGCGCGCGCCCTGCGAAGCCTGATCGAGAAGCTGATGCTTGACATGATGTACGAGATTCCGAGCCGCGACGACGTGGCCGCGATCAAGATCACCGCCGCCGTGGTGCGCGGTGAGGACAAGCCCCTGCTCCGCCACAAGAACCAGCAGGCGGCGGCGTAGTTCGCAGGACCGGCCGGAAGCCCATCCTACTGGGCAAGCAAACCGGCGGGCCGCATCGGTGCCGACACTTCATCCGCGTGATACGAACTGCGGACCATCGGGCCACTGGCGACGTGGATAAAACCCAGTGACTCCGCACGTATTTTGTAGGCGGCAAACTTGTCCGGGTGAACGAACTCCACCACCGGCAAATGCTTGAGCGTCGGTTGCAAGTACTGTCCGAGCGTGAGGATGTCGCACTTGGCCACGCGCAAGTCGTTCATCGCGGTGAACAATTCTTCCTCCGTCTCCCCGAGGCCGAGCATCACGCCGGACTTGGTGAAAACTTTTTCCCCGCGCTTCTCCTTCACCTTCCGCAAGACCGAGAGCGAGCGGTCATAAGTCGCGCGCGAACGCACGCTCGGCGTCAGGCGGCGCACGGTTTCCAGGTTGTGATTGAAAATTTCCGGCTCGGCGGCCAGCACCGCGTCGAGCGAGGAATCCTTCTCCAGAAAATCCGGCACCAGCACTTCGATGACTATGCCGGGATTCAGCGCGCGCGTGGCCTCGATGGTCAGGCGGAAATGTTCCGCGCCGCCGTCCGCCAGATCGTCACGCGCCACCGCCGTGATGACGACGTGCTTCAACTTCATGCGCCGCGTCGCCTCGGCCACGCGCTGCGGCTCGTCTGCTTCGAGAGCAAAAGGCTTGGCCGTGCTCACCGCGCAGAACGAACAGGCGCGCGTGCAGCGGTCGCCCGCGATCATGAACGTCGCCGTACCCTTGCTCCAGCACTCCCAATGGTTCGGGCATTTCGCGCTCTCGCAGACGGTGTGCAGCTTCAGGTCGTCGAGCAGGTTGCGCGTCTTCGCAAACGTGTTCTCGGTCGGCAGCTTCAGGCGCAGCCATTCGGGAATGCGCGGGCGGGGCTTCAAAGGCAGTTCAGCGATCATCGTCGGGTGGGAAGTTGCAGGTTGAAGGTTGAAGGTTGCAAGTGGTCTCTACACGCGCTCGGCCAAAACCCCTTCATCTCTCAAGCTGCTGCCCAGTCACGCCTGGGCTTCCAGCTTTTTCCAGAATTTCTCCAACTGCTCCGTGTCGAAATCCGCCAGCAGTTCGCCATCCACTTCGATGACGGGGGCCTTGGTCTGGCCCGAGAGTTCCTTCATCTCCTGAAACGCGGCGCGGTTCGACACCACATCAAGTTCCTCGTATTCGAAGCCATGCTCGTCGAGCCAGTCCTTGGCCTCGTGGCACCAGCCGCAGGACGGTTTCACGAACAGGCGAATTTTTTCGGGTTTCATCACAGCGAAGGGAGACTACGTCAGGCTGCGGCAAGGGACAACCGGACATTCTTGAGAGAGAGTGAGCATAGGCGAGGTCACACCATTCCACTCATCGCGCCATCTGCGCTTCGACACGGTAGTCGTGCCGCCACACGGCGTTCGCGAGCACTTTGTTTCCGCAATCCCAGTTCCAGATGAAAAAGGCCTGACGCGCTGGAGCGTAGATCACGCCGGCGGGCTGGACCGGCGTGGGTTCTCCGACCGGCGTCCACGTCGCGCCGTGATCCGAAGAAACCTTGAGGCCCCGGCCGGCAACGGCGGCGAGTTTGTTGTCCGGCAATTCAATGATCGGTGAACCTTTGATCACGCCCGCACCACAAACCTGCGTCCACGTCTGGCCCTGATCCGTGCTGCGAATGATTCCGCGCCCTGATGCCAGCGGCCAGTAAATCGAACCATCAGCGGCGCTCAAGGGCGCCCCGTTCGCTTCGAGCGCACTGGTCTGCGTCCACGTCGCGCCGCCGTTGCTCGTCCGAAAAACTCCGCCCGTGCCTTTGCCCCAGCCGGAGGCGTTGACCAGATACGTGGTGGCGTCGAGGAGCAACGGGTTGGAGGAATGCTTGGTTCCCTCAGGCAAGTTCGCGCCGATATTCGTCCAGCTCAGTCCGCCATCCATGGATTTCCAGACCGTGCGGGATTGCTCGTGTCCGCCCGCGAGCAAGGTGCGGCGCTGTGGATCGGCGAAGTCCACGCTCACGTAGTCATTGTGCTTCGCGCTGCCGAGATGCTGGAACGTCTGGCCGCCATCGTCCGTGCGATAGACGCCGGAACTGTTATAGATGCCGCTCTCCCAAAACGTCTTCGCGTCGGTCGGGTCGTACAAAATTCGTGAAGGGCGGTTGACGATGATCTCGGAGTTCGCGCCCTGCCCCAGCGCCGTCCACGTCGCGCCGCCATCGGTGGTCTGCCACAAGCCGCGTTTGGCGATGCCGGCGATGATTCTGTCCTGACCCGGCACGACCGAGAGCAGGCACAAGTTCCCACACTCCGAGGGCAGGTCGGCCAGGTTGCCGGTCATATTGGTCCACTGCGCCGCGAGTGGAGAAATGATGCTGAACAAAATTCCCACCGCCAGCATTCGGTGGATGAAGCGAAGATTCGTGGACATGTCGGCGATGCTTGTTCCGGCAGATCTTTCCGTCAATGGACATTCCTGCCCACGCCGGGTCGGAGACCGGCGCGCCAGTGAGCGCCCGTCAATCCGCCTCCGTGATGATCGTGTCGCTGTGCTCGTAGCAGGGCGCGCAGCAGCAGAGCAGGCGCAGTGGCTCCGCGCCGGTGTTCCAAAGCTTGTGCTTCTTCCCTGGCGGGATGGCGATGGCGTCGCCGGTTTTGATCTCGCGCAGTTCGTTTTCGATCCGAATCCGGCCCGAGCCGTGGGTGATGAAATAAATTTCCTCGGCCTTGGGATGATAATGCTCCTGGGTGCTCGCGCCCACGGGCAGCCGCGCCTCGGCGAGACTTTGATGGCGAATCGCCGAGTTGCGATAGGCCAGCAGTTCACGAATCTCCGAGCCATCCTTGGTGATGAAGGCGGGCGCGTCGGATACATTTTTTACGTCCATGCGCGGGATGTTTGGGAAAGGCCGGGCGGAGGCCAATGCAAAACATCAACATTGGAGCGCCTGCTCGAGCCCGGCGCGTGAAGTCGAAAAAAATTAACGCGCCGTGCTGGAAGCCGACGCTCCGCCAGACCCGCTCAAAATCAGTTTCCGTTCCGGTTCCGTCACCGCGCGCCACGTTCCCGCCGGCAAATCACCGAGCGCAAACGAGCCGATGCGCACGCGCAGCAAACGCAACGTCGGATGCCCCACCGCCGCGGTCATGCGCCGCACCTGACGGTTCTTGCCTTCGGTGAGTTCCAGTTCGATCCAACAATCAGGCACGCTCTTGCGAAAACGAATCGGCGGATCGCGCGGCGCAATTTGCGGCTGCGGATCGAGCAGACGCGCGCAGCCCGGCAAAGTTTTGCGCCCCTCGATGACCACGCCCTGCGCCAGTTCGCGCATCGCCTCCGGGGTTGGAATGCGTTCCACCTGCGCCCAGTAAATGCGCTCGTGCCCGTGACGCGGATGCAACAGCCGGTCGTTCAACTCCGGCTCATCACTCAGCAGCAGGAGTCCCTCGGAGTCCGCGTCAAGCCGACCGATGGCATAGACATTTTTCGGGAAACCAAACTCCGCCAGCGGACGGTTTGGCGAACCGTCCGGCGTGAACTGCGAGAGCACGCCATACGGTTTGTGGAAGGCGAGCAGCATCGCCGTTCAGCGCAGCACTTCGGCGAGGAACTGTTCCATCTCGCGCCACGAGCGCGCGTCGGCGGCGGCGTTGTAAGCCGCGCCCTTCGAGTTGTCGCTGCCCGCGTTCTTGTCGGTGAAGGAATGGACGGCGTTGCCGTAGGAGGACAATTGCCAGTCCACTTTCGCGTCGCGCATTTCCTTCTGGAACGCGAGCACCTCGGCCTCCGGCACGAACGGATCATCCGCGCCGTGGCAGGCGAGGACTTTGGTTTTGATGTTCTTGGCGTCGGCGGGCGTCGGCGTGTTCAAGCCGCCATGAAAACTCACCACGCCCGCAATCTCCGCGCCGCTGCGCGCGAGTTCGAGCACCGTGGTGCCGCCGAAACAGTAGCCGATGGCGGCGATTTGTTTCGGGTTCACGCGCGGACTTTTCTGGAGTACGGCCAGCGCGGCATTGATGCGTGCGCGCAGAAGCGGCCGGTCGGCTTTATATTTTCCCGCCAATGCACCGGCGTCCTTGGGGTTGTCCGCACGCACGCCTTGGCCGTAAATATCCGCGCACAACACGACATGGCCGGCACGCGCCAGCATCTCTCCGCGCATCTTCTCGTAATCGGTCAGGCCCTTCCATTGATGCGCGATCAGCACGCCGGAGCGCGGGCCGGTCAACGCATCATCATAAATCATCAGTCCTTCGCACACGGTCGCGCCCTCCTGATATTCCACCTTCTCGAAGATCACTTTGGCGTGCAGCGCGGAGGCGCAGAAAAAACTCGCGAGCAGAATCATTCCTTTTTTCATCGGGTCGTCGTACTCCACGCCCGAGGGAATTTCAACGCGCGAGTTCAACGGAGCGCGGACCGCCGAGTCCGCGCG
>JAYVQC010000034.1:0-11222 GCA_043757045.1 Akkermansia sp. | reverse complement strand
TGGGTTTGCGCGTGGCCCGCGCCAATCAACTTTGGAACTCCTACTGGACTCAACCCCAACACGCCTGCAACTGACCGCCACTTCTAATCACACCCCTTGAGGATGGAGGCTTGCCATCACGCGCAGACAAAGCAATATCCTCGGCAGTGAATCGCGTTCGACTCATTTTGACGATGCTGCTGGTCGCCGTGTGGCTTCCGGGATCGTCGCACGCGTTGCTTCAGTATGCCGGGCTGATCCACGAGCTTCACGTCGACCACGACGCGGATGCGGCCGGCTCACACGAGCACGACGCCGACGACCACGATGTGGCGGACGGAATCTGCGTGCTCTCTTCCGCTCAGGTCAACGTCCCCATGCCCGAGGCGGACGCGAGTCCATTGCTGCTGGGGCTGTTCGGACTCGAACGGGGTTCGGAATTTAACGTTGAGCTTTCAGCGTCCGGGCTGGCTCCTCCCGGCACCGCTCCGCCTCAACTTTCTCATTCCTGGCAGTTTTCTTTCCGCACCGCGCTCCCGCCGCGTGCGCCTTCGTTCGTTTCGTAAGCCGTCCTCACGTTGAGGACGTTCTCGCTCTGATGTGCGTGTTCGCGCGTTGGTGTTTCCCGTTTCGATTCCGTGTCTCTGTTTGCTTATGAAACGAAATGTTTGTGTGAAATTTTTGCTGGCTGGTTCCTTGCTGAGTTCGACGGCGCTGTTCGCCGCCGTGGCCGATGTGGCCACGAATGCTCCGTCCACCACTAACACCATGACGCTGGATGGGCTGGTCGCAGACGTGGTGGAGCATAATCCCGAACTCAACTTCTACCGCGCGGAGATGGCCGCCGCGCACGGCGAGCGGCGCACGGCGGGCACCCTGCCGAATCCCGAAGTGTCCGCCACGCTCGGCAACAAGCGGGTCAGCGGCTTCGGCGATGGCGTGGCGTGGTCGGTGTCCGCGCAACAGACGTTCGAGTGGCCGGGGCGCATTCCGTTGCGCAAGGCGATTGCGAATCAGCAAATCAAACTCGCGGAGCTTGGCTTCGCGCAATTCAAAGCGGCGCTGGCGGCACGAACGCGCGCCCGCGCCGTCACGCTATTTGCCGCGCAAGAGAAGGCGGCGGCGACGCGCGAAGTGGCGGACCGTTTTCAATCACTGCGCGAAGTGCTCGTGCAACGCGACCCCGCCGGACTCACGCCGGCGCTGGAGACGCGCATCATCGAAGCCACGGAACTGACGTTGCACCGGCGCGCGAGCGAAGCGGCCACGGCGGAGCAGGCCGCGTTGCTCGAATTGAATCAACTGCGCGGCCAGCCTTGGATGCAGACGGTGAAGGTGCAACGACCCGCGCTCACTTTGCCACCCGCACCGAATGTCGATTCGCTGTTCGCCGCCGCGCTCACAAACAATTTCGAGTTGCAGATGCGCCGCGTGGAATTGGAACAGCAAGGCTTCAAAGTCTCGCTGGCGAAGAACGAGCGGAACCCGGCGTTCAGCGTCGGCCCGTATGTTTCACAAGAGCGCACCGGGGATCGCGAAACACAAGTTGGTCTCGGTGTGACTGTGCCATTGCCATTGTGGAACTTGAACAAGGGCGGCATCGAAACGGCGGAAGCGCGTCAGCAGCAGGCCGCGACTTCCATGCTCGTCACGCAGCGGCAGATCGAACGGCAGGTCGCGGAGCAGGCCATGCGCTATCAGGCTAAGCTCGCGGAAATGGCGAAGTGGCGTCCCGACTCCATCGAGAAGTTTCAGGAAGCGGCGGCGCTCGCGGATCGCCATTACCGTTTAGGCGCGGTGCCGATTGCCACTTACGTGGAATTGCAGAAGCAATATCTCGAAGCCGTCGAAGCGTTGCTCGACACCAAGACAGAAGCCTTGGAAGCGGGCCAACAGTTGGAACTGCTCACCGGCCTTTCGCTTTCCATCACGAACACACCGCCAACCGAGGAGAAGAAATGATTTACACGATTTTCAAAGTCGCCATCTCTGCCGCGCTCATCGTCGGCATCTCGGAAATCTCCAAGCGCAGTTCTTTTCTCGGCGGGTTGCTGGCCTCGCTGCCGCTCACGTCGCTGCTGGCCTTCGTGTGGCTCTACCGCGACACGCGGGACACGACGAAGATTGCCGCGCTCTCGACCAGCATCCTCTGGCTCGTGTTGCCGTCGCTGATTCTCTTCATCGCGCTGCCGCTGTTGTTGAAGAAGGGCGTCGCCTTCTATCCGGCGCTCGGAACGTCCGTCCTCGTGATGCTCGCGTGCTACGGCGGCATGGTGCTCGTGCTCGGGAAACTCGGCATCAAACTCTGACGCGCCATGATTTCTCTCTCCTGGAAACGCGCTATGAAGCCTGCCGGATTCATCCTGGCGAACCTGCTCGTTACGTTCACCGCATCGGCTCACGGAATCTCCGATGCGGACAAGCAGGGCATTCTCGAAGGCGGCAACCTCGAATACCTCAAGCTCGGGGCGACGCACATGCTGACCGGTTACGACCATCTGCTGTTTCTGTTCGGCGTCATTTTCTTCCTGACGAAGTTCCGGGACATCGTGAAGTTCATCACCGCCTTCACTCTCGGGCATTGCGTCACGCTGGTCTTCGCCACGCTGCTCCACATCAAAGCGAATTTTTATCTCGTCGATGCGGTCATTGCGCTGACCGTCTGCTACAAGGCGTTCGACAATCTCGACGGGTTCAGGAAATACATCGGGGTTCAACCGCCGAGTTTGCTGGCGGCGGTCTTCCTGTTCGGGTTGATTCACGGCTTCGGCCTTTCCACCCGCTTGCAACAACTGCCACTCGGCCAGGAGGGTCTTGTGCTGCGGATACTCTCGTTCAACGTCGGCGTCGAGGTGGGACAGATTCTGGCGCTCGCGGGCATGTGGCTGTTCCTCTCGCAATGGCGCAAGACCGCCTCGTTCCTCAAATTCAGCAAGGTCGCTAACATCCTGCTGCTGTCCGCCGGGCTGCTGCTGTTGCTGATGCAATTGCACGGCTACCAGCACTCGCGCTTCGCGGATGAGTTTCCGTTGAACAAGGACGAGCACTTTCAGATTCACGAGAACATGGACCGCAATCGCGACCCCGGAACAGAAGCGGGCGCAAAATAGCGGGAGCGAACCGACAAAACAATTTGCTGCGATGCCAGCAATTCCAATCAACAAAACAAAAACATGCCTATGAAGAAAACAGTGCTCGTCGCGATGAGCCTTCTTGCTCTCATCGCTTTCAGCGCCCACCAAACCGCGGCGCAAGATGGAAAAGAAAAGACGCCCGCTCCGCAGGAAGGCGGCGGGCACAGTCACTTCACCAAAATCCCCGCGACCGTGGCGGAGATTTGGGCGGAGATTCACAAACAACAGACCAAGCTGGCCGCCGTCGTGGCCAAGAAGGATTTGGGCGAGGCCCACGACCACGCCTTCGCCATCCGCGACCTCGTGAAAGCCCTGCCCGCCAAAGTTCCTGCGGAGAGCAAGACCACGGCAGAGGAAAGCGCCAAAGAAATCGCCAAGATTGCCGCCGACATCGACAAGTCCGGTGCAGCCGGGGCGCAGAAGGCGACGGAAGCGAACGTGAAAAAACTGGAATCCGCCGTGGCCGCGCTCGAAACCAAATTGAAACCCGTGAAGAAATGAGCGGCTCCACTCCGAATCTCCCGGCGATTCAATCCCAACGGGATTGTGTCCTTCAGTCCCGCAGTCGCGGGATTGCGAGGAACGAGCTACTCTGGGTCTCAAGCCAGATGTTTTTCAACCCCAACGGGGTTGTGTCACATGTCCACGGGCGAGCCGCAACCCCGTTGGGGTTGGTCGGCTTCGCCCGCATGTCCCAGGGTAGCTCGTTCCTCGCAACCCTGGGCTTGGAGCCGGAATCCCTTTGGGATTCGCCTCTGCAATCCTTCATGCCCTTCCGATCATCTTGCCATGATTGATCGCATTCTCGAACTCGCATTGCGCCAACGCGCCTTTGTTTTGCTGGCCACGTTCGCGCTCCTCGGCGCGGGACTGTGGTCGGCAGTGCATCTGCCCATCGACGCCGTGCCGGACATCACGGGCGTGCAGGTGCAGATCAACACCGAAGTTCCGGCGCTCGCCGCCGAGGAATCGGAGAAGCTCGTCACGCAGCCCATCGAACAGGAACTCGCGGGCCTGCCCCGCGTGGAGGAGATGCGTTCGCTGACCAAGTTCGGCCTCTCGCAAGTGACGCTGCAATTCAAAGACGGCACCGACATCTATCGCGCGCGGCAGCTTGTGACCGAGCGGTTGCAGGGACTCGCCGACCGACTGCCGCCGGGCGCGTCGTTCAAGCTCGCGCCCATCAGCACCGGGCTGGGCGAGATTTTTTATTACAGCGTCCACTACCGCGTGGATACGACGAACAAGCCCGTCGGCGAACGTGAGCAACTCATCGAGCTGAACCAGATTCAAGAATACGTCATCAAGCCCCTGCTCCGCACGGTGCCGGGACTCGCGGAGATCAACCAGAGCGGCGGCTTCGAGAAACAGTTCGTCATCCAGCCCCGAGCCGGCGCGCTCGTGGACGCAAACATGACCTTCAGCGAACTCGCCGCGCTGGTCGCGCAGAACGTCGAGAACGCGGGCGGCGGCATCGTCAATCGCGGCGCGGAGCAGCTCACCATCCGTGCCGTCAGCCGCGTGCAGAGCGCGGAAGACATTGCGGAACTGCCGCTGAAATTCGCGGGCGGCGTCAGGCCGCTGCTCGTGCGCGACGTGGCGGACGTGAAAATCGGCACGCAGTTTCGCACCGGCGCGGCGACGTTGAACGGACGGGAAACCGTTATCGGCACCACGATGATGCTGACCGGCGGCAACGCCCGCGAAGTGGCGGGGCGCGTGAAGAAGCGACTCGCGGACATTCAGACCAAGCTGCCGCCCGGCGTGGAAATCCAGATCGAGTACGACCGTTCGGAACTGGTGGGCCGCACCATCGGCACGGTGGAGAAAAATCTGTTCGAGGGCGCGGCGCTGGTCGTGGTCGTGCTGTTGCTGTTGCTCGGCAACTGGCGCGCGGCGCTCATCGTGGCCTGCGCCATTCCGCTCGCGTTTCTGTTCGCGCTCACCGGCATGGCCCGCTTCGGCATCTCGGGAAACCTGATGAGCCTCGGGGCGATTGACTTCGGACTCATCATTGATGGCGCGGTCGTCATTGTGGAGAACATCGTGCGCCAACTTGGGCAGAAACAGCATGAACTCGGTCGCGCGCTCACCGCCGAGGAACGCGCGCACGTCGTGCTTGCCGCGAGCAAACAGGTTGGCTCGCCCATGTTCTTCGGCGTGCTCATCATCACGGTGGTCTATGTCCCGATCCTCGCGCTCACCGGCATCGAGGGGAAAATGTTTCATCCGATGGCGCTCACGGTGATGCTCGCGCTGGGCGGCGCGCTCGTGCTGGCGCTCACGCTCATGCCAGCGCTGTGCTCGTTGGTTTTGGGCAGGGAAGGTTTCGGGAAGCAAGCGACGTCGCTTCCTGCCGAGGAACCGGAGCGCCGAGCATTGCTCGGCACGGACAACCTCACGCCTGCTCCGAGCCGAGCAATGCTCGGCGCTCCATTCGAGCATGGTGACAACCGCCTCATTCGTTTCGCCAAAAAACTTTATGCGCCGGCTCTCGACGCCGCGTTGCGCTTCCGCTGGCTCGTGGTCGTGGGCGCGCTTGTCTTGCTCATCGCGACGGGCTGGCTCTACACCCGGCTCGGCGCGGAGTTCGTGCCCACGCTCGATGAAGGTTCCATCACCGCCATGCTCTACAAACCCGTGGGCATGAGCGTCGAGGAATCGGTGAAGACCGACCTCGAAGTGGAGAAGAAACTTCTCCGCGACTTCCCCGAGATCACCCGCATCTTCTCCCGCATCGGCACAAGCGAGATTGCCACCGACCCGATGCCGCCGAACGAGAGCGACGTGTACATCACCTACAAACCGCTCCGCGACTGGCCGCGCACGGCCGGACGCCCGCGCGACAAGGCGGAATTGCGCGAGCAGGTCGAAGTCTCGCTCAAGCAAATCAACACCAATTACAGCCTGCTCTTCGCGCAACCCATCGAGATGCGTTTCAACGAAATGCTCGAAGGCACCAAGGCGGAACTCGCCGTGAAGATTTTCGGCGGCGACTACGACGTGCTGGAACCGCTCGCCGAACAGGTGAAGGCTATTCTCGAAAAAACGCCCGGCGTCGCCCAGGTGGAATACGAGACGGAGGGCCGCACGCCGCAATTGCAGATGAACGTGAAGCGCGACGTGCTGCGCCGCCACAACCTGCAAGCCGGCGAAGTGAACCGCGCCGTGAGCGCCGCGCTGGCCGGCCAGACCGTCGGGCAGATCGTCGAAGGCAACCGCCGCTTCGACATCGTGGTGCGGATGCCCGAAGAGTTGCGCGCCAACGACGAGGAGATTGGCAAACTACCGCTGCGCGTCGGCGACCACGGGCTGCTCCCACTCGGTCAAGTTGTCGAGTTCTCCACGCTCCAAACCGTCGAACCAATTCAGCGCGATGACGGCCAGCGCCGCGCCGCGCTCATGGTGAATTTGCAGACGCGCGACATCGAGGGCTACGTGCGCGCCGCCGAGGAAACGATCCGTCGCGAAGTGAAACTGCCCGAGGGCTACCTCGTTGAGTTCGGGGGACAGTTTGAAAACCTGCAACAAGCCCGCGCCCGGCTCGCCGTCGTCGTGCCGTCCGCGCTCTTGCTGATCTTCGTGCTCATCTTTCTCGCCTTCCGTTCAGTGCGGCAGGCGCTGCTGATTTACTCCGGTGTGCCGCTGGCCGTGACCGGCGGTGTGGTCGCGCTGTGGCTGCGCGGGATGCCGTTTAGCATTACGGCGGCGGTGGGCTTCATCGCCCTGACCGGCGTGGCCGTGCTCAACGGCATGGTGCTGGTGAGCTACTTCAACGAACTGCGCGAACAGGGCCGCACCATTCTCGACGCCGTGCGAGAGGGCGCACTCACGCGCTTGCGCCCGGTGCTGATGACCGCCGCCGTCGCCGCGCTTGGTTTCGTCCCGATGGCGCTGGCGACCGGCCCCGGCGCGGAAGTGCAGCGTCCGCTCGCCACCGTGGTCATCGGCGGAATCCTCAGTTCCACGCTGCTCACGCTGGTGCTGCTGCCGGTGTTGTACGCCTGGATGGAACGAGAAAAACCCACTGCTCCGTCCTGAATTCATGGGGTGCCGCGTCTTCATTCAAAGTTTGTTCCGCACTGGCCCGTCGGCTAACGTCCGCGCATCCAAGATTCAAGACCCATGCGCACGCTGCGGAATTTGTTTCTCGCCCTCGTTTTGTCCGGCGTGACGGCGGCGCGGGGCGCGGATTGCCCGCTGATTTTTCCCGCGTCTGATTCCGGCTGGTACAATGGGGCGAACTTTCACGACCCGGAGAACAACAACTACATCGTCGGCTATCACGCGCCGGGCGCGACGGAGCTGAGAAACTTTTTCGTGTTTGATCTGCCCGTGCTCAATGGTGCCGTGGCGGGGGCGCAGTTGCGGATTTACACCTTCACCATCAACGCGCCGCCGGGCGCGGAGACGTTCGAGTTGCATCACGTCAACACGCCGGTGTCCACACTGGTTGCGGGTGAAGGAACAGGCGTAACGAATGTCTTCAACGATCTCGGCGACGGACTGCTCTACGCGACGCGGGCGGTCACGAACACGGAGGCGAACAGCTTCATCACGCTCACGCTGAACTCGAACGCCATCGCCGCGCTCAATGCCGCGAGCGGGCAACGGTTCGCGCTGGGCGGACGTCTCAGCACGCTCGCCGCAACGCCCGGCGTAGATGAAAAGCTCTTCGCCTATTCCTCGGGCAGCGCGCCCAACGTGGAACTCACATTGACCTTCGCCGGCACGAACGCGCCTTTCCTCTTCCAGCAACCGCCGCCGCTCCTGGTCACGAACAGCGGCAGCCCGGTGACCTTCAGCGGCAGCGCGTGTGGTGCAGAGCCGTTGCGCTATCGGTGGTTCTTCAACGGCGTGCCGTTGAACCAGACGAACAGCACGCTCACCCTGAGCGCGCCGAGCAGCGCGTCGAGCGGAACTTATTTCGTCGTGGTCACGAACGTCTTTGGCTCGATCACCAGCGCGCCCACGGAATTGCTGGTGGATGGTTTCGCGCCGGTCATTTTCAATCTGCCATCGGAGTTGTCTGTGCTGACCGGCCAGTCGGTCGGACTGTACGTTGCGGTCAACGGCAATCCTTATCCCGCTCTGCAATGGCAGATCGCGGGACTCGACATCCCAGGCGCGACCTCAAACTTCTATGATGTTCCCGCCGCGCTCACCTTGCAGTCGTTCATGTTCTCGCTCGTGGCCACGAATCTTCTCGGCGCGGTCACGAACCACGTCACGCTGCGGCCCGAGCCGATGCTTTTCTACGGCCCGTATGATCAGCAGGTCTCGGGCGGTGAGACGGTTTATGTGTCGGTGGACGTGAGCGGTCAGCCGCCCTTCACGTATCAATGGCGGCGGGACGGCACGAACCTACCCGGCGCGATCACCCGCACGCTCACGTTCACGAATTTCCCCGCCGGCGCGTCGAATGGCTTCGCCGTGGTGGTCACGAATCCCTACGGCACGCGCACCAGCGCCGTCGCCACCGTCACGTCGCCCGCGTTTGATCCGCCCGTGACGCTGATGCCGACAGCGACGCCGTTGGCCCGATACGGTCGTGACAGCGTGCTCTTCGCCCAGGCGTCCGGCGCACTGCCGATGCGGTTTCAATGGCTCTTCAACGGCCAGCCCCTCGCCGGAGAAACCAATGCCTCGCTCCTGCTGCTGAATTTTTCCGCCGACCAGTCGGGCAGCTATTCCCATCTGGCGACCAATCAGTTTGGCACCGCCACCAGCCCGGCGCTGCTGCTCTCCGGCATCACAGAACCGGCGTCGCTGTATCCGCGCACGACCTCGCGCGAGGCGTTCGCGGGCGACGTGGTGAGCCTGCTCTGCCTGCCTTTCGGCTCGCCCAGGCCCCGCCTGCAATGGCAGCGCGACGGCACAAACCTGCCCGGCGCGACGAACCTCTCCCTGGTCTTCACCAACGCGACGCCGGCGGACAGCGGCTACTATTTGTTGCAGGCCAGCAACGGGTTCAGCAGCACCGTCATCGGCATTTCCCTCGGCGTGCAACCACGCCGTGCGCTGGACCGCTGGACTTGGCGCAACTCCCGTCCGCAAGCCAACGATTTGTTCTGCGCCGCGTTCGGGAACGGACGCTTCGTCGCCGGCGGCGCGGGCGGTTCCATCCTGACCTCGACGAACGGCACGGATTGGACGGTGACATCATTGAGCCGTGATTTGAACGTGCGGCACGCGGTGTTTGCCGACGGCTTGTTCGCGGTGCTCACCGATGGATTGCTCGACCAGCCGATCCTGTTCACGTCCACGAACGGCACGGACTGGCAGCCTCAGGCGCTGACCGTGCCCGGACAGGCCAGCCTGCATTTCGTGAACGGCGAATTCGTCCTGGTCAACTTCGCGTCCACGGAACTGCTCACGCTGCTCCGTTCCACCGATGCGCGGAACTGGTCACGGCACATTCTCCCTGCGCCACGCAACTACAGCTACGAAAGCGGCGTCAGCCTGGCGGCGGGCCAAGGGCATCAAGTCCTCGTCAACGGTGACGAGACGCTCGTCTCGACCGACGGCCTGCGCTGGGAAAAGCACGCCGGCCCACCGTATCAGAACGGCCTCGCCTTCGCCAACGGCCTCTTCGTCGTGACCACTTTCCTCGGCGAAGTGTGGACCTCGGGGGATGGCCGCGCGTGGTTCCTGCGCCACACGGTTCCGCCTGCAACCTCGGGAGAGCTGCGGCCATTGAACAGTGCGGCGGGCGGTCAGGGGCAGATCATCGCCGTGGGCGACGACGGAACGATTGTTCGCTCCACCGACGGCCAGACGTGGACCACCGCGAACGCGACCACGACCAGGAAACTTCGCGACGTAATTTTCAACGGCACAGAGTGGCTCGTGACCGGCAACGACGGCGTGCTGCTCACCTCGCCGAACGGCGTGACGTGGACGGATCGCCGCGCCGGACGCACGCGTGATTTGTACGGAATCATTTTCACCAACCAGCAGTTCGTCGCCGTCGGCTACGAAGGCACGGTGCTCACCTCGCCTGATGCACTGACGTGGACGACGCGAGTTTCCGGCACCACGCGCGACTTGCACACGATCACTTACGCAAACGGACTTTACGTGGCGGGCGGGCGCAACGGCGCAATCATCACCTCGCCGAACGCAGTGAACTGGACGACGCGCGCCACGCCCACGACGAATTACATCGAGCGTCTCGCATGGGGCGGCGGACGCTTCGTTGCGGCGACTACGCACGGCACAATTCTCAGTTCAACGAATGGCCTCACTTGGACGCAGCACGCGCATCCCGCGCCGCCCGATTCGGAGTTCGAGGGGCTGGCCTTCGGCGGCGGACGTTTCGTGATGGCGGGCGTGTCCACCGATTCGCGCGTGCATTCCGTCATGCTCGCGTCCTCCAACGGCGTGGACTGGGTGAACACTTCCGTGGACGTGGGCAAGGGCTTGCGCGGTGTGGCCCACGACGGCCAGCAGTTCCTCGCGGTGGGCAACGATGGCGTGGTGGTTTTTTCCAGCGACGGCCTGAACTGGGGGGCACCGCAATTCGTGACGCCGTTCCGCAACTGGCGGCACGTCCGCGCCGCGCTCGGGCACTTCATCGCCGTCGGCAACGACGGCGCGGTCGCTGACTTCGCCACGTTCGGCAACATCGGCTGGCATCCGCACACCAGTGTCGCGGCGCAGAACCTGCACGATGTCGCGTATGGCGCGGGGAAGTTTGTCGCCGTGGGCAACGCGGGAACCATCCTGCAATCCGAATTTGCCGTACCGCATTTCTCCACGCCGGCTTACACCAACGGCGTGACCCGTTTCCGCATCACCGGCGGGCTGGAGGAGCAATACCGTGTCGAGTCCTCGCTGTTCCTGAACTTCTGGCCGACGGTCGGCATCTACACGAACGATGGCAACGGCGTGACTTTCACGAACACGGGGAATCCGTTCCAAGGTTTCTACCGCGCGGTGAGCCCGTGATTTGTGGAGCGCGGGTTTTCAACCCGCAGCAACGTGCGATGGAGAACGGTGTTCGCAAGTTCTTGCGCCCTCGACCTGAGAATGTTGCTGCGGGTTGAAAACCCGCGCTCCACAAATCACGGGCTCACCGCGCGGTAGAAACCTTGGAACGGATTCCCC
>JAYVQC010000033.1:0-11235 GCA_043757045.1 Akkermansia sp. | reverse complement strand
CGCCGGCTTTGCGCGTGCGCGAGTCAAAAGCCGGCGAGGACGCCGGCGCTCCAAAGACGACGCGGCTCGACAAGTTCGTGACGGATTACAACAAGCTCATCGACGGCATCCTCGCGTTGAACCCGCAGACGCGGTTCATCCTGCTCAGTCCGATTCGGCACGAGAAGCTGCCGCCGCCGCTGCCCGACCCGGCGCGGCACAATGAATTTCTCGCGAACTACACGAAGGCGATTCAGGGGGTGGCGGAGAAGCGGGGATATTATTTCGTGAACCTGGCTATTCCTGATGACTTTGGTCGTGGAGCAAAAGGTGAAAAGCAGTTCGCGTGGACGGACAACGGCATTCATCTCAACTCGTTTGGTTATGAAGTAGCTGCAGGTTCGATTAGCAGTGTGCTTGACTGGGGTAATTTCTTGCCGACGAATGTGAACTTTGGCAGGTATGAATTTCTTCGCGACGCGATCATTAAAAAGAACCAACTCTTCTTCAACCGCTGGCGGCCTGAGAACTCGACCTACCTTTTCCTTTTCCGTAAACACGAGCAGGGCAAGAACGCTCAGGAGATTCCCAAGTTCGATCCGTTGATTCAGGCTGAAGAAGAAAAAATTGCAAAGCTGCGCCGCGAGCCGGCGCAGCCGAATTTGAAATCGGCAATTTCAAATCTGAAACCCAAACAGAACCCACTCCCCGACAAACCCGCCACGCCCTTCAAAGATCAGCCCCACCCCACTTTCCAACTCGCCGACCCCAATCTCGAAGTCACGCTCTGGGCCGAGAATCCGCTGCTCGCCAAGCCCATCGCCATGAATTGGGACGCGCGCGGGCGGCTCTTCATCGCCAGTTCGTCGCTCTATCCGCAAATTGAGCCGGGGCAGGCGCAGGACGACAAGATTCTCATTCTCGAAGACACCAACGGCGACGGGAAGGCGGACAAGACCACCGTGTTCGCCGACGGCCTGTTGATTCCCACCGGCATCGAGCCGGGCGACGGCGGCTGTTACGTTGGCCAGAGCACCGAGCTGCTGCACTTCAAGGACACCGATGGCGACGGCATCGCGGATCAGCGGCGCGTGGTCTTGAGCGGCTTCGGCACCGAGGACACGCATCACATCCTGCACACGCTGCGCTGGGGACCGGACGGGCAGCTTTACATGAACCAGTCCATTTACATCCACAGCCACATCGAGACGCCGCACGGCGTGGTGCGGCTGAACAGCGGCGGCACGCTCGCGTTGCGCCCGGACACGATGGAACTCGGCGTGACGATGAAGGGCCTCGTCAACGGCTGGGGCCATGTGTGGGACGACTTCGGCCAGGAATTTCAAACCGACGGCGCGGGCGGCGCGGGCCTCAACTGGAATCTTCCGCAGGCGACGTTCCTCACTTACGAAGGCGCGCGGCGCATCATCGGCAGCGTGAGCCCCGGCTCGTATCCGAAGTTCTGCGGGCTGGAACTGATCAAGAGCGAGCGCTTCCCAAAAGAGTGGCAGGGCAACGCCGTGACGCTCGACTTCCGCGCCAACCGCATGGTGCGCTTCGAGATTCTGGAGCAAGGCGCTGGCTACACGACCAAGCAGCACGAATTCCTGCGCAGCACGAACGTCACGTTCCGCCCCATCGACGTGAAGCTCGGTCCCGACGGCGCGCTCTACATTGCGGACTGGAGCAATCCAATCATCCAGCACGGCGAAGTGGATTTCCGCGACCCGCGCCGCGACCGCGAGCATGGGCGCATCTGGCGCGTGAGTTACAAGGGTGGGAAGGATGTGAAGGCGCCAGAGTTGGTGAAGGCGAGCAACAAGGAGTTGCTCGCTCAATTATCCTCGCCGAATGAGTGGAGTGCGAAGCAAACGCGCCGTGTGATGCTAAATCGCGTGAAGTCTGATGCGAGCGTGGTGGAAACCGTGAACAATAGTCTCAAGAGTCGCGACCGGCTCCACAGCCCGCAGGAAGAACTACAGGCACTTTGGTTTTACCAAGCTGCTGATGTTGTGACCAACGGCTCTCTCGGAGAACTCGAATTGACTTTGCAGTCACCAGATCATCGAGCGCGCGCCGCCGCTGTGCGCGTACTGGGAATATGGGCGGGAAACACGCCCGGAATCCCAAGCCTTGCCACGACTCGTTACGCGAACGTGAAAACACAAACCGGTCGGATGAACGGTGCATGGGTTGCGACCGCTCCTCTCGATTTACTCGCAAAAGTTATTCAAGACGCCCACCCGCGCGTGCGCATCGAAGCGTTGCGGGCGCTGGCGCGCATTCCGACGGCGCGCTCGGCGGAACTCGCGTTGAGCGTGCTCGACAAAGGTCAGGTCGAAGGATTCCTCGAATACGCGCTCTGGCTGACCATCAACGACCTCGCCGAGCCGTGGGCCGCCGCCGTCGAATCCGGCGCGTGGAAGATTGAAGGCCGTGAGAAACAACTGCAATACGCCCTCAAAGCCATCGAGCCGAAACTCGCCTCCGGCCTCATGGCCAAAGTCATCGGCACCAAGCCGCTCCCGCGCGACGGCTCCGGCGGGATGATTGAACTCATCGGCCAGGCCGGAGGCCCCGCGCAGTTGCGCCAGTTGTTTGATCAGGCGTTGAGCGGCGGCTTCAGCGAGGCCGCGACGGTGAGCGCGTTGAATCAACTCGCGGAGGCCGCGCGTTTGCGGAATGCCAAGCCGTCGGGTGATTTGAGCGAACTTTCCAAGATGATTGATCGCGCGGACTCGGCGGTCCGCGCTCCGGCCGCGAAACTGGCCGGCATCTGGAAACTCGCCAGCGTCGCGCCTGCGCTCGGCAAACTCGCAGGCGATTCCGCCACGCCGGTCGCGTTGCGCCAGGCCAGCATTGAAGGCTTACGCGATCTCGGCGGGCGCGCGTCCATCACCGCGCTGCGTTCGCTCGCGAAGGACCAGGACGCAGGCATCCAACGCTCCGCCGCCGCCGCGCTCGCGGCCACGGACTTGAACGGCTCCATGCCGCAAATCCTCGAGGTCGTTTCCACCACAGGGAAAGAAGACGACGCGCTGGCGCTTTGGCGTTCGTTGCTCGCCAGCAAGGGCGCGTCGGCGGCCCTCACGAAGGCGTTGGCGACCAACTCGTTGCCCGAACCGGCGGCGAAGGCCGGCTTGCGCGCCGCGCGCGAAGGCGGACGCAACGATCCGAATCTCGTGATGGCGTTGAACAAAGCGGGCAGCCTCAGCGACCCGAATGGTGCACTGACGCAGGACGAGATTCACGCCATCGCCTACGAAGTCACGAAGGGCAACGCGGTGAACGGCGAAAAGATTTATCGCCAGAAACAACTCGGCTGCGTGCTCTGCCATTCCATCGGTGGCGCGGGCGGGAAGGTCGGCCCCGATCTCACCAGCCTCGGCGCGTCCACGCCGGTGGTGGATTACATCGTTGAGTCGGTGCTGCTGCCGAACAAGCGCGTGAAGGAAGGCTACAACTCCGTGCAGATTACGACCAAGGACGGCGAGGACGTGAGCGGCAACCTCGTGCGTGAAAGCGCCGAGGAATTGATCCTGCGCGACGCCACTGCCCGCGAAGTCTCCGTGCCCAAGCGCACCATTGCCACACGCAAGATGGGCGGCTCCTTGATGCCCGCCGGGTTGATTGATTACATCACGCCGCAGGAACGCCTCGACCTCTACGCCTTCCTGAAGGAACTCGGCAAACCCGGCCCCTACGACGCGACCAAACAAAACGTCGCGCGCGTCTGGCGCTTGAACGCCAAGGTCGGGACGGCCAACGCCGACGACTTGTTGAAGTCCGACTTGCGCGGCAAGGACTGGACGCCGGTCTTCGCGATGGTCTCCGGCGAAGTCACGCGCACGGACTTCCTCAACGAACTCGACGGCAAAGACACCGTGGTCTGGGCCGCGAGCCGTTTCGTGACGAGCAAGGCCGGCCCGGTGCGCCTGCAACTCTCCGGCCCCGCCAGTCCAAAGGTGTGGATTGACGGCAAGCCCGCCGGTGGCACCAGTGAAATCACGATGGACCTGCCCGCCGGCCCGCACACGTTCTACATCAAGCTGAACCCGTCCGACCTCACCCAGCGCCTGAAACTGGAAAGCAACGACGCGACGTTTTTGACGGAGTGATATGAGGGCAAGTGTGCGGGACCAAGTCGGGGCGCGCCGACGATACACTGCACCATTGCTAGGAAGCGCGGCTTTGCTAGCCTCCAGACACTTCTTATGATGCCAGAACGAACAGCCAGATGGGGGATTGGTCTGCTGGCCGCAGTCCTCACGATTTGCGGTTGGAGAGCGATGGCCGCCGCAGCCTGGGAGACTTCGCTCCAGATGAACTTCGAAAATCCCGTTCCGGAGGTCAGCGCAGAATTCGGCAATGCCATGGCACCCGTCGGCGACAATCAAGTCGTGATCGGCGCGTGGAAGGCTTTTGGCGGCAACGGAGCGGCATATCTTTTCAGGACCGATGGCACGCTGATTTGCTCCATGACCAATCCCTCGCCCCCAAGCACGACCATTCAGCAATTTACCTCCGCGAATTTTGGAATGGCGGTGGCCGGTCTGGGCGCGGATCGCGTCATTGTCGGCGCGCCATATCAGAGCGTGAAGACATCCGCAGACGGAGCGGCCTATCTTTTTGCGGCGGACGGCACTGTTCTAACCTCATTCACGAATCCCGCCCCGGTGACCCAAAGCCAGTTCGGACGGTGCGTGGCCGGTGTGGGCGGGGACAAGGTTCTCATAAGTTCGCCACTGGCCACCGTGGCCGGAGTTAACCGAACGGGCGCAGTGTATTTGTTCAGCACGAATGGCACCTTGCTCCACACCTTCCACCGTCCCGGCTCGTTTGGATTTGGAATGGCGATTGATACGTTGGACGCTGAACGTGTGATCATAGGCATCGCCGGCACGAACGGACTCTCCAGCGAAGGTGCGGCGCAGTTGTTAAATTTGGACGGCTCGCCGCTCGCTACGTTTGCGAATCCCGCCGCGCCGGGCGTCGGCTTCGACCGCTTCGGCTGGTCCCTGGCCGGTGCGGGTGGAGACAAGGTTTTGCTCGGCGCCTTTCAGCGAGCCGGTGCCACCGGGCAGGCTTACTTGTTCGACACGAACGGCCTTCTCCTGACGACTTTCACCAATCCCAGCCCGGATGCAGGCGATGTGTTTGGCCGGACCATCACTGCGGTCGGGCCGGACCAAGTGGCGATTGCCGCGCACAAAGACGACGCAGGCTCAACAGATGGTGGTGTCGTGCATGTGTTCAGCCGAGGTGGGGAACTACTGGCGACAATCACGAATCCGCCCCCGCGCGGGCTGGACTACTTCGGTTACGGACTGACGGCGGTGGGAGCGGACCAAGTCGTGGTGGGAGCCATCTGCCGTGGCTCCGGAGGATTCGGCGCCGCAGGGACAGCGCATCTGTTTCGCGTCGCCCCTGCCGTTCCACCATTGAGCGTCACATGCGTTCCAAGTGGCGAAATGTGCATTTCGTGGCCGGCAACTGCGGTCGGTTTTGTACTGGATGCAACGGAGTCGATCTCGCCGTCGGGTTCCTGGTTGCAAGTGCCTTTTCCCTACCAAACAAACAACGGGCGAATCTCGGTCGTGACCTGGCCGTCCAGCCGGCAATTCTTTCGCTTGCGGAAGTAAGCCAGGTTCCCGACCGGTTATTCTGACCGCATGAGCAAAGCGTTTACCCGCGAATCGGACGACGCGCCGGAGGCCCCAATCATCCGGCCGGCAACCGCGCTGCCTCCCGGCATCAAGAATCTGCTCACGGCCGCAGGCGCCCTGAGACTACGACAGGAACTTGAACGACTGACGGTAGAAGACGCCGCAATCCGCGCGGAAGCGCCTGGCGCAAACGAAACCCACAAACGCCAATCACAGGCACCCGCGCAGCGCGCACTCCAAATTCAACAGGCCTTGCAAACCGCCGTCATTACCGGCCCGCCCGCCGTCGTGGATGACGTGGTGCGCTTCGGCGCGACGGTGCGGGTGCGGGAACGCAGCGGCGAGATGACGACCTATCGCCTCGTGGGCGTGGATGAAACGGATCTGGATCAGAACTGGGTGAGTTGGCTTTCGCCGATCGCCAAGGCGTTGCTCCAGGCGCGCGTTGGGCAGTCGGTGCGGTTGAAATTGCCGGGCGGCGAGGAGCAACTGGAGATTCTCGGCGTGAGCTACGAGTAGCCGCTGTGAAAAAAGAAAGGCGCGACCGGAGCCGCGCCTTTCTCGCAGATGGTTTTGAGAATTAAACGTCCAGCTTCGTCCACGCCGCGTTCTTCTTCGACGACTCCACGACGGCCTCAATGAACGCCATGCCGCGCACGCCGTCTTCGATCTTCGGGAAGTCGTTCGCGATGTCGTTCTTGCCGAGCTTCTTGCCGCCGTCATGGGCACGGATGGCGTTGGCGAAGTTCTTGTAGATGTTCGCGAAGGCTTCGAGGTAGCCCTCGGGATGCGCGGGCGGCGTGCGGCCGGCGGCCTTGGCGTTGTCGCCGAGGTAGCCCTGGGCGGTGCGATAAACTTGGACCGGCTGGTCGAGCCATTTCACGAGCATGGTGTTCGGTTCGCGCTGATGCCATTCGAGTCCGCCGAGTTCGCCATAGACGCGGATGTTCAAGTTGTTCTCCTCGCCCACGGAAATCTGCGAGCAGTGCAACACGCCCTTCGCGCCGCCTTTGAAGCGGAGGAGGACGTTCGCATCATCGTCGAGCTTGCGGCCTTTGACGAAGCTCGTGATGTCGGCGGCCAATTCCTCGATGTGCAGGCCGGTGATGTATTCGGCGAGGTTCTCGGCGTGCGTGCCAATGTCGCCGACGCAGCCGCCCGCGCCGCTGCGCTTCGGGTCGGTGCGCCAGGCGGCCTGCTTCTGGCCGCTGGCTTCGAGGCGCGTGGCGAGCCAGCCCTGCGGATACTCGGCCACGACCTTGCGAATCTTGCCGAGCTTGCCGGCGCGAATCATGTCGCGCGCTTCTTTGACGAGCGGGTAGCCGGTGTAGTTGTGCGTGAGTCCGTAGAGGAGTCCGCTCTTCTTCACGATGGCGGCGAGCTTCTTCGCTTCGGCGAGGTTCAGCGTGGCCGGCTTGTCGCTCAAAACGTGAAAGCCATTTTCCAGCGCCAGCTTCGCGGGCGGATAGTGCATGTGGTTCGGCGTGACGATGGAGATGAAATCCATGCGCTCACCGACGGGCAGCTTCGCCTCGGCGCGGATCATCTCCTCGAACGTGCCGTAGCAACGGTCAGCCGGCAGAAAGAAATCCGCGCCACTGGCCTTGGAGCGTTCGGGGTCGGAGGAGAACGCGCCGCAGACGAGTTCAATCTGCTGATCAATGGAGGTCGCGATGCGATGCACCGCGCCGATGAAGGCTCCACGCCCGCCGCCGACCATACCGTAACGAATTTTGCGACTCATAAATTGTGTCCTGTTGTGCGTTGTGTCGTGAGTTCCCGGCAAACTTTGTTTGCTTGGAAAATCGCGCGGACTCTATATTCCGCGTCAATTGCGAGTCAACGACGGCGCGTGTCGCGCCGTTTTTTGATCGCGTCAAACCGCCATGATGTCTTGTTTCATCAACACGTTCTCGAAAGCGGCGCTGAAGCGACCGCACTCCAAACGCTCCGCGAGTCACGAGGTGCGCGGTGCTGCGCGGCAGCGTTTGGAGTGCGGTCGCTTTAGCGCCGCTTTCGGATGGCCGTATTTGCAGGATGCGCCCCGTTTGGAATTTGTTTGGGATTCGGGATTTGGATTTTGAAATTTAATCCGTCCATGCTAGATCACCCCGCGCGTCCAAAATGTTGCTAACCGAACCAGTTGAACTTCCTGCCGCCCCGCTGCCGGGCCCGTTTGGCCGTTTCTATTTGCAGGAGCTGATCAACCAAGGCGGCATGGCCGAGTTGTGGCTCGCCACCGACCAGCAGCAGCGGCCCTTCGCGTTGCGCCGGATGCACAAGACCGGGTTGTTCGATTTCACGTCCAAGAAACGTTTCCTGCACGGGTGCGAAATTCTTTCCAAGATTCACCGGCACGAGCTGATCATCACCTACCACGAGCACGGGAAAATTGATGGCACGCCCTACGCGCTCATGGACTACATCGAGGGCGAGAACCTGAAGGTGTTGCAAAACCTCGCCGACGAGTCCCTCGCGGATCACGTCGGCAACATCCTCCTCGACATGGCCCGCGCGTTGGAACACGTCCACGACAGCGGGTTCATGCACCTCGATTTCAAACCTGAGAACGTGATGATCAGCCGCAATGTGAACGTGCGCCTGATTGACTTCGACCTCGCGCAGCCCATTCCCAAAGGCAATCTCAAGCTCGACAAGATGCCCGGCACGCCCAGCTATATGGCTCCCGAACAGTTGAGGAAGCAGCCCATTGATCATCGCGTGGATATCTTCGCCTACGGTGTCACCGCGTATGAACTCGTGACCGGCGTGAAGCCGTTCCCCGGCGAGACGCCCGAGGAAGTGCTGCGGCAGCAGCTCGACATGCACTTCCTGAAACCGCCGCGTGATGTGAATCCGCAAATCCCGCTCGCGCTGGAGCGCACCATTCTGAAAGCCCTCGACCGCGACCCGAACAAGCGCCATCCGATCATGAGCACGCTGCTGTTGGATTTGCAGGGCGCGCTCTACGTCTGACGTTGGCGGCTACGGTCCGCCTGCTTACGGAAACAATTCCATCAACGCATCCGCGAAGAGTTTCATGCCTCGTGCGTCGGGGTGGTTGATCGAGTTCAACATCAGCGTGTTGTAGGGCAGTCCCTGCCGCCAGAGCCGTCCGTAGCGGAGCGAGGCGTCGGCGAGCGCCACGGGATTCTTCGCGGCGAACTCGCGCAAGCCCTTCACGTACGGGCGCGGGTCGTCATCCACTTCGCGCTCGCGCGTGAGTCCCATCCAGTCGGGACGCACGTAATGCGGCGTGAGAATGATCCACTCCGCGCCGAGGCCTTGAAAATCCGCGAGCAACTTCCCGTAACGCTCAGTCACTTGCTTGGGATTCAACCCCGCGTCGTTCACGAACTCCGACACGATGAGGTCAGGCTTTGCGCCCAACACTTTCTCGCGATAGTTGTGCACGCTCCCCGGCGGCTCGCCGAGATAGCTCCCGGTGTTCCGCCCGCCCCACGCCTCCGTCACCAACTCAATGTCCGCCTTCGGGAAGCGTTCGCGCAGCCGCGTCACGAACTGCGCCTGCCAGCGGTTCTTCTCCCACTCCGGGATGTATTGGCACTCCGTCACACTGTCGCCCCACGCGAGCACGCGCAGCTTTTCGCCGGACTGCAATTTCTTCAGCGCGCGTGGCAACTGTTTCTCCGCCGCGCTCGGACTCGCCTTCACGGCCTCGGGATAGCTCGTTTCCAAAATCGGGAAGAGATGCTCCGGCGCGAGCTTCGTCACCGCGCCCGGCAGCCAGAGATTTCCCAGATGCCGCTCGCCTTCTGCGACCGTCGGCGGCAACGGTGCCGCCGCGCGCGCTACACCAGGACGCCACTCCACCACGCCCGCACGCGTGAGCACCACCGCGTCGAGGCGTAGTTGAAAATGTTGATAGTTCGCGAAGACCGCTTGGTCCGCCTTGATGGTGGAATTGGTCGTGCGCCCGAACGTGCCCCACTGCTCGTCCATGAGATAGTCCTTCCCACGCGCGAACACCCCCGCGTCCGCCTCCGGTCCCGCGCGCAGCACCAAAGTTTCCGCCACCAGCAGACCGGGCGTGGTCGTCTCCTGCGCCTGCACGCCGCGCAGTTGCGCGCCCTTCACCCAGCCGCCCGCCTGGGGATTGAACACCGGCAGCTTCCCATGCCGCTCGCCCGACACCGTGATGTGCGGCGGCGGACTGATGCGCAACGTCGCGTTCACCGAGCGCGGCTCCTGCACCACCACGCGCACGTCCCAATCACCCACCACCGAAAAACTCGCCGGCTCCGCGGCGAAAAGAGAATGGGCAAGGAACAGGCCGAGGCCGATCAGAAGTGAACGCGTGCTGGTCATGGGAAAGATTTACCGACCGCGTGCCACGTCCGCACGAACAGATTTTTTGCGCTCCGGGAAATAAAAAAAGCGAGACCCGGCTGAACCGGGTCTCGCTGTGACCGACAAAAAATCAATAGCGATCCCGACCGCCACCGCCACCGCTGCCGCCGCGATAGCCACCACCGCCGCCGCCACCACCGCCGCCACCGCCGTATCCGCGACCGCCACCGCCGCCGCCGCCGCCGCCGCCCGGACGCTCTTCACGCGGCTTGGCCACGTTCACCGTCAGGGCGCGCCCGTCCACTTCCTTGCCGTTCAAGGCTTCGATGGCTTTCTCAGCCTCGCCCGCCGAACTCATGGTGATGAAACCGAACCCGCGCGGACGGCCGGTTTCCCGGTCCATCATCAGGTTGGTTTCGGTGACGGTGCCGTGCGCGCCGAAGAGGCTTTGCAGGTCGGTTTCCGTGGTGTTGAAGGAAAGATTTCCCACGAACAGTTTGTTGCTCATTTGATTTGCTGCCTGACCACCCTGACTTTCCAACGACTGCTCCCGAATGCCGGGCTTAAAATCATCACCGAACGGAGTTCACCTGAGGATTCGACATGCCTTGAAATGGACGGGCTGTTTGACAGTGGCCTTTTGTCTGACGGCGGCAGGCGAATAGCAACAAGTAACCTCCACCGGTTTCTAGCGGCGGCACGGTGAACGGACCAGGCCATGGAGAAAAAAATACCGGATATCCGACGAACCGTGCGGCGCGATGGGTTGCGAAGTTTGGCCACGGCGGAGCCGTGCTAGAAATCAGCCGGGGGTTGAGCGCAGCGACACCCCCCGTGCCGACTAAAACAAATTGCACCACGGCGGAGTGCCAGACAGCGCGGAGGGACGCGGCGTTCTGGCACCCTTCCAGGGTGCAGCCGTGGGCGGGAATGATCCAAGTGTGTCGTCGCTGCGCTCCTCAACCCCCGGCTAATTTCTGTCAGCCCTCCGGGCTGGGGAACCGGCGCTCGTCGCGCGGGAGGGCACGGACGAAATGGGCTCGAACGTGACCCGAACAGCAGGCCTGAAAGGCCGGCATTCGATAGCCCAGGGCACAGCCCTGGGTTGCAGGGCAGGGAGTGAATCAGCCCCGAAGGGACGGAACAAATTCCCGACGTATCATGAGGCGCGGTGGGTGGCGCCCTTTCAGAGGGTGTTCGGAAATTGGTTGGGATGAAGTGTGGATAATGGGGCGGTTTTGCGGATTTTGCCGCGGCGCTCATTTTTCCTCCGGCAGGT
>JAYVQC010000032.1:0-2883 GCA_043757045.1 Akkermansia sp. | reverse complement strand
GTTGGTGACGTTGAAGTTGCTGCCGACGAGGGCGCGGAGGCTGGTTTCGGGGAGCCAGTTGGTGGTCGCCAGCGCGGTGGCAGTTTCCAAAACCACGGGCGCGTTGGTCGGCCACGCGACGATCAAATTGTTCGATGCGCGAGAGAGGCTCAACGTCGGGCGCGGTTCGTCGCCGTCGAGGATGCCATTGAGGTTTCGATCAATCGCCGCGCGCGGGCCGCTGCCGGGCGGCACGCCGAGAACCATCACCGCGCCGCCCGTTTGCACGAGGCTCACGAGTTGCGCCTTGGTGAGCGCGACGAGGTTGGTGCTGTCGGGGCGGTAGTCGTTCGATGCGGCGCGGTAGAGCCAGCCGCGTGACACGCCGGCGATCACGGTCTTCACCACGAGTTCGATGTTCGTGGTTTTCTGCGCCTCGGTTTCGAGGAAGGCCCAGTTGCCGGCGGCGAGCGCGGTCACGGCGTTCGAGCGCGCGGCGTAGATCAGTCCCACGGCGGGCGCAGTGCCGGTATCAAGGCACTGCACGAAGGCGTTCAAGTTCGCCCTGATGGTGGCGTCGGTGGCGAAGGGTCCGAAGACGGGGCGCGACAGAAACGCGTTCAGACTCGGATCACCGCCGTCATGGGTGAGTCCGAACCCCATCACGCTCTGCGCGCCGGGCGCGTTCGTGAAGCGCATCTTCTGATAAATGTTCCGCAGTTGCGGCACCTTGAAATCCTGCGGCTCCTGCAACGCCTGCGCGGGCGTGAAGCCGCGATCCGATCCGGTGGGCAGCGTGTGGCAGGTGTTGCAGCGCAATTGGATAATCCCGGCCAGCGTGGAATAGGTCGTGTTGAAATACGTGTTCCGTCCCGCCGCCGGATCGGCACCGGCAAACGTGGTGGGCAGTCCGCGGCTCAAGGTCTGGTTCGGGTTCGGCTGGAAGACCATCGTGTTGATGAAGTCGCGGTAGAGTTGCATGTCCGCCGCGGACAGCACGGTGCCGCCGAGCAGGCCGTCGAACGCCCCGTTGAAGTGTGTGAAGTTCGTGCGGTCGCCGCGCCAGTGTAGCGGATCCAGTCCCGCGAGACCGCGCAACGTCTGCGTCGTCATCGGACCTTTCATCGGATGGAACACCACGTTCGAGAAAATGCCGCCGGGGATGACCGTCTGCGAGCCGGATAACCTCATGCGATTCGTTTCCAAACTGCCGCCGCGATCACCCAGGTCCCACGCGAGCAAATCCATTTCGCCATCAATGTGGCACGACGCGCACGAGACGAGTCCGCCACCGGAGAGCTTCGCGTCGTAGAGGAAGCCGCGCCCCTCGCGAATGACTTGCGGGGTCGGGTCGTGGCTGCCCACGGGAATCTCGCGCACAATGACACTGTTGAACGGATCGATGACGGTGATGGTGTTCGAAATGCGATTGAGCACGTAGAGCGCGACGCCGGGTTTGAGCGCGAGTCCACGCGGGCCGCGCTTGGTGCGCGGGTTTGCCACCGAGCCGGGCGCGCTGGGATTCAAATTGAAGCGCGCTAGCACCGCGCCGCTGTCGGCATTCACCTGCGCCACGCGGTCGGAACCGAAGGCGGTGATGTAGTAATTGCCACCGCTCGGCCCGAAAGCGATGGCGGTGGGTTGCGCGAGGGCGTTCGACTGGTTGGCGAGGTTCGGGAAATTTGTATAGGCAAATCCGGGATTCAAATCGTAGCGCGTGACGGCACCGCTGGTGATGTTCACGCGGCTGATTTGATTCGTGACGAAGCCACCGCGAATGCTTGGCTCGAAGCGCGTGGTGTTGCGCGCGTCGGTGTTCGCCACGTAGAGGTCGCCGCTGCCGGGCCGGACGGCGACGGCGAAGTTCACTGTGCCGACGCGCGGGAAGTAACGCGTGATGGCGAGCGTGGCGGTGTCGATCTCCACGATGTCGTTGTCGGGCATCGTGTATTTGATGGGCGCGTTCGGGCCGTTGGTCCACGCGGGATCAGCGGCGTCCACGATGAGGCTGACTTGCGGCGGCGGCGGGAGATTCGGATTCGTGGGCGGTGGCTGCGGCGGCGCGACGGTGAGCGGGATGAGCGTGGTGCGATTGCCCGAGAGCGCGAAGGCCGCATAGACGCGCGTGCCATCCGCGTTCACGCAGAGCGAGCGCGGGCTTTCGCCGAACACGGGAATGTTCGTCAGGCTCGCATGCGAGACTTGATCGAAGACGGCGATCTGATTGTTGCGCCCGCAACTCACGAAGGCGCGGCCATTCGCGAACACGACATCCGCCGGCTCATCCTTCACGTAGAGCGTGTCAATGACGGCGTGCTGCGCCACGGACACGATGCTCACGCTGTCCGAGACTTCGTTCACGACCCACGCTTCGTCGTTGCTCACGGGATTCACGGAGACGGGTTCGACGCCGACAGGAATTTCCGCGATGAGGATCGGGTTCTTCGGATTCGTGACATCGAAGACTGAGAGGCGTCCGTCCGGCGTGTTCACGGCGAACAGTCGCGAGCCATCGGGCGAGAGGCGCACCGGCGCGGTTTGCTTGGCCTCGTAGTTGACGAAGGGCTGCGCGCGCAACCCGCCGCACGTCACGAGCAAACCACCGAGCAGAGCCGCGCGCCGGAGGAACTTGATGATTCGGATCATAATTGAAACACCCATCCCCAATACCGGGAGCCGGGAGCGGCCAAACCGTAGCAGCGTCCAGCACCCGCTCCAAGCGCGGAACTCACGGCATAAGGTCATGGCCAGCGCCGTGCCGTGTGGTTCGAGAAGCGGGTGGCGGGGCCACGGTGAGAACGCATCTTGCGGATTCAGCCGTCCGAAAGCGGCGCTGAAGCGACCGCACTCCAAACGCTGGCGCGCAGCATCCCACGCCTCGTACTCGCGAAGCGTTTGGAGTGC
>JAYVQC010000031.1:0-2887 GCA_043757045.1 Akkermansia sp. | reverse complement strand
CGCGGAGCGACGACGCCCTACCAAGAACAGTGTTCAGGGCGTGTTGCCCAAATCGCCGGGGCGATTTGGGAGCGCGGGTTTTCAACCTATAGCCAGCTCCGACCTCCCAAAGCGCCGGCGCATTCGCCGGCCGTTCCAATTTGGATGACGTGCTGCGGGTTGAAAACCCGCGCGCCGGGATTTGGGCAACAGGCCCTTCAGAGGCATCCCGTGGAGAAGCCTCACAAATTCCCTCGGTGACAGTGGCGGAGGTTTCGATCATCAATGGGCCGCAGCCATGAAAACTCTGATTCAAATTATCCTTCTCGTCTTGTGGTGCAGCGCCTTGCCTGGCCGTGCGGCCGAAGCCAAACCGTTCTCGTTCCCGCGCAGTTCACCGGAGGCGCAGGGCGTGTCGTCGGGGGCCATGCTCAATTTAATCGAGGCACTGGATCAGATTGATGCGATGCACAGCTTCATGCTGGTGCGGCATGGGCAGGTGATTGCCGAGGGCTGGTGGACACCCTACCGCGCGCAGGACAAGCACGAGCTGTATTCGTTGAGCAAGAGTTTCACTTCCACCGCCGTGGGGATGGTGGTGGCGGAAGGCAAGTTGAGCCTGGATGACGAGGTGTTGAAGTTTTTCCCGGAGGATGCGCCCGCCAACCCGAACGCCAATCTCAAGGCGATGCGCGTGCGCGATCTGCTGACGATGAATACCGGGCATCAGGACGAAGTGCCGACGGCGGCGGACAAAATTTCGGCGAAATCTTTTCTCACCAACGCGGTGCCGCACAAGCCGGGCACGCATTTCAAATACAACACGCCCGCGACGTTCATGCTCTCGGCTCTCGTGCAGAAGCAGACGGGCCAGACGGTGGAGGATTATTTGCGCCCGCGCCTGTTCGAGCCGCTCGGCATCACGCAGCCGGTGTGGAACACCAACTTCCAAGGTATCTCGCTCGGCGGCTACGGACTGAACGTGCGGACGGAGGACATCGCGCGCTTCGGGCAGTTGTATCTGCAAAAAGGCGAGTGGCAGGGGAAGCAACTGCTCTCCAGGGATTGGGTCGAAATGGCCACGTCCAAACAGGTTTCCAATGGCAGCAATCCGAAGAGCGACTGGGAGCAGGGCTACGGCTTTCAATTCTGGCGCTGCCGGAATGGCGCGTATCGCGGCGACGGCGCGTTCGGCCAGTACTGCCTCGTGATGCCGGAGCAGGACGCCGTCATCGCCATCACGAGCGGGGTGAAAGACATGCAGGGTGTGCTGAATCTGATTTGGGATAAATTGCTGCCCGCGATGAAGCCCGGCCCGCTCGCGCCGTCCGCGGACCGTGACGCGCTGATGAAAAAACTTTCCAGCCTGCAAGTCCGTCCCGCCGCCGGGAGCGCCACTTCGCCGCTGGCCGCGAAATTTTTCGGACGCACGTTCAACTTTCCGACCAACGACCAGAAGCTCGAAGCCATCACTATAACCCCGGACCAGAGCGGTCTGGGCGTGACCGTGTCCCTGCGAGCGAACGGTCTCACCCAGCAATTCGCCAGCAGTCCTCGGGAGTGGCGGCGCGATCCCGGCACGTTCGGCTCCTACTTCAAGCAGCCCGCCGCCGCGACCAGCGCGTGGGCGGCGGACGACACTTTCGTCATCAAACAGTGCTTCACCGAGACGCCGTATCACGTCACGCATCAGTTGCGATTCGAGGGCGATCAGGTGTTCTACGATGGGCAACGCAACGTCGGGTTCGGCGGCACGAAGCAGGCGCAGCTCACGGGCCGCGTGAAATAAAACCGCCGCAGACATTTCTATCTGCGGCGGTGGAGGCAAATGAGCAGCGAGCGGTCGGGAACTGGTTGATCACCAGGCCGGATTTTCTGGCAGGCAGGCGTCGAATTCCTTCACCAGTTGCGCCTCGTAGTCGCCGGCGTAAGTGCCGTTGAAAAATTTCTCCAGCGCCTCATCGTGCAGACGCTGCCAGGAGGCTTCCTCCTGGCCGGGATTGATGGGGAAGAAGAGCGCGCCGTTGCTCTTGGCCGCTTTGAAATCGCCGGGCGCGTCGCCGATCATCAGGATTTTCGTCGGCGCATATTTGTTCTTGGCCGCGAATTTCAAATGCTCGGTCTTCGTGCCCATCTCCTGGCCGGCGATGATTTTCACGTAGCCATCAATGTTCGACGCGGACCACTCGCGCTGGAGCGCGTCCACCGGCGTTTGTGAAATGCACATGGCGTCGGCCTGCGCCGTAATTTTTTTCAGGCACTCGACGACGAGCGGGAAGGGCGGCACGCCGTGGACGATGTCCTCGACTTGCGCGTTCACCGCGTCGGACCAGCGCTTGGTTTGTTCCAACTGCTTGTTCCCGTTCTTCACCTCGGCGGCGAGCGTGGCGTTGCCGAGTTTCGTTTCGCGGGCGATCCATTCCTGCACGGCGGCGGCGTCCGGCACCTGCACGCCGCGCGCCTTCACCTGCGGACGTTCGCGCAGCAGGTCGAGCGCGCGGACGAGGGCGGGGAAGCGGTTGGCGCCGCGCGTCTTCGAGTAAAGGTTCACAAAGTCCCAGCACTCGCGCGCGTATTTGCTCACGGGCTGAAGTCCGAAGTGCTTGATGAACATGGGTGTGAAGCACTCCTTGTGCTTGATCTCCATGCTGTCGAAAATGCAGCCGTCGGAATCAATGCCGACGAAGAATGGTTTCGCGGGTTTGAAATCTCTCAACACTTGTGCCGGGTCGCTCATAATTTTTTTAAGGGCGGAAAGTAAGGCGGGGAAGGGCGGGGGCAGTCAAACAAGATTTCCCGGACGGTCCGGCGTGGGGTGCATCTTGGCCCTGTTACTGTGGCGGCGGGCATCCTTGCCGGCCAGTGAGCCGTGGCTTCCAGCCCGGCGGGCCAGGCCGCTCTGCGCCGA
>JAYVQC010000030.1:0-11357 GCA_043757045.1 Akkermansia sp. | reverse complement strand
GCGCCCAGCACCCCGGCCGCGACGGAGTTTTGCTCCCAACCGCCAATCACATTCACGCTGTTGGCGCCGTCCGCCTCCAGGCGCAGACCACGACGGTTGCTCGCGCGCAATTCCAGCGGCTGGCCGTTGGTGCTGCCGAGGAATTGTCCCGGATTAACCGTGTTACCGTTGAGTTGCCAGAATCCGGCCTCGGTCACGCCATTCAAACTCGACGCACTCACGCCAAAAAGTCCTGTGCCATTGCCGGTGAACGCGCCGGAGAGGTTCACGGTGCTCGCACCGTTGGTCACCACGGCACCGGGAAGTTGCGCGAGCGCGACGTTGCCCACGAGGTTGCTCGCCGTGGTCGCAAACATGGCATAAGGCGTGGGCAAAACTCGCTGACGCGGCGCGAGGGTGGTGAACGCGCCTGGGTTGCTGCTACTGGGGCGCACCCCGATTTCCAGCCACGCCGGCAAGCCGTCCGGCGCGTTACCAAAGTCCAGCGTGGTGGTGAACAAACCGTTGCTCACCGCCACGCCGGCGTTGGTGATCGTGCCCGAGCCCGCCACGCCGCCGCTGCCCGTGTCAAACACGGCGAAGGTGAAGTCATAGCTGCCACTGGCCGGACCGTTGGTGTCGTTCAACCGCCCCTGGTAGGTGAACGCCGTGCCTTGGGCGCGCGCCGGTCGGGCCGCCAGCAGTAAAAAAAGATGAAGAAGGATGAGTAGGGCTTTTCTGGTTTTCATAGGTGCAGTCATCGGTTGTTTGTTTCCCCATTCCGAGGAGGCTTGACGGATGCGTGGCCTCCGACCCTGCTGGGTGCGGCGTTCATAGCCCAAGAGTCTCACTCTGACGACAATAAATCTCATCCGCGCACGCCCCGACTGCACATTGCGATTGCTGTGCGGCACTTGCTTGCCGGCTGGCGGTCGTCCCTGCGCAAGGAATGGAAAGTGGAAGATGACGCGAAAAAACCGTCCCCCGCTTCGTGGAGGATTGGTCCGGGGCCGGACAACCAAAAATAAGAACGCAGCGTCCACGGCGATCAGGCCGGACGGTTGGACCGGGTGCGCAGCGCGCATGGAATCGGAAGGGAGCCCCCAGTAGAGCCGCCAAAAGCACGCGGGCCGCACGCGTGGCGGGCCGCCAGGGTTCGGGTGGGGACTCGTGCCAAGAGAGGTATCCGGTGTCTTCGCGTAGCGAATGACGAACTCTACGCCGCCAGCTTCCGCAGGCGCAGCGCGGCTTTGACGCCCTTCTTGGCCGGGTGACGCACCGCGTGGCGGATCAGCCACTTCCTTTCGGCGGAGGCCCCTTCAAGCCAGCGTTCGCAAATCTCGAAGGCCAGCTCCGGGTGATCCTTTGCAATGTCGCCGAGATGATTCGCCACGCTGCGGCGCACGTACAAATCTGGATCGTCCTTGAGCACTTCGAGAATGGGCAGCACGGGACGCGGATCTTTGACGAACGCCGGAATGCGCATGGCCCACGGCAGCCGGGGCCGCGCGCCTTCGGAACAGAGACGGCGCACCTGCGGATCCGGATCACGCGTCCAGATCAGGAGTCTCGCCAGCGTGCGCTCCGGCCAGCGAATGAGAAAGGGCCGCAGGGAAAACTCCGCGCTGAACCTTTGCGTGAGCTTGTATTGCGCCTGCATCGAAATCTCGAACGGATCTTCGCCACCGTTGTGCGCGGCCTCGAGTCCGTAGGTGGCGACAAAGCTGACGTGCGGCAGGTAGAAGAAAACGGCCAGGCCAAGTTCATCGGTGCGGGAAAGTGGCGGCGTGAGCGAGCGCAGCAGCACCGTGATGGCGTCGCTGTAGCGCTGGGGCAGATGCTGGCGGAGCGCCTGCGCCAGGTGTTGCCCGCGCTGCAGGATGCCCAGCGGTTTCAATCCGCTCCTGGCCGTGCGTGCAAACGCCACGCCATCAAACTCGGGATGCGCGAGCGTGATGTTGTGCGCGAGGCATTCGATGGCTTCCTGGTCCAGCAAGGCCGCGAGTGAACTGCCTTTCTGAATGGAGCGCAATGCCGCCGGCAGGCGTGGCGCGCGCGATTGTTTCCGGGGCGAGGGCATTCAGAACCATGCATTACTTCGCGCCGAAAACTTTTTGCAGCAGTTCGGTCGTGCGCGCGGCGGGGTTCTTGCGGATGCGCTCTTCTTCCTCGGCGATCATTTTGAACAGGCCGTCGCTGGCTTTCTGCGTCACGTATTTATCCACATCGAGCGTGGACGTGTCGTAGTTCAATTTGCCGAGGAAGGAACTCGCACCGCCACCTTGCGCCAGAAGTTTTTTGTAGGCCGCCGTCACGCCGGCTTTCTCCGTGGCCTGCTTCACGATGGGCGACATCTTTTCCTGAATCTGTTTCTCGCCCTTCGTCTTGAAGAACTGGGTCGCGGAATCATTCGTGCCGCTGACCAGCTTCTTCGCATCCTCGATGGTCATGCTCTTGAGCGCGTCGGTGAAGATGGGCAGTGCCTCGGGCACGGCAGCTTCGGCGGCGCGGTTCATGGTGGTGACGAACTCGTCGGCGTATTGATCCTGCTTCATGGCGCGCAGCGTCTTTTCCACGGTCTGTAATTTCTCCGGCATCGGAATCTTCACCTTGGGATTGGCGAGGAAGCCGTCGGGCTTGGCGAGATTGGTGATGGCGCTGGACACGCCCTTGCCGAGCGCCTGCTTCAAGGCTTCGGCGACTTGATCCTGCGACAGCCCGGCGAGCGAGGGCAGCGTGGCGCTGGTGGTGTTGGTCTTCGGCTTGAGGAAATCCAGCAGGGCGGCGTGCGTGGAACTGGCCACGGCGAGCGTGGCGAGGAGCGCGATGAATTTCATGGGCGGACGGTAGCGGAAAATTCCAAATCTCAAATCCCAAATCCCTAACAAGTTTCAAACGCCAAAATCAAAGACTACGGACAGTCGAACTGCTTTGAAATTTGGGATTTGGAATTTATTTGGGATTTGAATTTTGGACTTTGGAATTTGCCCCCACCCCCGCCTTCTTCTTCAACTCCTCCACATCCAAGTCGTTCAAATACTGGATCAGGTTCCGCCACACGGTGTGATAGCCGAAACCGCCGGTGGTCATTTCCTTGATCGCGTCCTGCTTCGTCCAGCCTTCGAGTGCGATGCGGTAGATGGCGATCATCGTGCCGGTGCGATCCGCGCCGTGCAGGCAGTGGATCAGGAACGGCCCGTTGTTCGTGTTGCTCACGAGCTTGAGGAAACGCACCGCGTCCTCGTCCTCGGGATGCCAGGTGTTGAAGCGGATGCGCTCGGTGCGCAGCGTCGTGGACTCCACCTCGTCCTTGTCGCTGTGAAAGGCACGCAGGTTGATAACGGTCTTGATGCCGAGCTTCTCGGCCGCTTTCAATCCGTCGGCGGTTGGCTGCGCGCAGCGGTAGAGATTGGTGGTCACGCGATGGAGGTTCGGCAGGCCGTCCTGCTCGACGCGCACCGCCCAGTTCGTGTTCCGTTCGGCGGCTGGCGCACGGCTGGCACCGGCCAATCCTCCTACCACCAATAGAACAAAGGCAAGTTGACGCATGGCGGGAGACTAACCGTCGTCGCACCGGAATCAATTCGTCTTCGCAGCGGCTGCGTAGCCGAGAAGCGCCGGGCTTCTTACTTCCTTCCACCATGACCGCCGATACGTTGCGCCCAAGGTGCCGATCAGCGAACCACCTTTAAATCCCAACCCCGCCGCGAAGCTCATGCCCGCGCTCGGTTTGTTCAGCGCCATCATGGTGGTTGCAGGCGGCGTCATCGGTTCGGGGATATTTCGCAAAGCGGGCGTGATGGCGGCCGAAGTCGGCTCGCAGCGCGAGCCGTTCCACTTCCGCGTTTGCAGTGACGTTTTCTCCTCCCCGCCGTTGACGCCTCTCTTGCGCCCGCAGCAAGCTGCCGCGCGTATGCACGGAGGAGTGTCGTTTCTGCAAGACCTGGCCGTGGTGATGATTGTCGCCGGGCTGGTCACCCTGCTTTTCAACCAACTCAAGCAACCCGTCGTCCTCGGCTACATCATCGCCGGCGTCATCATCGGGCCGCACTCCTTCCGTTTCCCGCGCATCGAAGACGAGAAGACGATTCACACGCTCGGCGAGCTGGGCGTGATCTTCCTGATGTTCTCGCTCGGACTGGAATTCAGTTTGCGAAAGCTGAAGAAGGTCGGCACGACCGCGCTCATCGCCGCCGCGCTGGAAATCCTGGTCATGATTTTCGTGGGCTACGAACTCGGCCAGCTTTTCGGCTGGAGCAAGATGAACAGCCTCTTCCTCGGCGCGATGCTCTCCATCTCCTCGACCACCATCATCGTCAAGGCGCTGGGTGAACTCGGCAAAACCAAGGAGCATTTCTCGCAGCTCATCTTCGGCATCCTCATCGTCGAGGACATCCTCGCCATCGTGATGATTGCCCTGCTCTCGGGCATTGCGGCGAGCGGCACGCTGGAGGCGGGCGAGGTCGTGGGCACGGTGCTGCGGCTCGGCATCTTCCTCGTCGTGGCGCTGGTCGTGGGGCTGCTGACCGTGCCGCGCCTGCTCAGTTACGTGGCGAAATTCAAGAGCGCGGAAATGCTTCTCATCGTCGTGCTCGGCCTGTGCTTCGGTTTCTCGCTGCTCGCCGCGAAGCTCGAATACAGCGTGGCCCTCGGCGCGTTCGTCATTGGCGCCATCATCGCCGAGTCGCGCGAGATCGGAAAAATCGAGCACCTGATGGAACCGATTCGCGACATGTTCAGCGCGGTCTTCTTCGTCGCCATCGGCCTGATGATTCAGCCCGCGATGCTCATCAAGTATTGGGTGCCGATCCTTGTCATCACCGTCGCCGTGGTCGTGGGCAAGGTGTTGGCCTGCTCGTTCGGCGCGTTCGTCGCGGGCAATGACCGCCGCACTTCCCTGCGCGTCGGCATGGGGCTGGCCCAGATTGGCGAGTTCTCGTTCATCATCGCGCAGCTCGGACTCACGCTGAATGCCACGGGCGATTTCCTCTATCCCATCGCCGTCGCCGTGTCGGCCCTCACCACGCTGCTCACGCCATATTTGATCAAGAGTTCGGATTCCCTCGTGGGCTGGTTTGATCAGCACGCGCCGCAAAACGTCGCGACCTCGCTGGACGTGTACACGCGCTGGGTCGGCGAGATGAGCACCAGCCGCTCCGGCGCGAGCGTGGGAAAATTCATCCGCAAGTGGTCCTGGCAAATCACGCTGAACATGGTGCTGACCGCCGGCGTGTTTATCGCCGCGATCTACGTGCGGGAGAACCGGCCGGACTGGTACGGGCTGCTTCATATTCCGCAGGCCTGGCTCGACGCCGCGCTTTGGGGCGCGGCCATGCTCGCGTCCATGCCCCTCCTCATTGCCAGCTACCGCAAACTCCAAGCGCTCGCGATGCTCGTAGGCGAGGCTGCCGCGCTCAACGCGCAAAACCGCTCTGGCCGCTCTGCGGTGAAGTCCGTGGTCACAAACAGCGTGAGCATCGCAGGTGTCATCCTCATGGCCGTGGTGCTGCTCGGCCTGAGCGCCACGATTCTGCCGTCGTGGAAAATCCTCATCGTGCTCGGGGTCATCATCGCCCTCATCACCGCGCTTTCGTGGCGGCTGTTCGTGAAGATTTACTCGAAGGCGCAGGTCAGTTTACGCGAAACCTTGGACCAGCCCACGGTCGTCACCGCGCGGAGAAACCCCTCGCTTGCCGGCCTGCTCGTGCAGGCGCAACTCGCTGCCGTGACCATCACCCCGGAATGCGCCGCCAGCGGACGTCTCATCCGAGAACTGGCCCTGCGCTCCGAAACCGGCGCAACCATTGTCGGTCTAGAACGCGCGGGCGTGACGACGGTGAATCCCGGCCCGGACGAGGAACTGCTCGCCGGTGATCAGGTGCTGTTGCTCGGGAAAGCCGCACAACTGGAGAAAGCCCGCGCGCTGCTGATGCAGGCAAAGAATTAACTTTGGTCGGGGCGGCGCTCTCTTTAGCGCCGCCCGCCCTGCCTCGTTGTTCCTCAAGGGCAGTATTAAAAAACCAACCGAGACCCTTCGCGGTTGAAATGAACCATTGGACTCTTCCACCCGTCCGGCTAGCGTGAATCCGCTTCAAAATCTCGCATTAAAGAAAGCTATTCATGAAACGAATCCTCGCCCTCGCCGCCCTCGTATTGTCCACGCTCAGCGCGCTTGCCCAGGGCACGGCCTTCACCTATCAGGGCCGGCTTAATGACGGCGCAAACCCCGCCAACGGCACCTACAATTTGCGCTTCGCCCTCTTCGACGCGGCCAGCGGCGGAGCGCAGCAAGGCGGTCCGCTCACCAACTCCCCCACCGCCGTCAGCAACGGCCTGTTCACCGTCACGCTAGATTTCGGCAACCAGTTCCCCGGCGCGGCGCGCTGGCTGGAGATCACCGTGCGGACGAACGGCGGCGGCGCGTTCACCGCGCTCACGCCCCGGCAGGCGCTCACCGCCACTCCCTATGCCATCGCCGCTGGCAATCTTTCCGGCACGCTGGCGGCGGCGCAGATCAGCGGTTCGATCCCGGTGACGCAAATCACTGGCACGCTGCCGCTGGCGCAACTGCCGTCGCAGGTCGTCACCAACGCCCACACCGGGGTGACCTTGGGCGGGACGTTCACCGGCAATGGCGCAGGGGTGACCAATTTGAATCTTTCGCTTAACTCGGGCGGTGCGATCAATCCGTTCGGCTTCGTGGTCGCCTCCTCGCCCGGCGTGGGCAGCTTTCCACGCTCAGTCACGTCAGCGGATGTGAACGGGGATGGGAAGCCGGATTTGATCAGCGCGAACGAAGGTCCTCCCAACACGCTGACTGTGTTGACGAACAACGGGAGCGGCGGATTTGCGCTGGCCTCCTCGCCGGGCGTGGGGACCAGTCCATTTTCAGTCACGTCTGCGGATGTGAACGGAGATGGGAAGACGGATTTAATCAGCGCGAACTACAGTGTTCACACGCTGACGGTGTTGACGAACAACGGGAGCGGCGGGTTTGCGACGGCCTCCTCGCTGGGCGTGGGCAGCTTTCCACGCTCAGTCACGTCTGCGGATGTGAACGGAGATGGAAAGGCGGATTTGATCAGCGCGAACCAGGCTGCCAACACGCTAACGGTGTTGACGAACAACGGGAGCGGCGGGTTTGTGCTGGCCTCCTCGCCGGGCGTGGGTGGCAGTCCATATTCAGTCACGGCCGCGGATGTGAACGGGGATGGAAAAGCGGATTTGATCAGCGCGAACCGCAGTGCCAACACGCTGAGGGTGTTGACGAACAATGGGATCGGCGGATTTGTGACGGCCTCCTCCCTGGGCGTAAGCGGCAGTCCATATTCTGTCACGTCAGCGGATGTGAACGGGGATGGAAAAGCGGATTTGATCAGCGCGAACGAAGGTGCCAACACGCTAACGGTGTTGATGAACAACGGGAGCGGCGGATTTGTGCTGGCCTCCTCGCCGGACGTGGGCAACGGGCCAATTTCAGTCACGTCGGCGGATGTGAACGGGGATGGAAAGGTGGATTTGATCAGCGCGAACACTGGGGCCAATACGCTGACGGTGTTGTTCAACACGGCAACTTTCTCCGGCAATTTCTCCGGCAGTTTCACGGGTGGTGGAGCGGGGTTGACGGGCTTGAGCGCAGACAATTTGGCCAGCGGGACGGTTTCTGAGGCGCGGCTTTCGGCGAATGTGGCGCTGCTGACGGGCAGCCAGACCTTCACCGGCGCGAAGGCTTTTAGCAGCGAATTGACGGCCAGCGGCGGCTTGCGCCTTTACGACGGCAACCTCTGGTTTCGCGGCGACAACAATCACGGCCTTGGCTGGTATGGCGGCGGCAAACCCTTTGCCGGTGTGAGCAACGTGATCGATGGCCCAGTGCTGTTCGGTTACAACGGCGGCGCTTTAGGCACAAAACAGCTCGCCACGGAAAAAATCGCCCTGTTCTGGAACGCGGCCGGCAACGTGGGCCTCGGCACCACCAATCCTGCTGCAAAACTCCAGGTCGTGGGCGACGTGAAGCTGGGCGGCAGCGGCCAATACTTCGCCCCCGGCGGCGAGGAAAACCTGCGCATCATCCGCGGCGGGGTCAACAGCAGCGGCACCAGCATCCAGGGCAGCGGGTTCACCTCTTCCCGCACCGGACTCGGCGGTTACACCGTGACCTTCACCACGGCGTTCAGTTCCGCCCCGACCATTACCGTCTCCTGTGGGGCCGCCGGCCAAACGGTGGCCTCGCTGGATGCGGCGATTGTTGCCAGTGCCAGCACCACAAGCTTCACCGTGAACACGGGCATCCGGAACACCGGGTTTTTCGACGAACCTTTCAGCTTCATCGCCATCGGCCCGCGTTGAGGGGAGGCCACGCTGACAAAGGAAAAGCATCATGAAGCTGTTTTATCTGACGTTGGGACTGCTCGTTCCTATCCTTGGGTCTGCGCAGAATTACTCCATTAATTGGTCCGCCATTGACGGTGGTGCCGGTTCCAGCACTGGCGGCGTGTATTCCGTGAGGGGCACCATCGGGCAAGCGGATGCGGGCGGGCCGTTGACCAACGGCCAGTATTCTATCACCGGCGGCTTCTGGGCATTGCCCTGGCAGTGCAAAGCGTAGGCGCGCCCACGCTGGTCATTGTTCCATCCGCTTCCGGCACCGCGACCATCTCCTGGACGCCTGCCACGCCTGGATTCGTGCTCCAGGAAACCCTGAGCCTCGCGCCCACCAACTGGGTGAACTCGGTGAGTGACACGACCAATCCCGTCACCGTGCCAGCCGTGCTGCCCACCCAGTTCTACCGGCTGTTCAAGCCGTAGATGCGCTCCAAAGAAAAAGAGCAACTGGATTTCTCCAGTTGCTCTTTCGTGAAAAACTTCAGGACGATTACGCCGCCGGGGCCGCCACAGGAGCCGGGTTCGGCTCGATGGGACGCGCCGGGCGTTCCTGTCGCTTGAGTTCCTTCGAGGTGGCCTCGCCTTTGCAAATCCAGCACTTGATGCCGAGCTTGCCGTAAATCGTCTTCGCTTCCGCAAAGCCGTAGTCAATGTTCGCGCGCAGCGTATGGAGCGGCACGCGGCCTTCCATGTACTGCTCAACGCGCGCGATTTCTGCGCCACCGAGACGGCCCGCGCAGCGAATCTTGATGCCCTCGGCACCGAAATCCATCGCGGTCTGAATCGTCTTCTTCATCGCGCGGCGGTGCGATACGCGGCGCTCCAGCTGGAGGGCGATGCTTTCGGCGACCAACTGTGCGTCGGTTTCCGGCTGCTTCACTTCCTGGATGTCCACATAGATTTCCTTGCCGGTCATCTTGGACAGGTCTTCCTTGATCTTGTCGATCTCGGCGCCTTTGCGTCCAATGACCACGCCGGGACGCGCGGTGAGGATGGTGATGCGGCAACGGTTCGCGGCGCGCTCGATGAGAATCTTCGGGACGGAGGCCATCTCGAGCTTCTTCTTGAGGATCGTGCGCAACATGCGGTCTTCCGCGAGGAGCTTGCCGAAATCTTTCTTCTGGGCGTACCACTTCGAGCGCCAGTCTTTGTTGACGGCGACGCGAAATCCAATCGGATTAACTTTTTGGCCCATAACTTATTCGTCTGAAACTACGATTTTGACATGGCAACTGCGTTTGATAATCGGACCGGCCGATCCGCGCGCCTTGGGCGTGAAACGCTTGAAGCTCATGGCGGTCTGCGCCACGGCCTCCTTGACCTTCAACGCCTCCGGCTTCACGCCGTTGTTGTTTTCCGCGTTGGCGATGGCGCTGTGCAGCGTCTTGGCCACCACGCGCGCCGACTTGCGCGACACGAACTTGAGCACCGCCTCGGCTTGCAGCGCGGACAGACCCTGAATCTGCCGGGTCATCTCGCGCATCTTCTGCGCGGACATGCGGACATTTTTGGTAATGGCTTGAACCTGCATAAACTATTTCGCCTCCGCTTTCGCCGTGTGCGCGCCGTGCTTCTTGAACGTGCGCGTCAGGGAGAATTCGCCGAGCCGGTGCCCGACCATGTTTTCGGTCACGAAGACCGGGTTGAAAACTTTCCCGTTATGGACGTTGAACGTCAGCCCGACAAAGTCAGGCGTGATCATCGAACGGCGCGACCAGGTTTTGATCGGCAGCTTGGACTTCACTTCCTTCGCCTTGACGATCTTGTCCATCAAATGATGGTCAACAAACGGACCTTTTTTAATTGAGCGACCCATACTTCAAAAATATTTCTAGCGTGTCTTCAGAGGTTTGCCATCGCGGCGCACAATGATGTACCGGTTGGAATACTTGTGTTTGAGGCGCGTGCGATACCCCTTCGCCTGCAAACCCCACGGAGAGGTGAGCTGCTGCCAGCCGCCGCCGGACTTGGATTTGCCCTGACCGCCACCGTTCGGATGGTCCACGGGGTTGCGGGCCACACCACGGCTGATCGGGCGGATGCCGCGATGACGTGAGCGACCGGCCTTGCCGAGAACGACGTTCTCGTGCTCGGGGTTGCCGACCTGGCCGATGGTCGCGTAGCAGTCTTCCTGCATCTTGCGAATTTCGCCAGAGGGCAGACGAATCTGCGCGTAGCCGCCGTCGCGGGACATCAGGGTGGCCGAGGAACCGGCGCTGCGCACGATCTGCCCGCCCTTGCCGGCGTGCAGTTCAATATTGTGAATGGCGATGCCGACGGGAATTTTGCTCATCGGGAGCGCATTGCCCAAATCAGGAGCCGCCACCGCGCCGCTCATCACCTTGGCCCCGACCTTGAGACCAGCCGGAGCGAGGATGTAGGCTTTTTCGCCGTCCTTGTATTCGAGCAGCGCGAGACGCGCGGTGCGAATGGGATCGTATTCGATGGCCGTGACCGTCGCTTCCACGCCGTGCTTCTGGCGCTTGAAATCCACGATGCGCAGCTTCTGCTTGTGGCCGCCGCCGATGCCGCGGGCTGTCGCACGACCGTAATGGTTACGACCGCCGGTCTTCTTGCGAATCTCGAGGAGACTCTTCTCCGGCTTCTTTTTCGTGATCTCGCTGTAGTCCGCGATCGTGATGTATCGCGTCGAGGGCGTCAGCGGCCTAAATGTTTTAACTGGCATAAAAAATTAACCTTTCACGTCACACACAGCTTGTAGCAGCTAGACCATTAATCCTGCGCCCAGTGGGGTCGTCAGTTATCGGCCTGCCGATCAAAATGCTGTTTTTCGCACCGGTTGCCCGGCGGAAAGGACGCGGAAAGTATCAAACAACTTTTGGAGTGCAATAGATTTCTTCGGCTCAGGCGGTGCTTGGGTGCAACTGGGCACGGTTTTTAAGCGTCGCGGGTGGGGCGTCGTCGCTCCGCGCGCGCAGGGGTGAGGCTCCAGACAGTTCCACACGCCGCCTCCGCTGCCGGCCCGGCGCGCG
>JAYVQC010000029.1:0-11503 GCA_043757045.1 Akkermansia sp. | reverse complement strand
CGGACTTTCCAGTCCGCAGCAAGATTCAGCGACCAGACGCAGCGTTTCGAAAAAAGCCTTTCTGCCATTTCACGTTGCTGCGGACTGGAAAGTCCGCGCGCCAATAAAAACTCCCGCGCAGCCTGCGCCGCGCGGGAGAACCCTCACCTCAAATCAGTTCACGGGCAGAACGGCGGCGCGATGTGCGTCGGATATGGCCCCTGATACACCACGAACGGCGGTGGCGCATGATGATGGCGCGGCGCACGCACGCGCACGGGCGGCGCATAGACCGGTGGGGCCGCATACACCACGGGCGCAGGCGCGTAATACACCGGCGGCGCGCAATAGGCGCGCACCGGGAAACCCAGGCCCACCGCGACCGGTCCGGCCTGCACATGCACGCCGCGCCCGACCGACACCGAGAGACCGGGCAGGCCAATCGAAACATACCCGCCCGCGTGCGCCGGGGCCGCGAGGGCCAGACCGCCGGCTAAGATTCCGAGAACAAGAGACTTTTTCATAATTTGCCTTTCGGCGCAGGATTCGACCGGAGCCATTGCGATTTATTCGAGCAACACTTATCTGTGACGAAGATTTACCATGAATAGCGAACCTGCTGGACCGTCTGTACCGCGCCGCCGCCGACTGCCGCGCACGTTTAAGGAACTTACCCCGAGCAATCATTTCAACCCGCGCACGTTTTTCTACGAGATGATCTGGAAGGCGTGGCTCACGCCGCGCCAGGGCGAGTGCAAGCGCCCGGTGTTTCCCAAGTTGAAGGATGGTGCGGTGGCCATCACCTGGATCGGGCACGCCTCGTTCCTGATCCAGTTCAACGATCTGAACGTGCTCGTGGACCCGAACTTCGCGAACTGGATTTTCTTCCTCAAACGCATCAAGCGCGCGGGCTGCCGCATCGAGGATTTGCCGCCCATTGATCTCGTGCTGCTCACGCACGCGCACTTCGATCATTTTCACAAGCCTACGCTGCGCCGCCTGCCCTCGCCGAAGATCGCCGTCATGCCGTGGGGTGTGGGCGACCTCGCGCGCAATCTCGGTTTCGGGCGCGTCGTGGAGTTGCAGAAGTGGGAGAGCTTCTCCCATGCGGACTGGAAGGTGACGCTCACGCCCTGCAAGCACTGGGGCGCGCGAACGCTCCGCGATGAACACCGCGGCTACGGCGGCTTCATGCTCGAACATCAGGGACGGAAAATTTATCACGCCGGCGACAGCGCCTACTTCGAGGGCTTCAAAGACATCGGGAAACTGTTGCAGCCAGAGATCGCGCTGCTGCCCATCGGCGCCTATTACCCGGACTCCTTTCGCAACGTCCACATGGGACCGGACGACGCTTTGAAAGTTTTCAAGGATTTGGGCGCGCAATGGCTGGTGCCGATGCACTTTGGCACGTTCAAGCTCTCCTTCGAGGACATCAGCGAACCGCCGCGCTGGCTGCGCGAACTGGCGCATCAACACGACATGACCCGGCACATCCGCATTTTGGAGGAAGGCGTGCCGGAGGTTTTCTAACGGGAGGCAAACAGGGGAAGCCTTCGCGTGAAGCCGGTTTCGTTTTAATTCGCGGGCGACACCAGGACTGGAGCTTTCGTGCGACGTGAGGCTGGGATTCTTTTCTTCTTCGGCTTCTTCACCTGCTTGGTCGGTGCGGGTGCTTCGGTGGAGGCGGGCGTGGCGGCATTGAGCAAGGGCGGCGCACCGGCACCCTCACGGGCGCGGTAAAAAATTACCGGAGCGCCCACGCCTTCGTTCGCGTTCAGCGTGGTGAATAATGTTGAGAGCGTAACGACCGGCCCCGCCAGCCACGGACCCAGCGGGCTAGGCGCGGTCTCGATGGTGTAGTTCGTGCCGGCGTGGCCGAAGAGGGTGAGCGTGCGCGCGCCGTTGGTGCCGAGGGCTTCGACGAGCGGTTCGCGGTTCACCACCACGGCGCGGCCATGATTCAACAACAGGCTGGGGGCCAGTCCTGGAACCGCGCGCGCCGCGGCGGGTTCTTCCAATTGCAGCGGGACAAAGGCGGAACTCAGTGCGGACGTGGCGGTGAAGTTCACGCGCGCGAGCGTCTGTGTCCCTGTCATCCACTGGCCGGGCAAGGCGGAGAAGTTCAGCGCCAGTCGTCCGGGTTGCGCGCCGTCCACGGACAAATTCGCGAGCGACGGCACGAGGTTCTCGACCACAGGCGCGGTCAAACGGTCGGACGGGAGGCGCAGCGTGACGGACAAATTCGTCAGTGCCACGGTGGTCCCAGCCTCCAACAGCATGTTCGTCCGTTCGCCGCCGCGCATGACCACGCGGCTGAGTGACAACTCCACGTAGTCGCGCACGACGATGGTAAAACTTTGCGTCGCACTCGCCGACGACGCGGACGCGTCGGTGGCACGGACGGTGAACAAGTTGGTGCTCGCGGCATTGGCGCGCGTCGGTTTCCACACGAAGAACCCATTGGTCGAATTGATGCGCGCGCCAACCGGCGCGGCGTCGAGCGAGTAAATGACTTGCGCACCGGGCACGGTGTTGCTGCCCAGGACGCGGAAGAAAACCGGGCACAGAACGTCCGTGATGGCATCGGGAATCACCTCCAGCGTCGGCGGTGGACGTCCGGTGAACACGACGTCATCCAGCGCGTAGCCGCGATCCACGCCGCCGGTGGTGTTATCATCCGCCCAGAGGATGTGGAGCGCCGCGCCGTTCACCCACACGCCGTTGAGCAGCACGGTCGCGCTGCGCGCACCCGTCGCGCCGCCGGAGAGCGCGGGGATTTTCACCCACGTCCCGGCCTCGCCGGTGAGGCTGTAAAAAACTTCGTGCGCAGGAACTGGCTCCGTCGGCGTCGTTCCGCTCTGGCCGAGTGTGTAGGAAATGCCGGCCACGGTTTGATCTTCGCCGGTGTTATTCTGCAAGGTGGCCATAAGCAGCGTGGCGCTATTGGCGGCGGGGCGGGTCCAAAGCGCGGTCGCGCCGCCGCCGCTCCAGGAGGCCAGCGTGTTCTGTCCGGGCGGCACGGCTCCGAGTCCGTCGAGCAACGTGTTGGTGATGGTGGCGGCGCGGTTCGTCTGCACGGCGGCGTCGAGCGCGGCGGCGGAGGCGAAGGTGGTTTCGGAACCGGCGAGCGAGCGCGTGCTCCAGTCGCCGACGGCGGGCAGTGCAGGGAAGGAAATGATCCCGCTGCCGCCCGGGCCGACGGAGATGGCCGCCTGGGTGCGCATCGGAAGTAAAAACGCGAGCGCGAGGAGTGAAAGCAGTGTTCGCATTTGAGTGACTGGATGCTGCCAAAGAATCATGGCGTCGAACAAGCGGGCAGTTGGGGCGGGAAGTAAAATTCGCCAGGAGCGCGGCGGAGGGTGCGATTGGAAGGGGCGGGCACTCCAGCAGGAGCGCGGGCGTCTCGCCCGCCGGAGCGCGCGGAAGGTTTTTCCGCCGTACCACGCGGTTTGGGCGCAACGGCACCTGGTTCCATTCGGGCGGGCGGGACGCCCGCGCTCCTGCCCGCCACTTCTCATCGCATCCCGCAGCGGACTTCATCTTGACCGTGGCACGGGCGGGGATTTGAATTCCGCTCATGCACGACACATTTCACATCTCCCGCCGTTCTTTCATCACGCGCGCCAGTCTCACCGCCGCCGCCACCGGACTGCCGCTGTGGTTTGTGAAGCACGATCTCGCGCGGGCGGCGGAGCAGGGCGGCGCACCTGCAACCTCGCCTAACAGCCGTCCCGGCGTGGCGTTGATCGGGTGTGGTGGACAGGGCGGTTCGGACCTCGCGGGCGCTGCGAAGTTCGGTAACGTCGTTGCGCTCTGCGACGTGAAGGAGAACGCATTGAAGGCGACGGCGGCGCGTTACACGAAGGACGGCCAGGCGCCCGTCTCCTTCACCGATTTCCGTAAAATTCTCGAACGCAAGGACGTGGACATCATCGTCAACGGCACGCCGGACCACTGGCATTCCTTGATCAACATCGGAGCAGCCCGCGCGAAGAAAGACGTGTATGGCGAGAAGCCGCTCACGCTCACGATTGACGAGGGCAAGCAGGTGATCAAAGCCGTGCGTGATCACAAAATTGTTTTCCAGACCGGCACCCAGCAGCGCAGCGACCGGCGCTTCCGTCTCGCGTGTGAACTGGTTCGCAACGGGCGCATCGGCAAGCTGCAAACCGTGGAAGTGTTCGTGCCCGCCGGCCTGCGCGAGGGGCCGTTCGCCACCGATCAGGTGGCACCCGCCGAGCTGAACTGGGATCTCTGGCTCGGTCAGGCACCGAAGGTCGGCTTCATGAAGGAGCGCGCGAGCAACATGTTCCGCTGGTGGTGGGATTACGCGGGCGGGCCGGTCACCGACTGGGGCGCGCATCACAACGACATTGCGCGTTGGGCCATCGGGCAGGATGGGCCGATCAGCGTCGAGGCCAAAGCGACCGTTGGTCCCATCGCGGGCGGCTACACGACGTGCAAAGAATTCGAGGCCACGCTGGAATACGCGGGTGGCATCAAGCAGATCGTGAAGACCACCACGGCGGATTCGCCGTTCGGCGGCATCATTGATCCGAAAGGCCAGCGCAACGGCATCCGCTTCACCGGCACCGACGGCTGGCTCTGGGTGAATCGCGGCGACATGAGCGCGAGCAAGGAGGAGCTTTACATGACGCCCTTGCCCGCCGACGCGCTCAAGCTCGAAGTGAGCAACAACCACATGGCCAATTTCTTCGACTGCGTGAAGTCGCGCAAAGATCCCATTGCCCACGTCGAACAGGGCCATCGCTCCGCCGTCGTCGGCCACCTGATCATCATCGCCATGCAACTGGGCCGCAAACTCCAGTGGAACCCGGTGAAGGAAGTTTTCACCGGCGACGGCGCGAAGGAAGCGAACACCCATCTCGCGCGTGAGATGCGGAAGCCCTACGACTACAGCTTCGTGGGCTGAGGTGGATTTCGTCAGGAGCGGGGAGCGCCGATTTGGAACCGGCGTTCCCCACGGCACAGGAATTCGACGGCTATTTCTTCTCCACCGGCGGAGCAGGCACGGGCATCACTTGGGTCACGGGGGCGTCATGCCAGTGGCCGTGTTCGACTGACCATACTTTTCCCGGCGGAACTTCACCCGGCGGCTGTGGCGCGGGGGTGTATTGCGGCGAGGGCGGAGGCGACATGGTGATGACGGGTGCGGAAGAAGTTCCGCCCACCGCAGGAATGGCGGACGACTGGAGCACGAGCTTCGGCCTGGTCAAAAAGTAAGTTCCAGTTGATCCGATGACCACACCGCCGGCGACGGCCAGCACGATCACCAAGCCGAGCGGCGGGCCTTGCTTCGACGCGGCACGGGAGCCGGGGGATTTCTTTTTGCCTTGGGTCATGCGCGGCAGGGTTGCGGTCTGGCCCGGTGGCGTCAAGCCGCCCCTGCGCTTGCAACCGGGCAAACGCATCAGAACGAATCGTGAGGTGTGAGCAACTGAGGATCCCCAACGATGTTTCCCAATTCGTCTGCCTCAATTCATCTGCCGCTCCGGTGGCGAAATGAAAAACCGGCAGACGAATTGGGGCAGACGAATGAAAGCTCGGTTGCAGCCAAGAATTTTGAGCCGGCGTTGGCCTGAAAATTCTTAACTTAGGCAAAACTTTTCCAATTCAACCCGCGTAAAAACTTCTTCGTGCCCCCAGCTCATTTCGGCGCGAGAAGTTTTTCCAACGCCTCCGCCAGTTGACCCTCGGTGAACGGTTTATCGAGGCGGCTGGTCACGCCCAATGTCTTGAACTCGTCGGCCATCAGGCCGTCCATGCGCCCGCTGGCCACCACGATGGGGATGTCCGGCAGCATTCGCCGGAGTGCGTGGACAAACTTCAGGCCGTCCATATGCGGCATGTGCAAGTCGGTGATGATGGCGCGCAACTCGGTGCGGTGCTCGGCCAAGAGCATCAAGCCATTCAGACCGTCGGTCGCGGTCACCACCCTGAAGTTCAGCCGCTGCAGCACGGCGCGCGTTGTCGCGCGCACGGCTGCTTCATCATCCACCAACAGGATCAGTTCGCCTTGCCCGCGAAAGGCTGGTGCCGGTTTGGTCGTATCTTCGGTGGTGCTTGCCGCACTCTCGGCGGGCAGATAGGCGGCGAAGGTCGAGCCTTGGCCGGGTTGCGAAGAGACCTGCAGGAATCCGCCGTGGCCCTTCACAATGCCCATGACCGTGGAGAGGCCCAGCCCCGTGCCCTGGTCCGGGCCTTTGGTGGTGAAGAACGGATCGAAAATGCGGTCAATGATTTCGGGCGGGATGCCCGTGCCGGTATCGCGCACCCGCACGACCACGTAATTGCCGGGCCTGGCCTCCGGGATGGCACTGGCGTAGGCCGCGTCCACTTCCACACGCTGTCCCTCCAGGGTGAGCGTGCCGCCGTGGGGCATGGTATCGCGGGCGTTGACGCACAGGTTCAGGAGCACCTGGTCCAGCTGGGTGGCGTCGCCCAAAATCATCGGAAGTTTCGGGTCGCATCGGATCACCAGCTGGATGTTCTTGGGAAAGCTGCCCTTCATCATCTTCTCCAAGTCCCGGATTAGACGGGTGGGCTGGAGAGCGATGCGCTCACCCTCCGCGCCTTTGGCAAAGCTCAACAATTGCCGCACCATGTCCATGCCCCGCTTGGCGCTGGACTGAAACATATCCAGGATTTCCGACTCCTGGGGATACTGCATCCGTATCAATTCCACGCCCAACATGATGGGGGCGAGCGCGTTGTTGAGGTCGTGCGCCACGCCGCCGGCCAGCGTGCCGATGGATTCCAGCCGTTGTGAGCGGAGGGCGAGGCCTTCCGCGTTTTTCCGCTCCGTGATGTCCTCGGCCGTGCCCACGATGCGGTGAATTTCGCCGGCCTCGTTCGGCACCGGAAACGCGCGGTCACGAATCCAGCGCACCGAACCGTCCGGTCGCAGGATGCGGTAAGTCTCATCGTAATCACCACGCACCTGTTTGGTTTCCGCCGCCTGCGCGATGCGCGACCGGTCTTCCGGATGAATGGCCTCCAGCCAGGCGCGCGGCGAGGCGTAAATACTGGCGCAAGTGCGCCCCCAAATGCTCTCGTAGGCGGGACTGAGGTAGAGCATCTCTTTCTTGGCGTGGTCCGTGACCCAGAAGACTTCATGGATGCTTTCGACCACCTGGCGGAAGCGCTCCTCGGACTCGCGGAGGGCGTCGCGGGCGCGCATCTGGACCAGCGCACCGCCGCATTGGTCCGCCAGAGCCTCCAGGGCCGCGAGGTTCTCCTGCCGATAGGCGTTGACGGTGTAGCTCTGGATCGACAGCACTGCGATTAATTCCTCACCGTTCCGCACCGGAACAATCATGATGGAGGCCGACGGACGGGCCGTGTCGCCGAACGGAATGAAGCCCGACCCACCGACGGCGGAACGCTCGCGCAGGATTAATTGCGGACCCTCACGGATGGCGCGGCGGGCGAAGGGCGAAGGGGGCTGATCCGCATAGGTCGGCGGCACGTTCTCGCGGCGGCCGTCCACGACGTCCATGTTCAAAACGGAACGGAAGCGATCCATGCCCTTGTCGTAAAGGTGCAGCCAGCAGGCGTCCCACCCAAACAAGTCATCCGCTGTCTCCACAATGATTCGCGCCGCCTCCACGGCCGTGGTCGCGCCGCCGAGCCGCCGGCCCAGCTTGGCAAAAGCCGCCAATTGGCGCTCGCGGTGGGTGTGTTCGGTAATATCCTGGCAGGTGCCGACGGCGCGGATGGGCTGGCCCGCCGCATCACAGAGCACTCGCCAGCGTTCCTCGACGAACTTGATCCGGCCTCCGGGGAAGAGCAGCCGGTGCTCGCAGGAAAAGGACTCACAACGTTCAAACGATTGTTGGAAGGCTTGGTCCACGGCCGCGCGATCCTCAGGGTGAACTAACTCCAGAAAATCCCCGTGCGTGGGGCGAAACGTCAGCGGGTCGGTTTCAAAGATGCGGTGCGTCTCGTCCGACCAGATCACCACCATCGTGGCGAGGTCGATCTCCCAACTGCCGACCTTGGCCACGCTTTGCGCCGCCAGCAAACGAGACCGTTCCACTTCCAATTGATTCGCCAACTGCCGTTGCTCGGTGATGTCGCGCGCGACGCCGAACACCTGACGCGACTCCATGAGGGGGTGGACATTCCACGACAGCCAACGCCAGGAACCGTCCTTGCGCCGATAGCGATTCTCGAAGCTCCGAACCGGTTGGCCCTGGATGATCTGCTCTCTCGTGCGCTGCGTGGCCTCGCGATCTTCGGGATGCACGAATTCCAGCGAGGGCCGGCTGGTGAGTTCTTCGGCGGTCCAGCCCAGATGTTCGGTCCAAGCCGGGTTCACCTGCACGAACCTCCCGTCGAAGCTGGCCACGCAGAGCATGTCGAGCGAGAGGTTGAAGAGCCGATCCCGCTCCGTTTCCGCTTTCCGCTGCTCCGTAATGTCGTGGGTGGTGCCGACCATTCTCAACGGCTGACCGGATTTCTCATCGAAAAAAATCTGGGCGGATTGCTGGACCAGGCGCTCCTCCCCACTGGGCTGAATGAGTCGGTGAACGACGGCATACTGCGCACGCTCGCGGATCGCCACCGCCACGGCCTGCCGCAGCCTCTCGCGATCCTCGGGATGGACACGGCGATAGAATAACTCGCGCGTGATCGGCACCTCCCCCGGCGCATAGCCCGCGATGCGAAACATCTCGTCCGACCAGCGCAACGGGAGGTCGCTCGCGTCATCCCGATTCGCCAGATCGAGTTCCCAACTGCCGAAATGAGAGATGCGCTGCGCGGCGGCCATGTTGGCCTCGCTGGCGCGCAAAGTTTCCTCCGCCCGCTTGCGCTCGGTGACATCGCGCGTGATGGCCAACAGGGCCGAGACTTCGCCGTGCTCGTCGCGCAGGGGAGTGGCGTTCGTTTCCAGCCAGCGCACTGCGCCCTTCAAGCCGACGATCTGGAATTCGAGGAGGCCTGACTCGCCGCGAAAACCCGTTCCGTCAAAGCCTGGAACTCCGCCCGGTGCTCCGACACCACGAGCGGATAAATGGAATGATTGGCGACCTCTTCGAACGAATCCGCCTCGATCATTTGGAGGCCCGCGCGATTCATCATGCGCAGCGATCCATCCGGGCCGACCAGCTTCACGCATTCCGGCTCGGAATCGAAGATGCCTTGCAACAGTCGCTCCCGCCCCGCCAATTCACGCGTCTGGCGGCGCAATTCCAGTTGCGCCATCACCTGCCGGCTCAACACGCGCAACGCCTGTTCCTGAGACTCGGTCAATTGCCGCGGCACACGGTCAATGACGCAGAGCGTGCCCAAGGCTTGGCCTTCGGGCGTCAACAGCGGCGCACCCGCATAAAAACGGATGCTTGGATCGCCAGTGACGAGTGGATTGTCGGCAAAGCGGTCGTCCGTGGTCGCGTCCGGCACGATGAAGAGGTCCGCTTGGTGCAGGGCGTGCGCGCAAAAGGACACGTCACGCGGCGTTTCGCTGGCCGCCAGCCCGGACTTCGATTTGAACCACTGCCGTTTCTCGTCCACCAGCGAAATCAGGGAAATGGGCGCGCCGCAGATGTGCGCCGCCAGCGCGGTCAGATCGTCGAGCGCCTGCTCGGGGAGTGTGTCCAGCAACTCGTAGCGCCGGAGCGCTTCCAAGCGCCGGGCTTCGTCAGGCGGTGACGTTGGTGGTTTCATGATAACACCCCGAGTTTTACGTGCGCGAGACCCGGCTGACGAGGGCGAATGCAAAACCAAAATCACACCGCGTGACGAACACTCTTTGTGGTGTTCTTCTCGGCCAACGCTGCGTGTTCACGCAGCTCCTCCGAAAAGATTTTCCCATCTTCGCCTTCACCGTGGCATCCATCTTGATGAGCGGCGGCCAGGGGCGTTTGAAACCTTCACCGGAAAGTTTCTTCGTCGCGTCAATGCCGAGTTTGCTGCCGCTGGCGATTTTCCTGGTGGCGTGGTCGAGCACGTCGGACAGGACTTTGGTGAGTCCTTGCGGACGGCCATTATGCAGTCGCGTGGCGGGTCGGTGTTGGCGCAGAGACGGAAGAGGACGTCGCTGGTGTGGTGCATGTCCTCGGCGGTGTCCACCACGCTCAGGCTCAGGAGGTGTAGTAGCCGGTGTGGTCGCCGAACGGGCCTTCGTCGCGGAGCGGCTCCGCGGGTCCACGTAGCCTTCCTTGAAGAAGTGGGCTTTGGGCAAAAGGTTTCTCAAGTTCGGGTAACATCTCTCGAAAGCGCGGCCAACTCTGCGAAGCAAAAAGGTTCCCGGCTTGGCAAAGCAGGAACGGCCTTGCGGAAGGCAACCGGCACCCCAAAAGCGATTGACGCTCCTGCCGCACCGGCAATAATTGATCCTATATGATTCCGTTGCAAAAGCCTCCCGTCCTGAGCCGCGCGACTTCAAAAATGCACATGGCCACCGGCATCAGAAAAATAGGATCGGTTTTGGCTCTAGTCGTCTCCGTAGGGTGCGCCAGAGTCCAGGGCGCGGAAATCCATGAAGCGGCCGAGTTTGGCAATCTCGCCAAGGTCAAGGCGTGTCTGGCGCTGGATCCGAACCAAATCAACAGTGCCGACGCCAAGGGGCGGACGGTGCTGGCACGGGCCGCGCTGAGCGGCAAGAAGGAGATCGTCGAGTTCGTTTTGGAAAAAGGCGCAACGGAAGATATTTTTGCCGCAGCGATGGTCGGCCACACGGACAAGCTTGGCGCACTTTTGAAGGAAGATTCGAAACGGGCCAACGCCAAGGACAGTGGCGGCAAAGCGGCCTTGCACTGGGCCGCGCTCTACGGGCAGAGGAAGGCGGTGGAAGTGCTCTTGGCCGCGAAGGCAGACGTGAACTTGCTGGATGGGGACGGGTTCACGGCCTTGCACTGGGCGGTGATGTTCAACAAGACTGACGTGGTGACATTGTTGGTGACGAACAAGGCCGACCTTACCCTCCAGGTCGCAAAGTTCGGGTGGACGCCGCTGCGGCTCGCGGTGATTCACGGCCATCTGGCGACCGCTGAAGCACTATTGAAAGCGGGCGCGGACCCAAACGCCCCGGATGACCAGCCCATTCCGCTTTTGCATCAGGCGATTATCATCGGCAAGAAGGAGATGGTGGGGTTGCTGTTGGCCAACAAGGTGGACATCAACAAGAAGGACCCGGAGGGGGAAACGCCGCTCGCGGAGGCGTTGGAGCAAGGCAACACGGCCATGATCGAGTTCCTGCGCCAGCGCGGGGCGAAAGAAAAATGACCGCCGACGCATCGCCCCTTCGTCGGATTGTTTGATTTCGGTTCGACACCAACCGGCGAACATGGACACCATAGGAACAGCGCGCACAATTCTAGTGCGAGCAGGCAAAGAGACATGAAACACTACACGTTCTGGCTGGTTTTCGTACTCATCGCTGCCGGCCTGCAAATCCTGGGACGCCTGGCCCCCCCGGCCAAACCGGCCCAGAAAATTGCGCCCGCTTCCGTATTGAAAATCGAGGGGACGGACCTGAAGCGTTTGACTTTGCGGC
>JAYVQC010000028.1:0-11534 GCA_043757045.1 Akkermansia sp. | reverse complement strand
CGCTAAAGCGACCGCACTTCAAACGCTGGCGCGCAGCACCACACGCCTCGTGACTCGCGGAGCGTTTGGAGTGCGGTCGCTTTAGCGGCGCTTTTTTTCCCGCTTCAACACTTTCGCGCGCTTGCGTCCGCCCGTGACTTGTTGAGAATCGCCGCCATGCCAGAAACGCCGGCCAGCGATCTCTACGAAGTAAAGCCCTCGACCATCCACGGCACCGGTGTCTTCGCGCGGTGCGACATCCCTGCCGACACGGTTATCTTAGAATACCTCGGCGAGCGCTTGACGAAAGAAGAGTCGGACCGCCGCCGCGTGGCGGGAAATTTTTTCGTCTTCATCGTCACCGACGAGTTCGACATTGACGGTGCGGTGGACTGGAACCCGGCGCGCTTCATCAATCACAGTTGCGCGCCGAACTGCGACGCCTGGATGGAGGACGAGCGCATCTGGATCAGCGCAGGCCGCGATCTGCTTGCGGGCGAGGAACTCAACTTCAACTACGGCTACGATTTGCACGACTACGAGGATCATGTCTGCCAGTGCGGTGCGAAGGAATGCCTCGGGTTCATGGTCGCGGAGGAGCACGTCGAGGAGGTGCGGCAAAGGGAAGCGGGGAAGCGCGGGGGCTGAAACTTTGAACCTTGAACGCGGTGATCGCGGGCGCGTCCGGCCCCCGTTCAAAGTTCAAAGTTCAAAGTTCCCCCCGCCTTTCAAACCTTCTGCTCCCACCCCGGCCGATACTCGCGCGACCACAACTTGTCCGCCTCCGCATCGCCGATGATTTTGCGCGCCTGCGGATCAAAACGCAGCGTGTGGCCGGTGCGGTAGGCGATGTTGCCGAGATGACAGAGCAGCACGCTGGTCTGGCCGACGGCGATTTCGGAATTCAGCTTGGCGTCGCCACGAATCGCTTGCAGGAAATTTTCGATGTGGCCTTTGTCTCCGCCGGATCCCGTGCCTTGCCCGATTTCTTTGCCCTTGGGATCAAAGATTTTGTAGCCATTGCCAATCTGTTCCAGCGAACCGCCGTCGCCATACCACGTCACGAACGCGAGATTCTCCCCGCCGCGTGGTGTGCAGCTCGCGCCGTCCCACGACAGACCTTTGCCGCCGAAATCGTAGCTCGCGAACGTGGTGTCCGGCGTCTCCTGATCGTCGTTGAAGTGGTAGCGCCCGCCGTTGCAGGTGACGCGCGTGGGATATTCCACGCCGAGTCCCCAGCGCGCCACGTCGAGCGCGTGCGGGCCGTTGTTCGCCAGTTCGCCGCCGCCCCAATGCCAGCGCCAGTGCCAGTTGTAGGGAATCAAGTTGTCCACGAACGGGCGCTCGGGCGCAGGCCCTTGCCACATCGAGTAATCAAGAGTCGCCGGCACGCTCGCAGGCTTGCCGCGCCCGATAGACGCGCGCGCGTTGTTGTACCAGGAACGCGCCGAGCGCACTTCGCCGATGGTGCCCGCCTTCAACTTTTCAATCGCCTCGATCACGCCCGGCCAACTGCGGCGCTGATTGCCCATCTGCACCACGCGGTTGTGTTTGCGCGCGGCGGCGACCATCAACTCGCCCTCGCGCGCGTTGTGCGAGCCGGGCTTCTCGACATACACATGCTTGCCCGCCGCGCAGGCCATGATGGTCGCAGGCGCGTGCCAGTGATTCGGCGCAGCGATGAAGATCGCGTCCACGTTCTTGTCGTCCAGCACGCGACGGAAATCTTTCACCGACTTCGGCGGCTTCTCGGCGTTGGTGAACGCGGCCTTCTGCGAACGCGCGATGCGTTCGTCATCCACATCCACGATGTAACCAATCTCGACGTTGGGAATCTGCTGCAACGCCTTGACGTGATCGCCGCCGCGCCCGAGGCCCATCACACCCACGACCAGTTTCTCGCCGGGACTCTTGCTCGTCTGCGCGCGGGCCACGAGCGGCGCAGCGGCGAGTCCAAAGCTGAAGACGGTGGTGCGTTTCACGAAAGCGCGGCGGGTGTGCGGGGTGTTCATGCTGTTCTCGGACGCGGAGACGGCGAGGTTTCATCAAACAACGTGCCCCGGCTTCCCGCCGGGTGGGCGTGTCAATGACGAGGGAGTGCCGTTATGATTTTCCAGCGCAGAACCCGGCGGGACGCCGGGGGCACGCGCTTGCATTCCATCGCTGCGGACACATCATGCAGCCATGCGTTTCCTCACTCTCTTGCTCTTGGCTCTGCCTGGTCTCGCCGCTGATCTCCGCATCGGCATGATTGGTCTCGACACCTCACACGTCACGGCCTTCACCGCGTTGTTAAACAACGAGACGAATCCGAAACACGTCCCCGGCGGCAAGGTCGTGGTCGCGTTCAAGGGCGGCAGCGCGGACATCGAATCCAGCATCTCGCGCGTCGAGGGCTACACGAAGGATCTACAGGAAAAATACGGCGTGAAAATCGTGCCGACCATCGAAGAACTCTGCACGCAGGTGGACGTGGTGATGTTGATGAGCGTTGATGGCCGTCCGCATCTCGAACAGGCGCGGCCCGTGTTCAAGGCGCGCAAGCCGCTGTTCATTGACAAGCCCGTGGCCGGTTCGCTGCGCGACGCGCTGGAAATTTATCGGCTCGCGAAAGAGGCGAACGTGCCGGTATTCAGTTCCTCCTCGTATCGTTACTACGAAAGTTTGGTGGAGGTGAAGAAGACCGACGTGGGCGAAATCCGCAGCGTGATTTCCTACGGCCCGGCCCACTTGGAGCCGCATCACCCCGACTTCTACTGGTACGGCGTGCATCCCACCGAGGCGCTGTTCACGATGATGGGCACGGGCTGCGAAACGGTGACGCGCACGAGCACGCCGGAGATTGATGTCGCGACCGGCGTGTGGCGCGGTGGACGTGTCGGCACGTTGCAAGGGCTGCGCACCAAGGCCACGCCGCACAAGGTCATCGTCTTCGGCAGCAAGGCCGTGGCGGAGCAAAAGGGCAGCGGTGATTACGCGCCGCTCGTGCGCGAGGTCATCAAATTTTTCCAGACCGGCCTCGCGCCCGTGCCGCCGGAGGAAACCATCGAGATGTTCGCCTTCATGGAGGCGGCGGATGAAAGCAAGCGCCAGGGCGGCGGGCCGGTGAAGATCAGCGATGTGATCGAAAAGGCGCGGAAGTAAGGTCAGCTTCTAACTGCGAGACGGGGCGATTTCAAATTGCCGTCGTGCGCGGTGGAAACACACGTCAAAGGCCTCGAAAAAATTCACCTGCCCAACAAGAGCGGCACCGCTTCGGAACGAGACCACGCGAACACCAGCGGCACGGGCGCAAATTCCGCCACACGACACTGGAGCAGCACCGCTCTCGCCTCGTGCGCGGATAAATTTCCAGCCAGTCTGACCACCGTTGTTTGCGCCTCCCATACCAGGCCCAAACGCAGGCCCAATCCGTACGGCAGGACGTTCACGGTCGCACCGGAGTCGGGCAGGCCACGCGCCGACACCAGCTCACCTTCCTTGAATTGCAAAGTCAGCGGAAGGAACGGCATCAGCGCCGCATCGCCACGCGCCGAGGCGACGGACGAATAAGGAAACGAAACAGCCATGTCACTTTGCCCCGGATTGTTCCCGCAGATACTGGGTCAGGACGCTGGCCGCTTCGTGGGCCTCATAAGGCGACCAGACTGGATACTCAGCCTGCGCTTGCAGCCCGCCTTCGTCCTGGGCGAGTTCCGTGGTGAGGAATTGCACGGCGCGAAATTTGTCCGCGCGAGGAAGCTGGTGCAGGGCCGGAAGCAGCTCGGAAAGTTGCATGGCCGGAACGTAGGAGGAGGAATGTGCGCGTTCAAGCCTGCGGACAAATTCTTCGCCTGCCTTCAGAGCAACGATTTCCGTGCAGCCACCGCGCGGCTTTGCTACACGTTCGCCGCGATGCAAGACGCCCACGCCCCCGCCGTTGAAGCCGTGAATCTCACGCGCCGTTTCGGCAGCGTGACGGCGCTGGACGGCGTGTCGCTCGCCATCGCGCGCGGAGAATTCTTTTCGCTGCTCGGGCCGTCCGGCTGCGGCAAGACCACGTTGCTGCGGCTTATCGCCGGATTGGATTTTCCCGATGGCGGCGGGTTGAAACTAAATGGGGCGGACATGGCGGGCGTTCCTCCGCAAGACCGCGCGGTCAACACCGTGTTCCAAAACTACGCGCTCTTCCCGCACTTGAACGTGCGGGACAACGTCGCCTTCGGCCTGCGGATGAGGAAAGTTCCACGCGCGGAAATCGAGACGCGCGTGCGTGGCGTGATGGAACTGGTCCGCATCACCGAACTCGCCGCGCGCCCGCCCGCGCAACTTTCCGGCGGCCAGAAGCAGCGCGTGGCCCTGGCCCGCGCGCTCGTGAATGAGCCGCAAGTTCTCCTCCTCGACGAGCCGCTGGCCGCGCTCGACCTCAAGCTGCGGAAGGAACTACAGCAGGAGTTGCGCTCCTTGCAGCGGCGCACGGGCATCACTTTCATTTACGTCACGCACGATCAGGACGAGGCGCTGGCTTTGAGCGACCGCATCGCGGTGATGGATCACGGGCGCATCGCGCAACTCGGCACGGGCGAGGAACTCTACGAACGCCCGCGCACGCGCTTCGTCGCGCAGTTTCTCGGCGGGTGCAATTTGCTGGCGGCGAAAGTTCATGAGCGCGGCAGAAACGGACTCGCCGTGCAAACGCCCATCGGCCATTTGCAATTGGCCGGCAACGATTCGCGAACGGAGTTCACGCTCGCCATTCGCCCGGAGAAAATTCTCCTCCACCAGTCCAACGGGCCGAACACGTTGACGGGCGACGTGCTCGAAACCATCTACACCGGCGCGGAGACGCACTGCATCGTGCGGGCGGGCGGCGAAAACTTGCGCGTCGTGGCGGTGAACAATGGACCCGGCCCGCGCCTCGTGCCGGGGCAACCTGTTCAACTCATGCTGCCCGCCGAGGCTTTGGTGGTGCTGGAGGATTGATGCGCCGCAGGATGTTCACACGCTCGAAAGCGGCGCTGAAGCGACCGCACTCCAAACGCTCCGCGAGTCACGAGGCGCTTGGTGCTGCGCGCCAGTCCCGCCCTGCGGGAGAGTGCGGTCGCTTCAGCGCCGCTTTTTCCCGGCCACGAAAATGAAACCGCGCCGCCCCAGTGCTTTGGTCACGCTCCTCGCCGCGCCCGCGATGCTCTGGCTTCTCGTGCTGTTTCTCATCCCGCTCGCGCTCGTCGTGGGGCTCGGATTCTTCACGAACGGCGAGTTCGGGGAAGTCGAGCGGCCGCTCACGCTGGAACATTTCGCGCGCTTCCTCGGCTTTGGCAGCTTCGGGTGGGAACCGCTGTATCCCAGCATCATCGCGCGCAGTTTGCTGCTGGCAGCGATGACCATGCTGCTCTGCCTGCTGTTCGGCTTGCCGCTGGCCTTCTGGATTTCCAGTCTGCCGCCGCGTTGGAAAACCTTCGCGCTCACGCTCGTGATCATCCCGCTCTGGACCAACCTGCTCGTCCGCACGTACGCGTGGCAACTGCTGCTCGCGAAGGACGGTTTCCTCGCGCACGTCGCCGCGGCACTGGGTTTCGTGCATGCAGGCGAGCCGCTGTATCCAAGCCTGTTCGCCGTGTGCATCGGACTGGTCTGCGATTATCTCCCGTTTCTAGTGCTGCCTCTCTACGCGTCGGTGGAGAAGATTGACTGGACGCTGGCCGAAGCCGCGCGCGATCTCGGCGCGTCCGGCGCGAAGGTTTTTCGTCACGCCATTCTGCCGCAGATCACGCCTGGACTGGCGGCCGGACTTACGCTGGTCTTCGTGCCCGCGACAGGGCAGTTCGTGATTCCTGATTTGCTCGGTGGCGCGAAGACGGTGCTGCTCGGCAACGTCATCCAGCAGCAGTTCGGCGCGAGCCAGAACTGGCCGTTCGGCTCGGCCATCGCGACGGTGGCAATGTTAGTCGTGCTGCTCGCCCTGTGCCTGAACGCGCGCGTGACGCGACGCAAGGAGACGGGGACGTGAACGCAATCGGAGCGCCGGCTTCCAGCACGGCTCGGAGATTCGATGCTTCAACGCGCCGATTTGGAACTCGGCGCTCCATCGCGTTGCTCGCCATCAGCGTGGTGCTCTACGTTTTTCTCTACGCGCCCATCGCCGTGGTCGTGCAGCAATCATTCAACGCGGCCCCGCGTGGCACGGAGTGGCACGGCTTGACCACGAATTGGTATCACTCGCTGGCGCGGAACGAGGCGGCGCAGCACGCCACCGGCATCACGCTCGCACTCGCGACCATGAGCTCGCTCGTCTCCACCGCGCTCGGCACGATGCTGGCGCTGGCGTTGCGGCGCGGAACTTTTTTTGGAAAGCGCGCGGTCGAGACCACGCTGCAAAGCGTCATTGCCGTGCCGGACATCGTGATGGCCGTCGCGCTCCTGATGTTCTACGCGCTGCTTCGCCAGTGGACGGACGCGCTCGCGCCCGGCCTGTTCACGATGACGCTGGCGCACATCACGTTGCAGATTCCGTTCGTGACGCTCGTGGTGCGCGCGCGACTCGCCGGACTCGATCCGGCGCTGACCGAGGCGGCGCACGATCTCGGCGCGAGCCGCGGGCAATGTTTTCGTCACGTCACGCTGCCACTGATCGGGCCGGGGATACTGGCAGGCGCGCTGCTCGCGTTCACATTGAGCCTGGATGATTTCGTGGTGAGCTTCTTCACCAGCGGCCCCGGCGCGACGACGCTGCCGATTTTCATCTACTCGTCCGTGAAGCGCGGACTGACGCCGGACATCAACGCGCTCTCAACCCTGTTGGTGCTGGCTTCGGTGGCGGGGGCGGTCGTGGTGATGCTGCTGCAAAAATCAAATTCCAAATTCCAAATCCCAAAGCCCAAACAAGCTCCAAATTCCAGACTCCAATGAGACCCTGGACATTCTCCCGCGTCTCGTTTGAAGTTTGAGCGTTGGGGTCGGAATTTCTTTGGGATTTGTTTTTTGGAATTTGTCTCACCCCTCCCCGCCGTTGTCCGACCCCCGCGCGCACAGTGCGCGCATGAATAACAAGCAAATCGAACTGGGTTTTGAACAAGACAGCAACGTGAAGTCCTGCCGCCGCGTCCGCACGCGCCGGTCGCCGGGCGCGCGCTGGTGGTTCGACCAGATGCACACGGTCGTGGACCGCGCGTTCGAGTGGAGCCGCACGGCCCAGGCGCGACCGGAGCAGACGCACATCGCGTTCGGTGGTCGCACCGGGCATGGAAAGGTGTAGCAGGGTGGAATTCGTCGGGCGGCGACGAGTCGGACCGCGAAGTGCGGCCCGCGGACCTGATTCCACGCGGGACAAAAATGTTCCCGCGTGGACTCGGCAGGGACGGAAATCGGAAAAGTTCCACAGACGCCAACCGGAATTCCGTCCACGCCGGAAAGAGCGCACCCAAAGCGAGAACAACGGTGCGGCGAGAATTTTTCCACAGCTTGCGAAACGACGAACGGAATTGCGTGACGGCGATATTATTGGGATTTCTTTGGCCGAATAGTTGCTCTCTCGCGTGATTGCCATAAATATTAATTAAGCCACACTGCTCCGCGTTCCCAAACTGAACAACCGCTTATGCCCACGCCAACCATGAAAACTTTCGCGACCCTTTTGCTTTCCCTCTGCGCGACAGTCGTGGCGCCGGCGCAGCCGACGGCGTCCAGCCTGTTACTCACCAAGGAAGGCAAGGTCGAATTCGCGCGCGCCGGGCAGGCTGCGTGGAATGCCGGCACCACCAACCAGACGCTCGCCAACGGCGACCGCGTCCGCACCGGGTCGCGCAGCCGCGCCACCATCCGGCTCTCGGATGCCAGCGTGCTCGTGGTGAAGGAACTCACCACTTTGGAAATCCGTCCGCCGCAGACGGCGGGTGCGAACAGCGGCTTCGACGTGAAGAGCGGCAGCAGCTACTTCTTCAACCGCGAGCGGCCGGGCACCGTCGAGTTCCGTACGCCGCTGGCCTCGGGGGCCATCCGCGGCACGGAGTTTCACATCACCGTCGCGGAAAATGGCCGCACGGAAATCGCGCTCTTCGATGGCACGGTGGAGCTGACGAATGATTTCGGCGGCGCAAGTCTGACCTCGAACGAACAGGCCGTCATTGATCCCGGCCAGGCTCCGCGCAAGACAGCGATGCTCGAAGCCAGCAGCATCATCCAGTGGGTGCTCTACTATCCGGCGGTGCTGGATGCGAATGAGTTGGGTTTGAGCGACGCGGAGAAAAGCGCGCTCACCGATTCGCTCGCCGCGTATCGCACCGGCGACTTGCTCGCCGCGCAGGAGAGTTACCCCGCCAACCGCACGCCCGGCAGTGACGCGGAAAAAACCTACCGCGCCGCCACGCTGATCGCTGTGGGCCAAGTGGATGAAGCCAACGCTCTCCTCCAAAATCTTTCCACGCCTTCCGCCGAAGCCTTGCGCCAGATGATCGCCACGGTGAAAGGCCAGCCCGCCTCGCGCGGCACGGCGCTGACGCAAGCTGGCGAATGGATGGCGGAATCATACGCGCTCCAAGCGCAGTCGAAGCTGGAGTCCGCGCTCGAAGCGGCGCGCAAGGCTACGGCGAAGTCGCCGGACTTTGGCTTCGCGTGGGCGCGCGTGGCGGAGTTGGAATTCAGTTTCAGCCGCGCCGCCGCCGCCCAGGCCGCGCTCGAAAAGGCTCTCGTCCTCTCGCCGCGCCACGCGCAGGCGCACGCGCTGGCCGGTTTCACCCACGCGGCGCAAGGCCGCATCAAGGCGGCTGAACAATCTTTTGAAAACGCCATCGCCCTCGATCCCGGACTCGCCAATGGCTGGCTGGGGCGCGGGCTTATCCGCATCCGGCAGGGGCGCGGCGTGGAGGGGCGGCAGGATTTGCAAGTGGCCGCCGCGCGCGAGCCGCAGCGTTCCATGCTCCGCAGTTATCTCGGCAAGGCCTGGAGCCAGACGCGCCACACCGCGCTCGCCGAAAAGGAACTGGGTCTCGCCAAGAAATTTGATCCGAACGATCCGACGCCGTGGCTCTACTCCGCCATTCTCGACGAACAACAGAACCGTGTGAACGAGGCCATCGGTGATTTGGAAAAGTCGCAGGAGTTGAACGACAACCGCAGCGTCTTCCGCTCGCGCCTACTGCTGGATCAGGACCAGGCCGTGCGCAGCGCGAACCTCGCGCGCATCTACCAGGACGCCGGTCTGACCGACTGGAGCGTGCGTGAAGCCAGCCGCGCCGTGAGCTACGACTACGCGAATTTCTCCGCACACCAGTTCCTCGCAAACAGCTACGAGGCGTTACGCGACCCGCGCGCGTCCAACCTGCGATACGAGGCTCCAGCCGTGAGCGAATACTTCATCGCGAGCCTGCTTTCCCCGGTCGGCGCGACCCCGCTTTCGCAATCCGTCTCGCAGCAGGAATACACGCGGCTGTTTGACCGCGATCATTTCGGGCTGGCTTCAAGCACGGAATACTTCAGCAACGGTGACTGGGTGCAGCAAGGTTCGCAGTACGGCCGCATGGGACCCGTGGACTACTCGCTCGACGCCTACTACCGAACAGAAAAAGGCTTTCGCCGGAACGATGATGTGGAGCGCATGGACTTCGCCGGCAAATTCCGCGCGCAACTCACGCCCAAAGACACAATTTACTTCGAGGCGCAACGCACGGAGTACGAGGCGGGCGATGTGGGCCAGCGCTATTCTCAGACGGACGTGAACAGGAGCCTCCGAATTGAGGAGGTGCAGAATCCAAATCTTTTCCTTGGCTACCATCGCGAGTGGGCGCCGGGCAGCCATACGCTGGCTCTTGGCGGCCGGCTGCGCGACGTGTTCCGCGTCACCAATCGCAACGAGTTCATCCGCGACTACAACATTCTCCCCGACGGCTCGCCCAGCACCACGACGCCCGTCCAGGAGTTGCGCTGGGGAACCGATCTGCACAACGACATCGAAGGCTACATCGCGGAGTTGCAGCAGATTTTGAAGGTCGGTTCCCACACCTTCGTGGTGGGCGGGCGCTTCCAGACTCTTGAATCCGAAGTGCGCGATCAACTGGCCGCTCCGCCGTTTCTCTTCTCGTTGTTCTACTCGAATTACAATGACCGCTCGGAGGAAAACATCACGCGCGTGAGCGGTTACGCTTACGACATGTGGCAGGTGGCTGATTCGCTCCAGTTGACCGCCGGACTGACCTACGACCATCTCACTTTCCCAAACAACCAGGAACTCACGCCGTTCGGCCACGAGGAAAAGACGCGCGGGCAGCTTTCGCCAAAAGCGGGCCTGATCTGGACGCCGTGGAAGGATGGCGTGGTGCGCGCGGCCTACACACGCTCCTTGGGCGGTGTGTTCTTCGACAATAGTTTTCGGCTCGAACCAACAACGGTGGCCGGTTTCAACCAGACGTATCGCAGCCTGATTCCTGAATCGTATCTCGGCAACGTGCCCGGCACGCGCTTCGAGACGTTCAGCCTGGGCATGGAGCAAAAGCTGCCGACGAAAACTTACGTAACCCTGGCGGGCGAAGTGTTGAACTCCACCGGCACCCGCTCCTTCGGCGCTTACTATCGGACGAACAGCGTTTTTGTAGGGCGCGAGGCGAAGGCGTTCAACATAGACAGCCAGGTCCGGTTTCAGGAGCGGTCGTTGATCGCTTCCGTGAATCAGTTGGTGGGGGACAACCTCGCATTCGGCGCGCGCTACCGCCTGACCGACGCCGATTTCCACAGCCGCGAGAGCCGTACTCCCGACACCGCGCGCCGCACCACCGACGACGAAGCCACGTTGCACCAGTTGAACTTGAACGCGTTGCTGAATTTGCGGTGCGGCTTCTTCAGCCAGCTGGAAGGCGTGTGGACGATGCAGGACAATCGGGGCGAGACCGCTCCGCTCTCCGATGAAAATTTCTGGCAGCTCAACGCCTACGTTGGCTACCGCTTCGTCCGCCGCCACGCCGAAGCGCGCGTCGGCGTGCTGAACATCACGGATGAAGATTACCGCCTGAACCCGCTCACGCTTTACAACGAACTCCCGCGCGAACGGATGCTCTACGCGAGCTTTAAGTTCTACTTTTAAGCAAGAACGCGCTCGCCCCGAAATCGGGAACGAGCGCGTTTGAAAACCTCAAAAACCTACTCAGGGTGCCAAGTTGTAGTTCAACTTGATGGTTCCACGAACCGTGCCTTTCCCGCCTACCTGCGCCCAAACATAAGTACCTGCCCCGATGACCGCAGTGACGCGGCTTTTCGTCGAGCCTGGAGCGTTGTCATTGCAAGTGATGGCAGTGGCCGTTGCGAAATCCCAATCGTATCCACCTGAGTAAAGGCCCAACACCGTGTCAAAGCTGCTGCCCATCGTGTCCACCGTGAGCGTGCCAGCGGCAGCAACATCCAAACGTACCCAACGCGTGTACTTGCAAGAGATGCTGCACGGCTTTGGTTCAGCGACGTTGGTGACTATCATGTCAGATTGCGCCGAGCTGATCTGTCCTGGTGGCAAGCCCCCAATCTTTGATCCAGTTGCTATGAGAGTTTGGGTTCATGGTTGTTTGGTTTCCGCGCTGGCGTGCGCAGGGAGGGGC
>JAYVQC010000027.1:0-11628 GCA_043757045.1 Akkermansia sp. | reverse complement strand
GGGGCTCCGCCCCTCCCTGCGCACGCCAGCGCGGAAACCAAACAACCATGAACCCAAACTCTCATAGCAACTGGATCAAAGATTGGGGGCTTGCCAGTGTCGAACAAAAGGTGCGACTTAAACGTTGAGATTGAAAAAGTCGGACGCCGTTACAAGTGGAGAAACACTTTTCTTGTTCTCGGATTCCTGACCATCCTTTGCGCCAAGATCGCGCAACCTTACGCTCGTGGAGTTTCCGCCGAGAAAACAATTTCCCCAGAAATAAAGAAACCGATGCAACCGTTGTCTCCCGTCACGAATTTGTTTGGGCGTACAAATCCTTGACGACGTTTCACGCTGACATCGCATCGGGCCAACCCTCAGCCCCGAGGGGGCAACCGCCAGCCTAGCGCGCAGCCCTGGGCCACGCCGGGCCACAAGGTCCAGCCCTGCCACGGCACTACCCGGCTCCACCGTGGCGGCAGGCGTCCCGCCTGACGCCACAACGGCAGCGGGCACACGCCATCACGCAATCGCACGGTTACCGCGTCGCCGTAAGCATTGCAGAAGTTGCCAGCAGAGCAGACACTCCGAACATAAACCTGCACGTTGAAACCGAGCGCGAGAGCGACGGTCGCTGGATCGCCGAAGTGCCGGAGATTCCTGGCGCGTTGTGCTTCGGCCCGACGCAAGCCGAGGCGGTGGCGCGGGCCAAGGCTCTGGCGCTGCGCGTTCTTGCTGACCGGCTGGAGCACGGTGAAGCGGTGCCGGAGATGAGCAACGTCTTCTCCGTGGCGGCATGAGCCAGTGGCCAACAAAGCGCCCCGGGTTTTGGCCGCGCTGCTACACATCGGCTGGAGAATCAAACGCGAGCGCGGCGGCTCGCATCGCGTCCTCGAAGGCACCGGCTGGCCTGACTACGAGTTCTCTTTCCATGACGGCGACGAGATCGGCCCGCACAGTTGGCCCGCATCGCCAAACACACCGGGCTGACGCCTGATGGCTTGTGATTCACGGCGCACCCCCGGAGCGTTTCTGGGGCGGTGAGCAGGCTTGAATTTCCAAGCGGGCAAACCGATTCTGCGCGCATGGAAATCACGTTGCCAAATCAACTGACAGAATTCGTGAATAACGAAGTCAGCGCCGGTCACTACGGGTCGGCGACGGAGGTGATTTCCCAAGCCGTGCGGGAGTTGCAGGAACGGCGCGAACAGCAGTTCCAGACCGCCGAGTTCGAGCGGTTGATTGATGCCGGCAAGGCGACGCCCAAGCGGGAACTCACACCTGAAGTCTGGGCGCAAATCTGGCAGGCCGCCCGCGCATGACGCGGGTGTTCATCCACGAGCAGGCGGAGCGCGACCTGGCCGGCATTGCCGCTTACATCCGCAGCCACAACTCGGACGCGGCGGACGCGTTCGAGATGGCGGCGATGGAGAGTGTGGCGTTGCTGGCCGAACATCCTCAACTCGGCCCGAAACCCCGGTTCACCTTTGCCAAGCATCCGAATCTGCGCTTCTGGGTCATCACGCGATTTCCAAACTATTTAATTTTTTACGAGGCCGAGCCGACGTTGGTGAGCGTGGTTCGCGTGCTCCACGGGGCGCGTGATCCCGAGCGAGTGTTCAAAAAACTATGAGCGAGCTTTATCCCTTCACGTTCACGCCGCACTTCAAGGAGCGCGTCTGGGGCGGGCGCAACATCGAGCGTCTTTACGGCAAGGCCTTGCCGCCGAACCAAGTGATCGGCGAGTCGTGGGAAGTCACCGACCGGCCCGAGGGCGTGAGCGTGATCGCCAACGGCCCGCTGGCCGGGAAGACGTTGCGCTGGCTCATGGAGAATCACGCGGGCGAACTGCTCGGCGCAAATCGCGCGGACGTGAAGACGTTTCCGCTGCTCGTCAAAATCCTCGACGCGCAGGACAAGCTCTCGCTGCAAGTGCATCCGCCCGCGTCGAAGGCAAAGGAGTTGAAAGGCGAGCCGAAGACCGAGATGTGGTTCATCGCCGACGCCACGCCGACGGCGGATTTGTTTGTGGGGCTGAAGCGCGGGGTGACGCGCGCAGACTTCGAGCGCAAAGTGACCGATGGCACGGTGGCCGAGTGCTTCCATCACATCCCGGTGAAGGCGGGCGACACGATGTTTTTGCCGAGCGGGCGCGTCCACGCCATTGGCGCGGGCAATGTCATCTTCGAGATTCAGCAGAACTCCGACACGACCTATCGCGTGTTCGATTGGAACCGCATGGGCCTCGACGGCAAGCCGCGCGAGATGCACGTCGCGCAGTCCCTCGCGAGCATTGACTTTACGGACTTCGAGCCGTCGTTGGTGAAGGGCGAATACTCGCGCAGCGAAGTTTTCTCCACGCGTTACCTGGTGGATGATCCGCTGTTCCGCACCAACGCCTGGCAGTTCAAAAGCCACTCGCGTTTCTACGTGAGCAACAGGCTGCCGCAAATTTTTGGCGTCGTGCGCGGGCGCATGAGCATCACGGCCAACGGCATCGAAGTCGCGCTGAAGTCCGGCGACTTCTGCCTCGTGCCCGCGTGCATCGAGCGCGTGACCGTGACGAGCGAGACGGCGGTGGAGCTGTTGCATGTGGAGTTTTAATTCGTAGCGGCGTCTCGGCAGAGCGCCGCAATTTGAATGCAGATGACGGCGCTCTGCCGAGAAGCCGCTACGAGGGGACACCGCGCTTGTCAGCATCTCCTTGCTCCTTCATCTTCCGCCCGCCGCGTGCGCGCGGTTTTTGATGTCCGATAAACTCAAAGTCTTCATTCAACGCTGGGTCATCAGCACGCTGGCCGTGCTGGTCGCGACCTACATCGTGCCGGGAATCAAATACGGCGACTGGCGCGATCTGCTCGTGGCCACGCTGGTGCTGGGGCTGTTGAACAGTTTCCTGCGCCCGTTGCTCCTGCTGCTCTCGCTGCCGCTGCTCATCTTCACGCTCGGACTTTTCACCATCGTCATTAACGCCGTGCTGCTTCTGCTTGTCAGCGTGTTGCTCGGCGTGAATCATTTTCGCGTGGACGGTTTCTGGTCGGCGTTCTGGGGCGCGCTTGTCATCAGCGTCGTCTCGCTCTTGCTCAACTCCATCACCGGCTCGGGCAGAGCCCGCATTTCCGTCCGTCGCACCAAGCCGCCCGCCGCGCGCGATGACGACAAGGACGGCCCGGTGATTGACGTGTAACCCCGCGTCCAATCCAACACCGCGCTTGCCAGTCACCGCCGCCGTGGCGCACAACAAGCGCATGAAATTCACCCGTCTCCTTTCGCTCGCGGCGTTCTCCGTCGCGCTGGTTTCCCTCTTTGGCTGTGGCACCCCGATGCACGGCCCGCGCGTGGGCTTGGGCGTGAAAGCTCCGCGCGGCGCGGACGTGATCATTGATGGCACGCGCGCGACGCTGGACGAGAAGTGGACCTACTGGCAGGGGCCGCGTTTCGCCTCGTCGTTGCCCATCAAGTGGAAGATCGTTGAAGACCCGGTGGACGGTGGCACCGCGCTCCAGACTGATGACCGCGCGGCGGATGGTGGCAAGTATGGCGCGGCCGACATTGTGACGAAGCAGCCTTATCGTGACTTCCGCCTGCACATCGAGTTCCTCGTGATGGCCCCGCGTGGGAACAGCGGCGTGTATTTGCAGAACCGCTACGAGATTCAGATTCAAGAAGGCGACAAGACCAAGCACGGCATGGGCGCGGTGATCAATGAAACCGAGTCGCCGTATCACGCCTTCGCCGGCGTTGGGAAATGGAACGCCTACGACATCAACTTCCGCGCCGCGCGTTTCGTGGACGGGAAGCGTGTGGAGAAGGCACTGGTGACAATTTATTTCAACGGCCAGAAGGTTCACACGAACTTCCCCATCAGCCAGGTGTGGGGCGGCGCGAACTCCGGCGTGGACGGCGGCAACGATGGCGGCCGCGGCATCACGGACACGGCGCAGGGTTTGAAGTTGCAAGCCGAGGGCCACGACATCCGCTATCGCAACGCGTGGATTCAGGAGATCGAGCTGAAGGAACCGAAGACGGATTTCTGAGCAGTGGAGCGCCTGTCTGAGAAAGGGTGGAACGGGCTACCAGCCCGTTCCGCTGGGCAACCTGCCCAGCGGAATGAGAGTGAGCCTCGTTGGCTGGAGTTACCCCTGTTTGCTTTCGCGGCCCTCACTCTTCCGCCGGGCTGGTAGCCCGGCGGCACAGGCTGGTAGCCTGTTCCACCCGTTTCAGGTCGGCTCTCACGGCTCCGTCCGCACGCGCAGAAAACGCTGCGCGCCCGTCGCGTTCGTGCTGAACGAAACCACGCCGTTCGTCGCGAGCAGATTCGTCGCGAGCGTCGACCACAACGGAAGATTCGTACTCGCCTCGACGCGGTAACGTCCGCCGGGAATCGCCGACCAGACCAACTTCGCCACGTTGTTCGACACACCAAAACTCACGATGCGCGGCGGCACCGCGAACGGATTCGCGAAGCGCACGAAGACCGGCAGATGATCCGAGGCGTTCGTGGCGTCGCCGGGCAGGGCGGGGGAAAGATTCGTGGCGAGGTCGGTGCGAAAGACCTGTCCATCAATCACATTGGACAGCAGCAAACTGCACGGCAGCACGTAGTCGTAGCGGCTGTTGAGCGGCAGCGCGCGGATGCTGAACGTCCGTTGACTGCCCGTCACCGGATTCAATGGCGTGGTGAGACGCAGGCCCGTGGGCGTGCTCGTCAACGTGGATAGCGTGGTGCCGCTGTCGGGCGGAGCGTTCACGTCTTCATTGAAATCGCCGGTCAGCAGGTAGGGACGCAGCGCGTTCGTGAGGAGAAATCCGTTCGCCAAAAAATTTGAGATGGCGCGTGTCTCGGCTCCGCGCTTCAACGTCTCGTCCTCGCCCTGCCCGGATTTCAAGTGGGTGGTGAAGACATGCAGCCGTTGCGGCCAGCCCGGCACGATGATTTCCACCTCGAACAAATCGCGCGTGAAGAAGCCGCTGTAGCCAAAGCTGTTGAGCGACACGCCGTCCAGCCGCTTCGTGGAACTGGCGATCGGAAAACGGCTGAGAATGACGCTGCGGATGAAATTATCCGTGCCGGAATTGGTCGCGATGAAATAGCCGGGCCGGAACTGGAGCACGAAGTTCGTCATCTGCGACATGCCGTTGTTCGTGTTCGGAATTTCCTGAAACGTGATGAGGTCGGGATCGAGGAACTGCACCTGCCGACCGATGGCCTGCACCTGGAGCGAGTTCGTGCTCCAGTCGGGGATGAAATTACCGTGCGCGTTGTAAGTGAGCAGGGTCAGCGAGGCGTTCGTCGCCTCCGTCATCGTGAAGCTGACGTCGAGCAGGGCGGGCGCGCTGGTCACGGACCCGGAGGCGTTCGTCACCGCGACGCGATAATAGCCCTGTTGCGCCAGGACAAGGTTCGTGAGTGTCAGGCTGGCATTGGTCGCGTCCGCCACGGGTTGGCTGTTGAAAGACCATTGATAGCGCAGCGGAGACGCACCGCTGGCAGTGGTGGTGAACGTAATGTTCGAGCCGCGCGCCACGAGTTCGTTCTTCGGCGCCAGATCAATGAACGGCACGGCGAGCGACGACGCGGCGGTGGCCTCGGCGAAGGTTGGCGCGATTACCAAGTCATCAATCGTGAGCGTCCCGATGCCGGTGTTCTGACGGAAGGCGAACCCCGCTACGGTGAAGGGGGTCTCCGGTTCCGCCGTGGTGATGGAAGGATCGCTTTCGCTCGCGGGATTCAGCCAGAGCGTGGCGACGGAGTTGGTGTTCACGAGCCGTAGCACGACGGTGAAGGACGTGTTCAGCGCGAGGTCGTTGCTGTTCGTGACGGCGGCTATCGAGTTGTTGGAAGTGGAAAGGCCGAGGCGGAATTGCCCCGCCGCCGCACCCGAGGTGAGCGCAAAAATCCGCGCGCGAAAACCGCCCGACGACGTGTCCTTGAAGCTGGCGAACCACGCGCCGCCCGCGGTGGGCAAGGCCGTGAAGCGCGCGGTCAAGCGTGCGTAAAAAACTTTGTTCGCACCGTTCGTGGGATACGCTCTGGGATACGGCTGGCCGACGAGCGCACGGTTCACGTCCTCTGTTTCGCTCGACGTTAGCTGCGCCGCGCCGCCGGTGACATTGACCTGCTCGGGCGTGCTGCCGCTGTGTTGCACCCACGCGCCACCACTCACCGAGGTAAGCGGGCCGTTCGGGTACGAAAAAGTTTCTCTGAGCAGGACTGCCGCATGGGCGCGGCTCAAGTACAGCAGGCAGCACAACGAGATGATGAATTTCATCGATAAAAAACTGCGCGACGCACGGCACGCAGCGGGCGCACAATTCCACATGAAAGCGCGGGCGTAAAATGGATTGAGGGAATGAGGCGAAGGAACGCACGGCTGCACGGTTGTTGAAGAATGACTGCCTATCAGGTGGGTTGACAAAGGAGCGCCGAGCATTGCTCGGCTCGTTTGGCAACGCCGTGTTATCAGGCCGAGCAATGCTCGGCGCTCCAGCACGGACTGCTTTTGTCAACCAACCGAATAAGCACGAAGAATGACACGCGCGGGGAAGGGCCTCACTGTCCTCAGTGCGCCGGGCCGCGACTCGATAGCACGCCTCACCCGCGCAAGTGCTGGTTGTATGATGCGCTCCGCCGGACGCTCACTCCACCGTCACGCTTTTGGCGAGGTTGCGCGGCTTGTCCACGTCGCAGCCGCGCGCCACGGCGATGTGGTAGGCGAGCAGTTGCAGCGGCACCACGGCGATCAGCGGGAACAGACACTCCAAGGTCTTCGGCACGAGGATCACGTCGTCCACTTGCTGCGCGAGCGCGGCGTTGTCCTCGGTGGTCACGGCGATGATCGGTCCTTTGCGCGCACGCACGACTTCGAGGTTGCTCAACGTCTTCTCGTACATCGCGTCGTGCGGAATGACGACGACGCTGGGCGTGCGCTCGTCAATCATCGCGATGGGTCCGTGCTTCATCTCCGCCGCCGGATAGCCCTCGGCGTGGATGTAGGAAATTTCCTTGAGCTTGAGCGCGCCTTCGAGCGCCACGGGGAAATTGCAGAGGCGTCCGAGGAAGAAGAAGTCCTCCGCGCCCGCGTATTTCTGCGCGAGTTTTTGAATGGCCGCACTCTGCGCGAGGACGGATTCAATCTGCTTCGGCAACGCTTCGAGGGCATCAATTATCTCCCGGCCCTGGTTCAGGGAAAGCTGGCGGATGCGGCCCATCATCAGCGCGAGCAAGGCCAGCACGGTGACTTGCGACGTGAAAGCTTTCGTGGATGCCACGCCAATTTCCGGCCCGGCGTGCAGATAAATGCCGCCGTCTGCCTCGCGCGCGATGGTGCTGCCCACGACGTTGCAGAGCGCCAGCACCTTGTGCCCGCGCCGCCGCGTCTCGCGCAAGCTGGCCAGCGTGTCGGCGGTTTCACCCGACTGCGTGATGGCGAGGACGAGCGTGTCTGAATTGAGCGGCGGATTGCGGTAGCGAAACTCGCTGGCGTATTCGACTTCGGTGGGGATATGCGCCAGTCCCTCGAACAGATATTCGCCCACGAGTCCGGCGTGCCAGCTCGTGCCGCAGGCCGTGATGACGATGCGGTTCACCGCGCGCAGTTCCGCGAGCGACATGTTCAAGCCGCCGAACTTCGCCGTGCTCGCATCGCGGTCGAGGCGTCCGCGCAGCGCGTTCTCGATGGTGCGCGGCTGCTCGAAAATTTCCTTGAGCATGTAGTGCGCGTACTCGCCCTGCTCGACGGCGGTGGCGTCGAACTCGATCTGGCTCACCTTCACGTCGCTGGCCGTGCCGAAATTCGTCACGCCGAACGAGTCCGCCGTGATGGTCACGATGTCGTTGTCTTCGAGATAAACCACCTGGCGCGTGTGCGCGGCCACGGCGGTCACGTCGCTGGCGAGAAAATGTCCGTCGTCGCCGATGCCAATGATGAGCGGCGAGCCGCGCCGCGCGCCGATGATGACGCCGGGAAAATCAGAGCAGACGACGCCGAGACCGTAAGCCCCGGTGACTTCCGCGAGCGCGCCGGAGACGGCCTCTGCGAGGAGCGCGGGCGTCCCGCCCGCCGGGGAGTTCAATTTTTCATTCGCGTCATGTTGAGCGTCGAGCGGGCGGGACGCCCGCGCCCCGGCCAGTCGGGCGTAGTGTTCGCCGACCAGATGCGCCAACACTTCGGTGTCGGTGTCGGATTGAAATTGATGTCCCGCTGCGACGAGCCGTTTCTTCAACCGCTCATAATTTTCGATCACGCCATTGTGAACGACCGCGATGCGCCCGCTGGCATCAAGGTGCGGGTGGGAATTTTCGTCCGTGGGCGGGCCGTGCGTGGCCCAGCGGGTGTGGCCGATGCCGGTGGTGCCGGGTGCGGGCCGGGCCTTCACCACGGGCGCGAGTCCTTGATCAATGCGGCCCGTCTTCTTCCGCAACTCCAGCTTCGGGCCGTCCAGCAGCGCGACGCCCGCGCTATCGTAGCCGCGATATTCCAGGCGGCGCAATCCTTCGAGAAGGATTGGTCCCGCAGATTTTTTCCCGACGTATCCGATGATGCCGCACATAGAAAATTCCGAACGCGTTGACCAAACAGCAAATTGACCCCGGACACCAAGCTCTGAATTGCGCGGGGGCGGACTTCCAAACCGGCGATGGAAAATTCCGGCGGGCGCTACAGCACCGCCAGAACTTCTGCCGCGTGTTCTTCCGGCTTCACGATGGGCCAGACTTTTTTGATCTTGCCGTCGGGACCAATCAGGAACGTGACCCGGTGCGTGCCGAGGTATTTGCGGCCCATGAAGACTTTCTCACCCCACACGCCGTAGGCTTCCACGATTTTCTTGTCGGTGTCGGCGAGGAGGGTGAAGGGCAGATCAAACTTCTTCACGAACTTGTCGTGCGCCTTCACGGGGTCGGTGCTGACGCCGAGGATGACCGCGCCGCGTTTCTTGAAGTCGGCATAGCCGTCGCGAAAGGCGCAGGCTTCCTTGGTGCAGCCCGGGGTGTCGTCCTTCGGATAGAAGTAGAGAATGACGTTCTGGCCTTTGAAATCCGCGAGCGAGAGGCGTCCGCCGCCGCTGGTTTCCACGTCGAAGGCAGGAGCGGGGTCGCCTGCTTTGAGTTTGAGTTCGAGTGCCTTGGCCATGCGGTGAAGGGTAGGGCAGCCGGGCGAATCAGAAAAGTTTTTCCTCATGGTGAGTGCGGAAAAGCGGCGCTAAAGCGACCGCACTCCAAACGCTCCGCGCGTCACAGGGCGTTGGATGCTGCGCGCCAACGTTTGGAGTGCGGTCGCTTTAGCGCCGCCTTGGGCATGAGCTAGTCGCACGGCTGGTTACTCCGGCACGTCGCGTTTCAACTCCGCTTCGCTCAGGTGATGCTGGTGCTTGAACAGCGCATAGACCACGCCGCCCACGAGACTCCAGAACAGGCTGCCCGCGAAGGCGAGCAGCGAGAGCGAAAGGCACGAGGTCGGATCGGCTCCGGCGACGGCGGCGGTGAGGAGTTGGACGAAGAGATATTCGCGCACGCCCAGTCCGCTCGGCGCAATGGGCACCGCGGCAATGCAGATGACCGTGGGCACGACCATGCAGAGGGCGAGCAGCGGCACCTGCATGGCGAGTCCGCGGCCGAGCACCCAGAATTGGAGCACGCACAGGAAGTTCAAGATCATCGAGAGTGCCAGGGCGCGGGTGAAGAAGCCGCGTTCCTGCCCGAAGCGGCGACAGGATTCGAGCGAGCGCTCGAGAGCTTCGCCTTTCGGCAGTTTTCGCAGCCACGCGCGCGCCCCGGACCATCCTTTCGAAACACCGCCGCGGAACGCCAGGAAGATAAACCCGGTGGCGAGCACGGTCATGCCGAGCAACAGGGCCGTGGCATAGACGATCGGCTCCTTCGTGATGATGTGAAACAAGTCGGAGAAGCCGGCGGCGGGTTCCGAAAAAACGCGCAGGAACGCGTGACGCAGTCCGAGGCGCTCGAACAACTTCAGGTTCGGCACGAGCATGACCGTCGCGAACACGAGCATGGCCCACAACCCGATGGTGCGGTCCACGAACACGGTCACGACGGCCTCGGTTTTCTTGTGATGCGTTTCGCGCGCGGCGCAGTAGGCCTTCATCACATCGCCGCCCACGGTGCCAAGGAGGAAAGAGTTGAAGAAATGCGCGACGAGAGAAATCTCCGCGGCGCGGGTGAAGGGCAGGGCGAGTCCCTGCACGCGCAAGACCATGCGCCAGCGCACCACACCGATGAGTAATGTGCCGCCCATCAGCATGAAGGAAAGCGCAAGCGCGCCGGGATGCACGCTGCGGAGTGTCTGCCACAAAGCCGGCGGGCCGTAGGTCCAGCCGAGACGCCATTGCTCGGCGCGCGCGAGTTGCTGCCAGGCCTCGTAGCTGATGGTTTGGCCGTGATCCACGAGCGGCACGCACGCCGCCGGGTCTTTGCATTTGGATTGTTCGCGCGCTTCGTTGACGAAGATGGAATGGAAAATCCAGAGCAACAGCAGCGCGCCCACCGCGACGCGCCAGGTTGCGCTCCAGATTTGTTTAACCGTGTTCACTCGTTGCCCCACAAGCCCTTCACATGAGAGACACCGGCCCGCACTTGTTCTGTATTCAGACTGCCGCTGAACTCGAACACCTTGATGTGCTCGGGGCGCACGTACTTTTTCAGCGACGCGAAATCAATGCACCCGGTGCCGGGCTGTTGGTGATCGCGCCCTGGATATTCAACATCGTGAATGTGAAAGCCGGCGAGTCGCGGCTCCATCATGTCCACCTGGCTGGCGTGGTCTATGAAACCGAGGTTGTGTTTAATCTGCGCATGGCCGGTGTCGTGCCAATAGCGCACGGTGGGCGAATCGAACTCGCGGAAGAAGTATTCTAGCTCGTGATCAAAGGGGATTTCCTCCAGCGCCTCGCGGTTCTCCACGCCGAGCAACAGACCGTGCTTCTCGGCCTCGGGGATCAGGCGGCGCAGCATGTCATGCGCGGCTTCGATGTAGCGCTGGCCTTTGTCCTGTCGCTTGCGCTGCGCCTCGTCAGAGAGTTTTTGAAACTTCGGCGTGTCCTTCTTCCCGTCCTGGATGAGGTCCACGAGTTTGTCCGTGTAGTCCTTGATGTCCACGCTGCCCATGTGAAGGACCACGAGCGGGGCTTTCATGCGCGCGGCGGTCTCAAAGGTTTTCAAGCTGTGCTTGAAGGCATTCTCACGTTCGCGCCTGTCCTCGGAGGAAAACTGGAAGATGTTCGGCGCGGCGCGATCAATGCCCATCGGGAGCGGGCAAAAATTGTGGACGGTAGAAATTTTAATCAGCCCGCTGTCCACGGCGTCGAGGATGCCCGGCAGCAGGCTGATCCGGATGCCGTGACTCAGTTCCGCGTACTCGAAACCGAGCGCGCGGATTTCCTCCAGCATGGCGCGGCCATCGGTGTGGCGCGATGAGTTCCAGCAACTGGAAAGTGAATACATGGGGTGGCGGTGGTCAGTTCACGGGTTGCGGCGGGAACAACACGTTCGGCGGAAGCGCGTCGCCCCTCACCCCGGCCCTCTCCCCCGAGGAGAGGGAGAATGTCAGCCAGCGATAGATGACTACGGACACGTTCGTAGTGAGGAAGACTGAATGCCGTTCTCCCTCTCCTCGGGGGAGAGGGCGG
>JAYVQC010000026.1:0-11705 GCA_043757045.1 Akkermansia sp. | reverse complement strand
GTTCGAGTTACCCTGTCTGGCCCGTGCGGCCCTCACCCTTCCGCCGGGCTGGTAGCCCGGCGGCACAGGCTGGTAGCCTGTGCTACCCATGTTTGATTTTCAGACAGGCTCTAAACTCGTCGAAGCACATAATTTCTTCGCGACAATCGGGAAGGAAGTAAGCGATACGGCACCCGGTCATAACGCAGTTTTGATCACTGATGCCAAACCGCTAACCCCCGACGGTAAGAAGATAAATATCCAGATGATCGAATTGCAGACCGATGTTTTCGCCCACATTGGAATTAGAGTCGAACACGAACCGGACGCGCCAGTTTCCTAGCAACAAACTTCCCCGTTGACTCGCCTTCAATTCAACGTATCTTCAAATCCAGATACGTCGATATTTAGCTTCGGCGTCAAACTGTCGGCAGAAAAATTACATGAGCAATCGATTCATCTTTTCATCGGAGTCCGTGGGCGAAGGCCATCCGGACAAGGTCGCGGATACCATTTCGGACGCCGTGCTGGACGCCTGCCTGACGCAGGACAAGAACAGCCGCGTGGCTTGCGAGACGTACGTGAAGTCGAACATCGCCATCGTGGGCGGGGAAATCACCACCAAGGCGAAGCTCGACGTGCCGGCCATCACGCGCGCGGCGATTCGCGAGATCGGGTACGTGAACGACGACGATGTGTTTCATGCGGACAAGGTGTTCGTGAACGTGATTCTCACGCAGCAGTCGCCGGACATCTCGCAGGGCGTGGATGCGAAGGCGGCGAAGGGCAAGAAGAAGGCGGAGCAAGGCGCGGGCGACCAGGGCCTGATGTTCGGTTACGCGAGCGACGAGACGGATGAGTTGATGCCGGCGCCGATCATGTTCGCGCATCGGCTCGGGCGGAGGCTGACGCAGATTCGCAAGAGCGGGAAGGTGCATTGGCTGCGCCCGGATGCGAAGTCGCAGGTCTCCGTCGTTTATGAAAATGACGAGCCGGTCGCGATTTCCAATGTCGTGATTTCCACGCAGCACACGGCGGACGTGGAGCACAAGCAGATCGAGGAATTTTGCATCGAAGAGATCGTGAAGAAGGTGCTGCCGAAGAATTTGCTCACGGCGGACACGCTGTATCTCATCAATCCCACGGGGCGTTTCGTGGTCGGCGGGCCGCAGGGCGACACGGGGCTGACGGGGCGCAAGATCATCGTGGACACTTACGGTGGCTACGGACGTCATGGCGGCGGCGCGTTCTCGGGCAAGGATCCGAGCAAGGTGGATCGCAGCGCGGCCTACATGGGTCGTTACGTGGCGAAGAACATCGTGGCGGCGGGACTCGCGAAGCGCGCGGAAATTCAGTTCGCCTACGCGATTGGTTATCCCGAACCGGTGAGCGTGTATGTGAACACCTTCGGCACCGCGCAGAGCGGCATCTCGGACGCGGCCATCACGAAGGCGGTCGAGCAGGTGTTCAGCTTCAAGCCGGCGGACATCGTGAAGCAGCTTAACTTGCTCCGTCCGATTTATGGGAAGACGACCAACTACGGTCACTTCGGCAAGGACGACAAAGATTTGACCTGGGAAAAGACTGACAAGGCGGCCGCGCTCAAGAAGGCGATCCGCTGAGTCTCGACATTGAAACCAAACTGAAATTGAACTGAATTATGGCCACTGTGAAACTGCCTCCGTCCCGCGCGAAGATTGCCAAGAATGGCAACGGCGCTCCGAAACCAGACTTCAAAGTCAAAGACCTGAGCCTCGCGGATTGGGGCCGCAAGACCATTGACGTGTCCGAGCAGGAGATGCCCGGCCTGATGTCCATCCGCAAGAAGTACGCGCCGAGCAAACCGCTCAAGGGCGTGCGTGTCACCGGCTCGTTGCACATGACGACCGAGACGGCGATTCTCATCGAGACGCTCGTGGATCTCGGCGCGAACGTGCGCTGGGCGAGCTGCAACATCTTCTCCACGCAAGATCAGGCGGCTGCCGCCATCGCGAAGGCCGGCATCCCGGTGTTCGCGTGGAAGGGTGAGACGCTGGAAGAGTATTGGGACTGCACGCTCGACGCGGTGACGTTTCCCGGCGGCAAAGGCCCGGAACTCGTCGTTGATGATGGCGGCGACGTGACGCTGCTCATCCACAAAGGTTTCCAACAAGAGAACGGCGACAACTGGGTCAACAGCCCGAGTGGTTCGCACGAGGAGCAGGTCATCAAGAACTTGCTCAAGCGCGTGGCCAAGGAACGCCCCGGCTTCTGGCACAACGTCGTGAAGGAATGGCGCGGCGTCTCGGAAGAGACGACCACCGGCGTGCATCGCCTCTACCAGATGCTCGAACAGGGCAAGCTACTCGTGCCGTGCATCAACGTGAATGACTCGGTGACCAAATCGAAGTTCGACAACCTCTACGGCTGCCGCGAATCGCTGGCGGACGGCATCAAGCGCGCCACGGACGTAATGATCGCCGGCAAGGTCGCCTGCGTTTGTGGCTACGGCGACGTGGGCAAAGGCTCGGCGCATTCGCTGCGCGGCTTCGGTGCCCGCGTCATTGTCACCGAGATCGACCCCATCAACGCGCTCCAGGCTGCGATGGAAGGCTTCGAGGTCAACACGTTGGAAAGCACGCTCGGCACGGCGGACATCTACGTCACCACGACGGGCAACTGCGACATCATCACCTTCGAACACATGACGAAGATGAAAGACCAGGCCATCGTGTGTAACATCGGCCATTTCGACAACGAGATCCAAATGGACCGCCTGAACACTGCCAAGGGCGTGAAGAGGCTGAACATTAAACCGCAGTACGACAAATACACCTTCGCCAACGGCAAGGCGATGTACGTGCTGGCGGAAGGCCGTCTCGTGAACCTCGGCTGCGCCACCGGCCATCCGAGCTTCGTGATGTCGAACTCATTCTCCAACCAGGTGCTCGCGCAACTCGACCTCTGGCGGAACAAGGGCACTTACAAAGTTGGCGTCTATCGTCTGCCCAAGAAGCTCGACGAAGAAGTGGCCCGCCTGCACCTCGAAAAAATCGGCGTGGTGCTGACCAAGCTCTCGAAGAAGCAGGCCGAATATCTCGGCGTGTCGGCGGACGGCCCTTACAAGCCCGAGCACTACCGCTACTGAGCGAACTCAAATCTCAATCACGAAAGGCGAACGGGTAACCGTTCGCCTTTTTCGCGTCCATAATTTCAGGAAAATTGGACTCGCGCCGGTTCGCCGTTGTGATTTGATGTGGTCGAAAAGGGAAACCGACTTATGAGTGACCAACCAATCAATTCTGCGGAGAGCACGGTCCTTCACCTCAACCAGTTCGCGCCCGGCGCGGCAGGAAAGCCCGCGTCTCCTGCCGAGCCAGGCGTGACCGTGATGGTCAGGATCGCCGCGGCGGAAACCGTCGAGAAAACCGGCGTGCCGTTGGTCCCCAAGGAAGGCGGCGCGATGTCTGGCCAACAGATGCTTGGAGCCGTCAGCTACTGCTACGCGAAGGGCGTCTATGAGTCCGAGGAGATTGAGCGCAAGATGATGAAAGACCCGGTGCTGCGCGCGTCGGTGCAGGGCGAGGTGCCGGACGCCAAATCCATCCGCCGCTTCCGCCTGCTCAATCGTGGAGCGATCCAAACGACCTTGGAGAAGGCGTTTGGTTTTATGCGCCGCAAGGAAAAGGCCGAAATGATGAAGCCGTTGCCGGGACAGCCCGCCGCCGCGCCCTTCACCGGGTCGGCGGGAGAAAGCACCGTGCTTTACGCCCGCGATCAGGCCAAGGAGCGCGTCCAGGTGGCGGCGTTCGTGGATAACATGTCGAAGGACTGAGCACAGGCGGACGTCGCAAGAATTTTCCAAAGAGGGTGTTGACAGTGCCGGGCGAAAATGTTCTTTTGATGGCGGATTACGGCAGCAAGATTTCAGGGCGAAGAAAAAAATTGTTCTTTGATGAGTCGCCCAACAGTTTTCGGTCAGGCCCCAATACAGGTCAGACCGGATTTCCACGTAGTCCTACTAAGTATTGATTCGAAATTCCCCGGGCCCGGACGGTCACCCACTGACTGACGGGCCCGGTTTTTTGTAAATTTTTATCTAGCACCGCGTAACCGCAAAATTAGGCCTTTCGCAGCAGCGAATGGATGCGGGTGAAATGTACCGGGGGGAAACCCATCGCCACCTTCAACTGATAGTCCTTCTCCAGCACGTTCTTGATTCCTTCACAGCGGCGGAAGTTTTTCCAGTCCACGAAGCGTTGCAGCCAGGCCCAGTGGCCGAAGATGGGCACGGGATAATCGCTGCCATGCACCAACCGCGAGGCGAACGGCTCGCGCAGACAGGCGAGGACGTGCCGCCCACGAATGGGCACGTTGAACGCGCTGGTGTCGGCGTAAAGATTGGGGTGCTGCGCAAACATCTCGCCGAGGACGTGAAAATAATCCGGATCGGTCAGTCCGCTTTTCGTCGCGCAGTGCGCCGCAATGACGGTGACGCCGCACTCCAGCGGCAACCGCAGCACGCGCGGGTCGGCGAGTTTTTTGTCGAAGACCGGCACGGTGTGTTCGCCGCCGGTGTGCGCGAGCAACGGCAGCTTCGCCGCCGCCATGCGCTCCCAGAATTTTTTGTAGCGCGTGTCCGAGCAGTTCACGTTGTGGCAGTTCGGCAGCAGCTTGAGCATCACCGCGCCGGCGTCGAGGCAGCGTTCCAACTCCTCCAGCGCATCGGCGCGCGCGGGGTGAATCGAGGCGGCGGGCAGGAACTCCGGGTGTTCGCGCGCGAGTTTGAAAATGTAATCATTCGGAACGTGGAACGAGCCGAAGTCCAATTTTCGGCCGCTCGCGTCATAGACTTCGTCCTGTGCCAGAATTACCGCCGCCGCGAGCGAGGACTCCCGCACCAACTTCGCGAGGTGTTTTGCATACGCCTCGTCAAACTCCGCCGCGCGCGTGCTCACGCCCACCCCGATGTGCCGGAGCATGAAACCTGCGAGCGGGCGATGGAGCGCGCCGACTTTCAGCCAGCACCCGCTGCCGCGCGCGCCGTTGCCGACGATGTGGACGTGCATGTCGATGGGCGCGTCGGAGCGCGGACCGCCGAGTCCGCGTGTTTCTTGTTCATGTTCGCGCGGACATGGCTGTCCGCGCTCCTTTGAATGTTCCGGGTTCCCTTGCGCGTCCATTGCTGCGAACAATTCCAGAAACCAGAGAAAGCTGAATGAAATTCGCCACGCACTTTTTGACCGCGCTCGCCGCCGTGAACCTTTTCGCCGCCGCCGATCCGTTCGCCGAAGGCGTCCGCACCACCGAACCGCTCACGCCGGAGCAACAGCAGAAAACTTTCAACCTGCCGCCCGGCTTCACCGTGCAGCTCGTTGCCGCCGAGCCACAACTCCGCAAGCCAATGAACATGCAGTTCGATGGCGCGGGGCGGCTGTGGTTCACCGAGTCGCGTGAATACCCGTGGCCGACCAACGCCAGCCCGCGCGACACCATCCGCATTCTTTCCGACTTCGACGCGAATGGCCGCGCGCAGAAAGTCACGACCTTCGCCACGAACCTGAACATCCCCATCGGCCTCTATCCGTTTCAAAGTCCGTCGAGCGATGGCAGCGGCAAGCTGACTTGGAAGTGCGTCGGCTGGAGCATTCCGAACATCTGGCTCTTTGAAGATTTGGACGGCGATCTCGTCGCCGACAAAAAGGAAAAGCTCCTCGGCCCCTTCGATCACACGCGCGACACGCACGGCAACCAGGCCAGCTTTCGCCGGGGCAACGACGGCTGGATTTACGCCACGCACGGCTTCAACAACCGCTCGCGCGTCGCGGGCAAAGACGGTCATGAAGTTTTCTTTCCCAGCGGCAACACCTACCGCTTCCGCATGGACGGCTCGCGCATCGAGCACTGGACGCACGGCCAGGTGAATCCCTTCGGACTCTCCTTCGATGCGCTGGGCAATCTCTTCTCCGCCGACTGCCACAGTTCGCCGATTTACCAACTCCTGCGCGGCGGCCATTACCCAAGCTTCGGCGCGCCCGATGACGGACTCGGTTTCGCGCCCACCACAATTCAACACACCCACGGCAGCACGGCCATCTGCGGCATCACGGTGTTGGATGATCCGTCGTGGCCGGAGGAATTCCGCGACAACCTCATCATCGGCAACGTCATGCCCAGCCGCATCAATCGCGACCGCGTCGAATGGCGCGGCAGCACCAGCGTGGGCCACGAAATGCCCGACCTCGTGAGCGTGACCGACCCGTGGTTCCGCCCCGTGGATTTGCAACTCGGTCCCGACGGCGCGCTCTGGGTCGCGGATTTCTACAACCGCATCATCGGCCACTACGAAGTGCCGCTCGTGCATCCGGGCCGCGACCGCGAGCGCGGAAGAATCTGGCGCATCGTGCCGCCCGCCCAAGGTGCCGCCAGCGTCCCGCTGGCGACTTCGCTGACTTTGCCGACCACGCTTGACGGTCTCGTGACGGAACTCGCTTCCTCCAACCGCACCCGCCGCGTGCTCGCGATGAATGCCATTCAAGATCGTTTCGCCAGCACCGCCGCGCCTGCGCTGCACCTAGCAGTCGAGGGCGCAAAAAATCCCAATCAATGGGTTCACGCCTTGTGGCTCCTGCGCCGCTTCGATGCGCTCACGGCGGACGAACTTAAAACCGCCGCTTTCGCGACGGACCAAACCGTGGCCCGCGTCCACGCCCAGCGCATCGCCGCTGATTTGTTCGGCCAGAACCGCCTGCGTGGCACAGGCGCGGAAATCAACTTGATGCCCGCCGCTCTTGAGGTCGCTGCAAGCGGTACCAAAGACCCCGACGCTCTCGTGCGTCGTTGCGCGGCAGAGGCGCTCGCCCTCGCCCCGTTCACAGACACTGCTTACACCACCGCCTTGCTCGCCGCGCTCGCATCGGCTCCTGCGGCTGACAATCATTTGATCTACGCCTTGCGCGGCGCGCTGCGCGACCGGCTGCAAGACCCGCGCGTGTTCGAGAAAGTGCTCGCGGGAAAATGGAGTGAGAGTGAAGCGCGCGCGCTCGCCGCCATCGCGCCGTCCAGCACCAACGCGTTCGCCGCCTCCTTCCTCGTCGTGCATTTGCAAAAGTATTCCGAACCGCGCAGCACGGCGGCCAAGTATCTGAAACACGCCGCGCGCTTCCTGCCTGAGAACCGCATTGATGATCTCGCTACGCTCGCGCGCGACAAATTCCGTGATGACGTGGATTTGCAATCCGCGCTCTTCAAATCCGTGCAGGACGGACTCGCGCAACGCGGCGTGGCACTCAGCCCCCGCACGAAAAGCTGGGGCACCACGCTCGCGAACGATCTGCTCGCCTCCGTGCGACGCACCGAGAGCGGATGGACGTCGCTGCCGGTGGAATCGAATCCCGCCAGCGCAAATCCTTGGGCCGTGCAGTCGCGCAAGAGTGGCGATGGCCGGGACGCCGACTTCCTATGCACGCTTCCGGCGGGCGAGACGCTGACGGGCGTGCTGCGCTCAAAGAATTTCACCGCGCCCGCGAAGCTCACCTTCTGGATGGCCGGTCACGACGGCTCTCCCGACAAGCCGTTGCAGAAGAAAAATTTCGTGTGCCTGCGCGACGCCAGTTCATCCGAAGTGCTGAAGACCGCGCCCGCACCGCGCAATGACGTAGCGAAATCCACGACGTGGGATTTGAGCGCGCACGCCGGGAAACAAGTCTTCCTCGAACTCGTGGATGGCGACACCGCGGGCTCGTACGCGTGGCTGGCCGTGGGACGCTTCGAGCCAGGGGTCGTCGCGTTGCCGAAGACGACGCCGAAGCTGATTGATGAGCGCCTCACCGGCGCGGCGCAAATCGCGCTGGCCACGCGCGACGCCTCGCTCGAAGCACCGTTGACGGCCGCGTTGAAAATTCCTGCCGGCGTCGAGGCACGCGGCTCCGTGGCCGCCACGTTGCTAGCCATGAACACCAGGCGGCATCTTCCCGCAGTTGGCGAAATCATGAACGACGCCAGCGCGCCCGACGCCTTGCGCCAGCGCATCGCCCAAGCCATCGCCGAGTCGAACACCGACGACGGGCGTGCGCTCGTGGTGTCGGCGTTGCAGCGCACGCCGGAGCGCGCGCAGCCGAAGTTCGCGCTCGCGCTTTCCACCACGAAGCCCGGAGCCGAGTCATTGCTCAAAGAAGTCGAGGCGGGCCGCGTCTCCGCGCGGCTGTTGCAGAACCAGGCGTTGAAAGAAAAGCTCGTCGCGTCGAAGGCCGACAACGTGCCGGCCCGCCTCACGAAGCTCACCGCGAATCTCACGCCGTTGAATGAGCAGTTGCAGAAGCTCATTGATCAACGCGCGAAAGCATTTGGTTCCGCGAAAGGTTCCGCTGCGAGTGGCTTCACCGTGTTCGAGAAGAATTGCGCCGTGTGTCATCAGCTCGACGGCAAGGGCGCGCTCGTCGGCCCGCAGCTTGATGGCGTGGGCGCGCGTGGCGTGGAGCGCATCATGGAGGACGTGATTGATCCGAACCGCAACGTGGACGGCGCGTTTCGCGCGACGCTGTTTGAGTTGAAGGATGGTGAGACGGCATCCGGCCTGTTCCGCCGCGAGGAAGGCGAGTTGCTTATCTACGCCGACACCGCAGGCAAGGAGCATTCGCTGGCGCGCAAGGACATCAAGGAGCGCCGTCAGTCAGAGTTGTCGCTGATGCCGGAAGGTCTGGTTGAGGCAATGACGGCGGCAGAGTTTAACGACTTGATGGCCTTTCTGATCACGAAGACGGCGGCGAAGCACTGACGATTTCTCAGAGCGTCAATGTCGCGCAGGGCGTGTCCTGGCTGGCGGTGGTGACGTGGACGTGCGCGGCTCCGAGGCGGGTGAGTCGTTCGCTCACGGTGCGATGCGCGAGTTCGGGGCTGTTGCAGTCGCCGCTGAGGTGGCCGAGGTAAAGTTGGCGCAAGTCGGCGGAGACAATTTGCTCGGCTGCATCGGCGGCGGCGGCGTTCGAGAGATGGCCGTGACGGCTGAGGATGCGCTGCTTGATGCTCCACGGTCGGCGCGTGTCGTCCTGGAGCAACTTCATGTCGTGGTTCGCTTCCAGCACGAGAGCATTCGCGGTTTTCACCCGTTCAATCACAAGTTTTGTCGCGTGGCCGAGATCCGTGAGGAAGCCGATTCGTCCTGCGCTGGTGTGGAGCATGAAGCCCACGGGGTCATACGCATCGTGCGGCACGCTGAAGGTATCCACGCGCACGTCATTCACGTCGAAGCTGCCGCCGGTGGTGAACAGGTGGCAGCGGACCGGAGCACCGACAAACAGTTCGATGGCCTCCTTGGTCAGCCGGTTGCAATAAATCGGGACGTTCAACTTCGCGGCCAGCACCGCAAGTCCTTGGATGTGATCGTGATGCTCGTGGGTGATGAGGATGCCGGTGAGATTCTCGGGCGTGCGCGCGATGGAGAGCAGGCGCTGGCGGATTTGCCGCCCGCTCAGGCCGGCGTCAATGAGCAGGCGCGCCTCGGGAGTTTCGAGGTAGGCGCAATTGCCGCTGGAGCCGCTGCCGAGAATGGTGAACTGCACAGACACGCCGGGACGGTAGGAAAATTTCGGGAGAAGAAAAATAAATTCCTTGGGCCTTCCGCCGATTCAGAGCGACCGCAGATATTTTTCATCTATGACCGGCCTGAATCGGCGGGATCGAATCGTGGCTTCGATGCAACCGGATGACATGGGATAATTTTTACCGCAGAGGCGCAGAGAGGCAGAGGCACAGAGGGAAAAATTTTGGCGCTGGAACTTCGTGAAGGCTAATCGTCATTCATTCCTTCTTCTCTTCCCCTCTGCGCCTCTGCGGTAAAACTTTCTCCTCTCGACGGCAGGCTGCCTTGAACCAACCCACCGATTTGGAAACCGGCGATCCGATGACCACGTCCTGTGCCAGACAATTCTCCCAAATTATTTCGCCCACGTTTCTTCAGTCTAGCAACGTCCATGCCGAATGGGTTCTTGAGCAATTTAGAAATCGTCATAGAATCCGAAACCGAAATGGCACAAGGCTTGTTTTTATCGCAGAAGATGGCGCTGTCCCAGGTGCTGGCCCCGCAGCTCCAGCAGTCGCTGGCCCTGCTCCAGGCACCGACGCTGGAACTGCAAGCACTCGTCCAGCAGGAGATGGAGCAAAACCCGCTCCTCGAAGAAGCCACCGACAGCGAACTCCAGCAGGAGAGGGCCGAGAGCGAAGGCGGCCCGCAGTCCGAGACCGTCATCGCCGCTGACCCAGCCGAGCCGCCGGATGACGTGAAGTTCGACCCCGCCACGGAGAAAGACAGCAAAGAACCGGTGGATGATTTTCAGGCACAGTTCGATCAGCTCACGCAGATGGATCAGGACTGGCGCGACCATTTCGCCGCCGCGAACGTCGGACAGCGCAGCACGCCCGAGGACGAGGAGAAGCGCGAGTTCATGTTCAACTCGCTCACGCAGGCCACGTCACTTCAGGAAAATTTGATCGAACAGGTCCGGCTCTCCGAATTGAACAACGGCGCGATCTCCATCGCCGAGATGCTCATCGGGAACATTGACGACTACGGCTACCTCAAGTCCTCCGTCGAGGAACTCGCCGCCACCACCAGTGTCGAACCGAACCGCATCGAGGACGTGCTGAAAGTCATCCAGTCTTTTCATCCGCCCGGCGTGGGCTGCCGCGACTTGCGCGAATGCCTCCTGCTCCAGCTCGAACGCAAGAACCTCAAGCACACCATCGAGTACAAAATCGTCAGTGAATGTTTCGACGCATTGAGCAAGCGCCGCATCCCCGAGATTGCCCGCGTGCTCGGCCGCGACCTTGATGACATTCAGGATTCCCTCGCCCGCATCGCGAACCTCGAACCGCGACCCGGCCGCCAGTTCCTCCCGGACAACGACGTGTATGTGATGCCCGAAGTGTTCGTGGTCAAGGGCGACGACGGCGAATTCATCGTCACCACGAACAACGACCACCTTCCGCAGCTTCGCATCAGCAACCACTACAAAGACCTCATGGCCCAGGCCAGTTCCTCCGCCGAGGTTCGCGAGTACATCCGCGAAAAAATTCGTGCGGGAAAATTTCTCATCAAGAGCCTGCACCAGCGCCAGTCCACCATCCTGAACATCGGGAAGGAGATTGTGAAACGGCAGCGTGAGTTCATGGTCAAGGGGCCGGCGCACCTCAAGCCGCTCACGATGGCGATGATCGCCGATGTCGTGGGCGTCCATGAGACCACGGTGAGCCGCGCCGTCTCCGGCAAGTACATGCAGACCCCGCACGGCATGTTCGAGATGAAATACTTTTTCACCTCCGGCCTCCAGACCAACGACGGCGAGTCTATGTCGAACACGAGCGTGAAGGGGATGATTGACGAAATCTTCAAGGCCGAGAACACCACCAAGCCGCTCTCCGATCAGGAAGTGGTGAAGATGCTCCAGGCCAAGGGCATCCAGATCGCCCGCCGCACCGTGGCCAAGTACCGCATGGAGTTGGGCATCCTCCCGTCGAACCTGCGCAAGGTTTATTGACACGGCCAGTCCCCACGGCTCGCGGCGAGCGGTGGCGTTTTTACCCCATTCGCACGACGAGAAGGTCTTTCATAGATTGGGCAAACTCTGCACGCGGAAGAACTGGGTGGCGGGGCTGACGTTCGTGGCGATGGTGTTGGTGGTGGCGGGACCAAGGTTCTGCCAGCCGTTGGTGGTGACGTTGGGGTTGGACTGGAGTTGGTAGAGGCCGCT
>JAYVQC010000025.1:0-11720 GCA_043757045.1 Akkermansia sp. | reverse complement strand
GAGGCTCACTTGATCCCGAACCCGATACGCAAAGTCCTTTCTTCGATGCGCGCGCACCGCGTCCGCGCCCTGCTCATGGGCGGACAGGCGTGCGTGTTTTACGGCGCGGCCGAGTTTAGCCGCGACACCGACCTCGCCATCGTGGCCGACGCCGCCAACCTCGCGCGCCTGCGCCGCGCCCTCGCAGACTTGCAGGCCGAGGTCATTGCCGTGCCACCCTTCGAGTTGAAATATCTGCGCCGGGGACACGCCATTCACTTTCGCTGCCGGCATCCCGAAGCCCTGCGCATGAGAGTGGACGTGATGTCCAAGATGCGCGGCGTGGAGACGTTCGCCAAACTGTGGAAGCGCCGCACCACCATCGAACTGCCGGACGGCACAAAGTGTGATTTGCTTTCTCTGCCCGATCTGGTGCGAGCCAAGAAAACCCAGCGCGACAAGGACTGGCCCATGATCCGCCGTCTCGTCGAGGCGCACTATTTTGAAAACCGCGCCCGACCCCGCACGGCGCAAATCCGTTTCTGGCTGCTGGAACTCCGCACCCCGGAAATCCTGCTGGAGTTAGTGCACCGTCACGCCCTGGCCTGTCGCCGATTGGCCCCCAAGCGTGCCGTGTTGACCGAGGCCTTGCGGGGCGACCGCGAATCCGTCGAGCGCGTGTTGCTGGCCGAGGAGACTGCGGAACGCGCACATGACCGGCGGTACTGGCTGCCGCTGCTTTCCGAGTTGGAGAAACTGCGCCACCCCAGGTTTCCGTGAGCACAGAAAGAAACGCGCGAGTGGAGACAACCCGCCTTGCGAATTGCGTCGCGTGCGGATGCAAGAACCAGCGCATGACACACGGGCGGGCCAGCCAGCGAGCGCGCGGATTGAGATTCTAATTTCTCCGACGTTCGTGGCCGTTGTTGCTGATCCACCGTTCCCGGCACCGGCTCCGCCCGCTTCTACCGCCTGCGCCAGCCGTAGGATCAGCGCCACCATTTTTCACCGCGCCTCACAGCCCGATGAATTTCAGCACCTGCACCTCGCGCTTGAAGACGAGTTGAATGGTGTTGTTCTGAATGTCCACATTCAGCGGCGCGCGGCGTTGATAGTATTCCCACTTCACCACGCCGCTGCTCGCGGAGAGACGGCGGAGGCGAATGTGCGGCGGCATGTAGGCGCCGGGTATTCCTAGGCCGGAGCGTTCCTCGTCATCGTCGCCGCCGTGCCATTCCATCGTATAGACGAGCTTGCCGAAAACGTGGCTGAGCCGTCCGTGCCGCTCGGATCGCCAGAGGGCTTTGCCGGTCTTGGGATCGATCTTGATGATGACGGGATAGGCTTTGTCCGAGATGTCCACCTGCTGGGAGTATTTCAATTTGTCGGTCGAGCCAGTGGTCGTGTCCACGTAGAGCATCCCCTTGTCGTCGAAGAGAAGTTTGGTGACGCCGACCGTGGGCTGACGCCAGCGCGCGTTGCCGCTCACGAGATCAAAACACGCGAGTACGCCCTGATCAAAAAAGTAGAGCGCCCCGTCGCGCTCAACGCCGGGCGCGCTGGCGTTCGCGATGAGGTCGCCGCCCCACGCGCTCGGACCGAAGCCGCCGCCGATCTCGAAGTTCAGTTTGCTCTCCCAAAGTTTTTTGCCGGTCTTGTCCAGGACGTGCAGCGTCTTGCCCGCCACGATCAAATCCACGGTCGTGAGCGGGAAGAACTCCGGCTCGCCGATGACTTCGAGCTTCGTCTCGGTGGCGGAGGGCGTGGTGCGTTTGATGGTCGCCTCGTAGCGGCTCACGTCTTCCTGCTCGACGCCGCCGGTGGCCTCCCGCTGGGCGTCGTTAAAAATTTCGTTGGCGATGGCCACGGTCGCGGCCTGGTTGACGTTGCCTTCGAGCGCGGATTTTTTCGGCGGCGCCTTCATGGCCTGGCGCTCGATGATTTTCTTCTCCAGCAACTTCACGGAGAACTCCACGACCGCGCCGCGGTCGAGAATGAATTGCGAGCCGGCCATCTCGATAATGTCCACCGCACCGATCACGGAAGGTTTCAGCAACGGTTCGTCATCGCCCTCCTCTTTCATCGCGCGCTCGATGCGTTTGTTCTGAACCGCGTTCGCAGCGATGGCGGGCGCGGCGAGACGCGCCTGGAGCGGATCGGCCTGCGCGACCTTGTAGCCTTTGAGCGCAGGATTGGCGGGCGGGCCGCTTCGCGCCGCGAGAGCATTGGTGCGCGCGGATCCGGCGAGCGCGGCGCGGATGACGTTGGTCGCATTGGTGCGACTGAGCGCGGCGAGCGTGGGAAACCTTTTCAACGGCTGCGTCTGCGTCTCGCCGGTCTGCCAGTCCATCTTGATCAAGTCCTCGCCCGCGTCCGTGGTGGCGAAGATGAGCAGCCCTTCCGCCGAAGGCTGCACGCGCGAGAAACGACTCTTCAGCGCCACTTCCTTGCCCGCCTTGCCCGTGGCCCAGTCGTACTGCACCAGCTTCTCATCCGAGCGCAGCCAGAGGTTTTGCTCGTGAATGTGCAGCGTGTAACCGGACTGCATGCGCGAAAGAATCATCTTGGTGAACTCCTCCTTGTTATAGCGCCGTGGAGGGAAGTCGCTGCCGCCTTCCTTGCGCAGTCGCTCCACGTCGGCGTTCTGTTCCGCCATCGCCTCGGCGAGGTCCGCCTCGATCTTCTGCGGCTCAATGAAGTCCACGGCCCAAACCTTCTTCTGGTCCTTCCAGTCGAAGCGCGCGAGTTGGCCACCGTGCAACACCACGAGATCGCGCGCGTACAATTTCCCGCCGCCGTTGTAAGCCGGCGTCTGGAACGGCGCTGAGAACACCACCCGCGGCCGCGACCCCGCCGCGAGAAACCAGATGTAGCCGCCCGCCAGCAACGCCACGACACCCACGATGCTGAAGATGATCTTCCCCAGCTTGCGCGTCTCACGCCGCGCGGCCACGCCCGCCTGATTCGCATACACGGGCAGTTCGATACCGCGCCCCTCCGCTTCGCTTTTGCAAAACGCCGAGCACACGTAGCCGAACAGCACCATGCACTGCGGACAGATCGGCTTGTTGCACACGCGGCACTGCTCGCTGGTGAAATTCCCCGGATGCTTCCGGCACATCTGCGGCGCGGCCGTCTCAGATGTGGAAGCCGCTCCAACAGCAGGCGTCGCGACGTGGACGGCGACCCTCATGCGCGGCGTGGACTCAGCAGGCGGCGGCGCGGACTCGACTGGAGCAGTCGCGCTCTCCGTGGCCGTCACGGGAAATTGCTGCTGGATCAGCGTGTTGACCGCGAGCGAATTGTCCGCGCCGCAATTCTGGCAGACGAGCGTCACCGGGTTCACGGCCATCTCCGGCGTCACGTCGAAGGCGTATTTCGTTCCGCACTGACATTGGATTTTCATGGTTGCCTGGGGTTGAGCAGCACGACGCCCTGCGTGGCGATGAGTGAATACGGCGTGGTGGCAGAAATTTTCTCGGTGCGTCCGTCCACGTAGAGCAGGTTGCCGCCATACTGGTGATGATTGTTGCCCGGCTTCTTGCCATCGGTGGAAAAGACCTGCGCGCCGACGGGTTTGGGCCGCGTGTCAATTTGCTGGTCGCTCATGAGTAACTCGCTGCCGTTCTCCGCGCGCTGGCCCATGTAATAGGCGTAGCTGATGCGGCGCTTGGTGAAGAGTTCGCCATCCGGGATGCGTTTGTCCTTGCTGCCGGGACAGATGAACATTTCCGTCATGGCCGTGTATTTGGGAACCAGTTGCGCCAGCGGCTCCTCGGAGGTCAGTGCATTGGTCAGCACGGGAAACAGGCCGTCGTGTTCGCGCGCGAAAATTTCCAGCGCCACGAGGATGGTCGCGAGGTTCTTCTGGCAGACGATCTTCTGCTGCGCCTGATGACTCTTCGATCCGAAGCCATACATCACGACGAACAGCACGATGATGATGCCCAGCGTGACCAGCATCTCGACGAGGGAAAACGCGCGCGCACGCCACGGGGCGGAACGGTTTGGCTCGGGGCAAACGCGCATGGCCCGTGGTTAGCAGGGCAGGGCGGGGTAGGCAATGAGGCAGTTGCAGGCGAAGTGGTGAGGGGTGCATTCGCACACTGTTTTTTGGTGGGGCGTCGTCGTTCCGCGCGCGCCGGGGTGAGGCTTCCGTAGTTCCAACGCGGGCCTGCGCTTTCAGCCCGGCGCGCGCGGAGCGACGACGCCCCACCTGTTTCCGTGCTTTCAAGCACCGTGTTCGCATGCACCCAGTGTTGAGCGTCCTTCGGCCACCGGGGTCCGCATCCGCGCAGTCCTCTCGGGTGTTTGTGGTTTTCAATTTTGCCCGTTGGGGACATAACCACGCGCATTCGTATGACGAAATTTTTCTCACGCCTGCTCGCTCTCGTGCTCCTGCTCCTCGTCGGCGCGTGTTCCAGTTCGCGGCCCGTGGTCACGGGGCGCGATCTGGCGCGCGGTCTGCCGGAGTTGCCCGGCGCGCGCGGCGGCGGTGTGGTGTTGCTCCCGAATCAGTGGTCGCTGCGGCCCGTGGGCAAGCAGATCGCGCTGGCGGATTTCCCGGTCAACATCGCGGTGTCGCCGAACGGGCGTTACGCCGCCGTGCTCCACTCGGGCCACGGCGACAACGAAATCATCGTCGTGGACTTGCGCACGAACCGGCTCGGCGTGGTCTCGCGCGCGACGGTGAGCGAGGCGTTCTACGGCCTGACGTTTTCGGCGGACGGCACGCGCGTCTTGTGCAGCGGGGCCGGGGATGAAGTGATACATGAGTTCAAGTTCGAGGAGGGTTACTTGACGTGGCAGCGCGGGATTAAATTGCGCCCGGCGAAGGAGCGCGGCATTCCGTCGGGCCTCGCGCTGAGTCGCGACGGGAAAGATTTGTTCGTCGCGAATCTGCTTGGACACAGCGTGAGTCACCTGGCGCAACGTGCCGCCAGCGTCCCGCTGGCGAAACCCGACGACGGCACTCCTCGCCAGCAGGATGCTGGGGGCACGCTGTTCGTGACGAATGGCGAAACCCTGTTCACCTCGAACCTCAGCGGTGGCGTGTTCACCAACGATTCGCAGCGCACGTCGGACGAAGCGGCCATCGCGAAACGCGCCGAGGCCGCGCTGCAAGACGCGCGCTCGGACTGGCCGTTCCCTTACGGCGTGGTGCTGGACGAGAAGCGCGGGCGTCTCTTCGTGAGCTTCTGGGCGCAGTCGTGCGTGGGCGTGATTGATTTGAAGACGCAGCAGCTCGTGACGCGCTGGGCGACGGAGGAGCATCCGAACGAGATGCTGTTGAACAAGGCGGGCACGCGGCTCTTTGTGGCGAACGCGAACCGCAATTCCGTCTCGGTCATTGATACGGAAACGGGCCGGATCGTGGAGTCGCTGGTGGCGGAGTTGTTGCCCAACTCGCCGCCGGGCAACACGCCGAACTCGCTCGCGCTCTCGCCGGACGAGAAGCATCTCTTCGTGGCGAACGCGAACATCAACACGGTCGCGGTCTTCGACGTGAGCACGCCGGGCCAGAGCGCCTCGCTCGGCTTCATCCCCGTGGGCTGGTATCCGACGAGCCTGCGCGTGACGCCGGACGGCAAGCGGCTGCTGGTGGCCAACGGCAAGGGCGCGAGTTCCAAGAGCAATCGTCAGGGACCGATGCCCGGACGCGAGCCGCCCGCCAGCGTGCGCGAGTACATCGCGAGTTTGTTTCAGGGGACGTTGAGCGTGATTGATTTGCCGGCCGGCGAGAAATTCAACACGCAGATGAAGACGTGGACGGCGCGGGCGTATGCGTGTCTGCCGGCGGCGGCGAAGGAGCGCGACCTTCAGGTCGCTTCAACTTCCGCCACGGAGGAGGGCATGGAAATTCCAGAGCCACCCGCCACGAACACGGTGAAGCGGCCTGAAGTCCGCGCTCCAGTCACATCTTGGACCAATCCCATTCCGCGCGGACTCGGCGAGACCTCGCCGATAAAATACGTCTTCTACGTCATCAAAGAGAACCGCACCTACGATCAGATTCTCGGCGACATGCGGGAGGGCAATGGCGACCCGACGATTTGTCTCTTCGGCGAAAAGGTGACGCCGAATCATCACGCCCTCGCGCGCGACTTCGTGTTGCTCGACAACTTCTACGTCGAGAGCGAAGTGAGTGCCGATGGCCACGAGTGGACGATGGGCGCGTATGCGACGGACTTCATCGAGAAGATCTGGCCGCTCACTTACGGCCACAATACGCACAAGAAATATGGCTACCCCTCGGAGGGGAACTTTCCCATTGCCACGCCGGCCGGTGGTTACTTGTGGGATCGGGCGCGGGAGGCGGGCGTGACGTATCGCAGCTACGGCGAGTTCATCAGCAACGGCAAGACGGCGAACGATCCGGGCAAGGCGCGGGTGAAAGCGCTCGAAGGCCATTTCGATCCGTGGTTCCGCGGCTTCGATATGGATTACCCCGACGTGAAGCGCGCGGAGCGGTTCATCTCGGAGTTGAAGCGCTTTGAAAAGGAAGGCGACATGCCGCGCCTGCAAATTATCCGCCTGCCCAACGATCACACCTCCGGCGCGGCGGCGGGCAAGCACACCCCGTTCGCCGCGATGGGGGACAACGATCTCGCCTTCGGCATGTTCGTCGAGGCGCTGTCGCAGTCGAAGTTCTGGCCGCAGACCGCCATCTTCGTCGTGGAGGACGACGCGCAAAACGGCAGTGACCATGTGGACGCACACCGCACCATCGCCTACGCCATCAGCCCCTACGTGAAGCGGCGCGCGGTGGATTCCACGATGTATTCGACGAGCAGCATGTTGCGCACGATGGAGTTGATCCTTGGTTTGGAGCCGATGTCGCAGTTCGACGCGACGGCGATCCCGATGTTCGCCTCGTTCACGAATCGTCCGGACTTCACGCCGTACAAACTGCGCCCCGCGCTCGTGGATTTAACCGCGCGCAACAAGACCAACTCCGCCGGTGCGAAGCTCTCGGCTAAAATGGATTTCACGAAAGAGGACGCCGCTGACGACCTCGTGCTGAATCAGATCATCTGGAAAGCCGTGAAGGGCGAACACTCCGTCATGCCCGCGCCCGTGCGCGCGGCGTTCGTCTTCAATCATCCGCAAGGTGATGATGACGATGATGATTGAAACCCGTTCGTCGGCGCGCGGACTTTCCCGTCCGCAGCAAGCCGGTCCAGTCAGGTATCGTAAACATAACTGAACGCTTCCTGTTTTCGCATGTTGCTGCGGACTGGAAAGTCCGCGCGCCGCAAAACAAAAACCGCCGGAGTTACCTCCGGCGGTTTGGTCATTTCTGGAATGTGGATCAGTAAGCCGCTTGCGCGCCCTTGATGTTGCGCTTGGGCATCCAAGGCATGAGCGCGCGGAGTTTCGCGCCGGTCTTCTCGATGCCGTGCTGTTCGCTCTTCTTGAGCAGCGCGTTGTACTTCTTGTAGCCGGTCTGGTATTCCTTCACCCAGGCCTTGGCGAACTTGCCGTCCTGAATGTCCTTCAGCGCCTGCTTCATGCGCTTCTTCACGCTGGCATCAATGATCTTCGGGCCGACGGTCACGTCGCCCCACTTGGCAGTCTCAGAGATGGAGAAGCGCATTCCGGCGATGCCCTTTTCGTTCATCAAATCCACGATGAGCTTCAACTCGTGCAAGCACTCGAAGTACGCCATCTCGGGCGAGTAGCCGGCCTCGACGAGCACTTCAAAGCCCGCCTGTACCAACGCCGTGGTGCCGCCGCAGAGCACGGTCTGTTCACCGAACAAATCCGTCTCGGTCTCTTCTTTGAAGCTGGTCTCGATGACGCCCGCGCGCGCGCCGCCGATGCCCTTGGCCCAGGCGAGGGCGATCTTCTTCGCGTCCTTGCCGGGGTTTTGATAGATGCCGATCAGCGCGGGCACGCCTTTGCCTTCGGTAAACTGGCGGCGCACGATGTGGCCCGGACCCTTGGGCGCGACGAGGATGACGTTCACATCTTTCGGCGGAACCACCGTTTTGAAATGGATGGCGAACCCGTGCGAGAAGAGCAGCGTCTTACCCTTCTTCAAGTTCGGCTTGATGTCCTTCTCGTAGCAGGCGGCCTGCTTCGTGTCCGGCAGCGCGACGAAGATGACGTCCGCACGGCGCACCGCCTCGGCGGTCGTCACGACCTCGAAGCCTTTTTCCTTGGCGACGGGGATGGACTTCGAGCCTTCGTAAAGGCCGATGATGACGTTCATCCCGCTCTCCTTGAGGTTCAGCGCGTGGGCGTGGCCCTGCGAGCCGAAGCCGAGGACGGCGAGGGTTTTGTTTTTCAACACGCCGAGATCGGCGTCCTTGTCGGTATAGACTTTTGCCATAAATTTATTGGGAACTTTGAACTTTGAACTACTTCCGCGCCATCGCGACTTTGCCAGTGCGGGTCAGTTCGAGAATGCCGAAGCCGGTCATCAGGTGCAGGAACTTCTCGATCTTGCTCTCGTTGCCGGTGATTTCCACGGTCAAATTCTTGGGCTGCACGTCCACGATCTTCGCGCGGAAGATGTCGGTGATCTGCATGACCTCGGCGCGGGACTTGGAATCCACTCCCACTTTCACCAGCACCAGCTCGCGATCCACGAATTCACCCTCGGCGAAATCCTGAACTTCGAGCACGTTCACAAGCTTCTTCAACTGCTTGACGATCTGCTCGATGGTCGCCGCGTCACCGCGCGTCACGATGGTCATGCGCGACGTGTCGGCGTCCTGGGTGGGGGCGACGTTCAGCGTGTCGATGTTATAGCCGCGGCCGCTGAACAGGCCGGACACGCGCGTGAGCACGCCGAACTTGTTCTCCACCAGAATCGAAATTGTGTGTCGCATAAATTAAAAATCCCGCGTCCTTGTGGAACGGCGGGCGGCTTTCGGGCAACGAGTCCAAGCCGCCGTTCAGAGAACGACGACTACAAAAACATTGGCCAGAAAATTCATCGGGCGCGGAAGCTAGGAAAGGGCGGGGGAAGGGTCAACAGGTTTTTCCCGCCCGGACGACTGAATGGTGCATCTGAACACGGTTCTTAAAACACGGGCGTGGTAGGGCGTCGTCGCTCCGCGCGCGCCGGGCCTGGCCGCGGAGAAACCTTGCGGAACTTGCGGTCGCTTCACCCCGGCGCGCGGAGCGACGACGCCCTACCAAGAACAGTGTTCGGATGCACCCACGACTGAAGTGCCCCGCTCCGCCGCGGTGCGGGTATCGCGCCGCTATTCCGAGTTCGGATACGATCCCAGCACCTTCACGAACGTGCAGTGCTTCTGCAAATCAGCGATGGCCTTCGCCACGCGGGTGTCCTCGGAGTGGCCGTCGCAGTCCACGAAGAAGAAATACTCCCACGCCTTCCGTTTGCTCGGGCGCGACTCGATCTTGGTCATGTTCAGCCGGTAGCGGCGGAAGATGCCGAGCGAGGTGTGCAGCGCGCCGACCTCGTGCGGAATGCTGAACATGAGGCTCGTGCGATCTTGCTTCGTGGGCGGACTGCACTGGCGGCCCAGCACGAGAAAGCGCGTGGTGTTGGTGGCGTTGTCCTGGATGTCTGCTTCGAGCACGTCGAGTCCGTAGCGTTGCGCGGCCAGCGTGCCGCCGAGCGCGGCGGAGTTTTTCGTCTTCGCGGCCAGTTCCGCCGAGCGCGCGTTCGAGGAACTTTCGATGATCTCCACATGCGGCAGATGATTCTGAATCCACCCACGGCATTGCGCCAGCGACTGCGGATGCACGAAGAGTTTCTGGATGTCCTTCTTCGCCACCTTGCTCATCAGGCACTGCTGCACGCGCATGACAATCTGCGCCACGACCTTCAGATCGCTGTCCGCGAACATGTCGAGCGTGTGCGTGACGACGCCTTCGGTGGAATTTTCCACTGGCACCACGCCGTAGTCCGCACGCTGCCGGGCCACTTCGGTGAAGACGTCGGCGATGGTTTTCTGCGCGGAGTAATTGAGGCTTGCGCCAAATTTCCGCAGCGCCGCCTGATGCGTGAACGTCGCCTCCGGCCCGAAGTAGGCGATGGTCATCGTCTTCTCCAGCGAGAGCGCGCTGGACATCACCTCGCGGTAAATGGCGCGCAGTCCGTCGTTGGTGATTGGCCCGTCGTTCAACTTGCAGATGCGGTCGAGCACCGCGCGCTCACGGTGCGGCACGTAAATTTCCTCGCCCGCCTTGAGCTTGGCGTCGCCGATGCCGAGGACGTGTTTCGTGCGCTCGTTGAGCAGCTTGACGATCTGCGCGTCGAGCTTGTCGATGGCCTTGCGGTGTTCAGGGATGTTCATCGTGCGATGCGCGGAAGAATTAGCCACAGAGAACGCAGAGAACACAGAGAAATTTTTCGGCTCGGGCCGTTCTCAGCGTTTTGTTCTTCACGCTCATTCCTTCAACTCCGGTTCGCGCTGCGCGCCGTGCCAATAGCGGAGAATGTCCACGCAGTTTTCCTCCGCTCGTACGCGGTAAAAAATGAGGTAAGGCCGTGAGACAAGTTTCCGAACGCCGGGACGCTTGGAGTAGGGCGAGCCGAGCAGCGGAAAGTTTTCGAGAATGGACACGCGGTTAATGAGCGCATGGCCGATGCGTTGCGCGACTTCGGGATCATCCTTGGCAATGCGGCGGACGATGGCTGCCAAGTCCTCGATGGCCTGGGGCGAGAAAATTATTTTGCAGCCCATGAAGCCACGAGCTTGTGCGCGTCCGCCAGTGACACGCCCCGTCCGGCATCTACATCGCGCATGGCCTCATCCAGCGAACGAAGAAGCTGCTGCTCCTCGTGCGCGCCCATCGCGGGAGTGCTCTGCGAATCGAGCCACAGCGAGAGAGCGGTCTTTTCACCCGGTGGCAGTTTGCCGACCGCTTCCTGAATTTCCATCAGCGTGCTCATGGCAAAACAATAGCCAGCCAACTCATCTCCGGCAAACAGCAAAACGGTGCTTTAGGAGGACGCGCTGCGGCAGGCAGCCCCGACGAGGCGACATTCGACAGCCCGGTGCCAAGCCCTGGGTTTTCCGACCCGGCAAATTCTCCAGCCCGGCGAGGGCGAAACGACCGGGACAGGACGGAACAAAAGCGGGAATGGGTGGCTGACGATTTACGCGGCGAGCTTGTCGATGGGCTTGCGGTGTGCGGGGGATGTTCATTGCCTCACGGAGGCGAAACGATCAATTGTGCTTGGTCCAGATCAGAGATTTCGTTGCCATAATCGCGTCATCCATGTCCACTCCACCGTAACGTGAGGTCATAATTTCCCAATGATTTGTTAAATGAATGGGACTCCAAATTGAGAACCGCTGTGTTCGTGGAATCGAGTTGTAGCGTTCAAGAATCGACTGAAGCCTTGGCGAATTTTCCGCAGTCTTCAGGCCCCACGGTGTTCGAACAAAAGTGAAATTAAAATAGCCGGAGTAACGGCGAAAAATCGGCTGCGGCCGCTCGTACTCCACATAAAGCCTCACAAGAATGTCTCCATCATATTTTGCTCGCACGGCTTCCAGCCAATCCAGATTCGGAAAATACAAATCCTGAACGGCTGCTTGCTCTCCTGGAACAAGAACAACCTTACCAACTAATGGGTCCACGCCACCCCCTATCGGCACTCGACTGGCTTCAAGGGCGTAAACTGAATTTGAAGTGATACATGCGGCAGAGACTCTAAGAGCCTGTTTGAAAAAGAAAGACGCACAAATCCCTTGATTTGACGGGCTGTTTTGGCGGCTTTCATTCGCGGCAGCGCTGTTCAGGCGATGAAA
>JAYVQC010000024.1:0-2998 GCA_043757045.1 Akkermansia sp. | reverse complement strand
TCACAAAAGATTTTGCGCAGTTTTTGCGGGAAGAACCCTACACGATCAATCTCGTCCATTGAGGTTATCAACGTTCCTTGGCGGCGAACGCCCTTCTTTCCCCCGGTTTCGACCTGAATTCCCCGTTTTCTTGAGGTTTTCGCCTCTTCCCCGTCGTTCTTGAGGTCGGGAAGATTGTTCCTGACTTCGGGGACGACGTTCCACGGGTCGCGCACGTTCGTCGCCGCGTCTTCCGCGATGTCCAAGACTCAATGGCTATCGTGGAACAGTCATCGGCCATCGGCCGTGACCCGTTCGACGTGAGGCAAGACTCGTTGCGCATCATCGAACGGGTCTTGCGCGTGATGGAAGATGCGTTGCCCATCGTCGAACGGGTCTTGGACGTGGTGTAAGACACGTTGCACGTTGCCGAACGTGTCTTCGGCGTGGTGGAAGATATGTTGTGCGTTGTCGAACGGGTCTTGGTCATGGTGCAAGACTCATTGAGCATCGCCGAACTGGTCTTGCGCGCGGTGGAAGATGCGTTGCCCGTTGTCGAACGGGTCTTGGCTTTCGCGGGAGGCGTCGGGGACGACTGACGGGAGGGCTACGATTTCAAGATTGAATCGTAGTAGGTCATGCCAGTGGGATTGTGGTTCAGTGGTGAGGTTCTCCCCGATGTGTGTCGGGTGAAAATTGAAACTGAAACCACCAACAAAGACAAAGTCGTGGCGAACTATGATTCAGCCGGTGTGCTGTATGACAGCGGAATCCTCTATGACGCCACGCCCTTGCCGCAACCTCCCAAACGTATGCCAAAAGCCAAAGTAAAACTGAACTTGAGCGGTAAATCCGATGCCAACCTGTCGGCCTTCGCGCAGGCGCACATCACGGCGATGACCAGCAATGCTAACTTCACCACGCCGTTGCCATCGGCGGCGAATGTCACGGCGGCGCTCACGCCGTTTCAGACCGCGCTGGCGAACTTCAATACCACGCAGGCCGCCGCCAAATTGGCGACGACCACCAAGGACACCGCGCGCCTAGCTTTGGAAAATGTCCTGACGCAGCGCGGCAATTATGTGGAGCTGATCGCCGCCGCCGCCGCCGACCCGGTGGCGGTGATCGAGAGCGCGGCCTTCAGCACCCGGTCGGCTGGCAGCGCGACCACGGTGCCGGACCCGGTCGCCAACCTCACCATCACCGCCGGCGACAATTCGGGCGAACTGGATTTGCAATGGGACCCGACCAGCGGCGCGAAAACTTACGAGGTGCAGCTCAGTCCCGATCCGGTGACGCTGACAAGCTGGATAGCGCAGCCGAGTGTTTCCAAATCCAAGGCGGTCATCTTCGGCCTGACGAGCGGGGCAAAAATGTGGGCGCGCGTGCGCGCGGTGGGTGCGGGCGGCATCGGCGCGTGGAGCGATGTGGCGACGAAGATTGTGCCTTGAAAAAATAGTTGCTGGTTCGAAGTTGAAGGTTGCAAGTTTTCTGAAAACGACGCGCCTCAACTTTTAACCGGCAACCTTCAACCTTTAACCTGCAACTTCATCATGCCCTTCGATGCCACCAAGCCGGCGAATGGTTCGCCGATTCTTTCCGCTGAATTGCGGAATCAGTTCAACGCGTTGAATGATGACCTCCAGCAACGGGCGTTGAGCATTGATGTGCAGGATGCCATCAACGCGCAATCGGCGGGGCCGGTGAATTCATTGCCCCCGCCGAACTTCACCGTGAGCAATCCGCCCACGCAAGCGGAGATGCTCGCGATCACGGATTACCTGATGCAACTCTACGTCGCATTGAGCCGGACGTGATGAGTCCACGCGGCGGCGGCGCATTGGTTGAGATTTTCGAGTCATTTCCGCGCGGCGCAACAATGCCGAAAACTGTATTTTTGTCGGCGTGGCTGACAGTCTGGAAGTGGCGGCCATTGACGGCAACCATTGGCGGCTCAATAATCCCTTGTTAATAAAGGCGATTGTCGGACAGGGAAAACATTCCCAGCGTTGGCATCGCCATTGCTAAACCAGTTCAGGATTAAACCAACCAATATTATGAAAACCAAATCACTTCTAACGACGCTGGCGGTTCTGGCCATCGGTGCGACGGCTTACGCGGCGCCGATCACCATCACTTTCCAGGAAAACGGCTCCAACCTCTCGCTGGGTTCCAGCAGCACCTTCACGGTGAGTGGCAGCTCCCTGACGGCCTACGCGAGCAGCGGCCAGACCCTCTACGCTAAAAGCGCCGGCGCCGGCGAAACCGGTCTCGGTATCACCAGCGACATTGACCATGAAATCAATCCGAGCAACTTCATCCAGGTCTACTCTTCTTTGAGCGGCTTCCGGGTGGAATCACTCTACCTCAGCAGCGTGCAAACGAGCGAAGCGGCGACCATTTATTTCTCCAGCATTCTCGGCACCCTGGGTTCGCTCATCGGCACCGTGACGGCGGATGGCTCATTTGATGTGTCCGCCTATGGCACCGGTTACTTCGGCGTTTCCGCCAGCGCCGGCAACGTGCTGTTCGCCAGCGCCACCGGCAGCAGCCGCGTCCCGGACGCCGGCTCGACCGTCTTGCTGCTCGGCAGCGCCCTGACCGGCCTCGGCTTGCTCAAACGCAAGCTCGTGGCGTAATCAAAAAAATCATTCACTCAAAGGCAGGGAGCAATCCCTGCCTTTTTTGTTTTTTCATCCCGCGCGCATCCCGGAATTGCCCGCTTGAGGAAATACATCTCAAACCCTAGCTTGATTTCATGACACCACCCGCAACCCCTCCGCTTCCGAGTCAACCGATGTCCGTCCGCTTTTCATTCAGCCTGTTCGACCTGATCAAATGTCGGCTGTGGGTTGCCAACCACCACAAACTCATCTTGGGCATTACCATTTTTTTCAGCCTGCTCATTCCGCTTGAACATTGGAACGACACTGAACTGGCGGCGCACTCGCTTGGTGCGCGACTGTTCACGTTTGCCTTCACTGCGGTTATGATGTTTGCCTTCATCACGCTGGTGAAC
>JAYVQC010000023.1:0-11789 GCA_043757045.1 Akkermansia sp. | reverse complement strand
GCGACCGGTGCCACTGAGTTCCTGGACTCGGAACCAGCCACTCACCCCCAAGGCTTTTACAAGATTCTCCCGTCGCTCTGAGCCGGGAATGGGCTGGTCGGACGGGCCTTCGGGGCAGATCGCCCATCAATGCCGAGTTTGCTGCCGATGGCGATTTCGCTGGTTGCATGGTCGAGCACGTCGGACGGGCCTTTGGTGAAGATGCTGTCGCGTTGCGGGTCGGTGTTGGCGCAGAGACGGAAGAGGACGTCGCTGGTGTTGTGAACATCCACGTCGTCGTCCACGACGACGATGTATTTGGTCCCGCCACGGCGGGATCATCTGCCCCATGCCCCAGAGGCCGTGCATGATTTTGTAGGCTTGCATCGGGTAGGTCTTGCGGATGCTCACGAAGACGAGGTTGTGGAAGACGCCTTCCGCAGGCAGCGCGATGTCCACGATCTCGGGGAAGTTCATCTTGAAGATGGGCAGGAAAAGTTTCACGGACGCGCCGCCGATGTAGAAGTCTTCCATCGGCGGGAGGCCGACGATGGTGGCGGGATAAACGGCGTCTTTGCGGTGCGTGATGGCGGTGACGTGGAAGACGGGATACGGCTCGGGCAACGTGTAGTAGCCGGTGTGATCGCCGAACGGGCCTTCGTCGCGCAGCGGTTCCTTGGGGTCGATGTAGCCCTCAATGACGAAGTCTGAATTGGCCGGCACCTCCAAGTCATTCGTCTCGCACTTCACCAGCTCCACGGATTTCTTGCGGAGGTAACCGGCGAGGAGGAATTCATCCAGGCCATCGGGCATGGGCGCGGTGGCGGCGAAGGGATACATGGGATCGCCGCCGAGGAAAATGGCGACGGGCATGCGTTCGCCCTTCTCGTAGTAACGCCGCCCGTGGCGCGCGGCGACCTTCTGCAACTGCCAGTGCATCCCCGTCGTTTTGTCGTCGTAGATCTGCACGCGATACATGCCCACGTTGCGTTCGCCCGTGTCGGGGTCTTTGGTGACGACGCAGGGCAGGGTGATGAAGCGTCCGCCGTCGAGCGGCCAGCAACGGAGGATGGGGAGGTTGAGGAGGCTCGGAGGTTGAAGGTTGAAGGTTGAAGGTTCGGCGACGTTCGGCGCGGCGGGCCAACCTTGGACTTTGGACTTTGGACTTTCGACCAGATGCACGACTTCCTTGCACGGGCCGTCTTTCACGAGCTTCGGCTTGGCATGGCGCAAATCCAAAGCGAGCGAGAGCAGCTTCATCGTCTCGCGCATCGAAGTCGGTGGTTTGGCTTTCATTAGCGCGCCGAGCTCGGCCGCGACTTCGTCCACGGAATTCGCGCCCATGCTCATGGCCATGCGCTGGTGCGAGCCGAGCGTGTTGATGGCGACCGGGAACGGCGAGACCACGCCGTTGACCGTGGGCTTCTCGATGAGCAGCGCCTTGCCGCCGCCGGGCTTCTTCATCTCGCGGTCAGCGAGTTCGGTGATCTCCAACTCGGTGGCGACGGGCTGCGTAATGCGTCTCAACTCACCGGCTCGGTCGAGTTGGTTCACCCAGTCGCGAAAGGAATCGAATGCCATGCGCGCGACGCTAACAGTTTCGAGCGGCGAGGCAAATCAGCCGGCTGATTTCGGCTGCCCAGACCCGGTGCAGCGGGGCAGGTAATCCGCCGCGTTGTCCTGCGGTTCGTAGCCCAGCAATTCCCTGCCGTTGCTCAAATCCCACTGCCCGCCCTGCGCGTTCTTCGAGATGCCGAAGAAGATGCCGAACTTCAATTCGGAGCGCAGGCATTTCACCAGCAGTTGCGTGAGATCGCGCGGGCTGCACCAGTCGTATTGCATCTCGTGATCCGGGAGGCGGAGCAGGGGATCGTCGTAGGCTCGGAAGTAGCAGAGGCGGATGACGAGCATCTGCATGTCGTGCGTCTCGGAGTACCAGCGCGCGAGTGATTCGCCGAAAATTTTCGTGCAAGCGTACACCGTTGAGGGACGCGGCGGCATGTCCACGGTCACAGGCGTTTCGCGTCCGTAGTTGAGAATCACCTGCCCGGTGCTAGCGAAGATGACGCGCTTCACACCCGCCTGCCGCGCGGCCTCGAAGACGTTGTAAGTGCCGGCGACGTTCACCGGTAGCAGCTTCGAGTGAAAGTCCGCCTCATCCGAAATCGCCGCGAGATGAATGACCGCACTCACGCGTTCGCACGCACGGCGCAGCGCGTCGAAGTCCTGGATGTCGCCCACGATCACCTCATCGTCCGTTGGAGTCCAAGCTTCAGCTTGTTCCCCCGGACACGCTGAAGCGTGAACTCCAGCGCGCGCATCGAACAGTCGCAGCGCAAAATGTTCGCGCAGCAGCGGCACAATCTGCGTGCCCACGCGTCCACCCGAACCGGTGATGAGAATTCTTTCACGCACGGGGCGATTGCAATTTCCTCGTGCGAAATGTTCAACCTCAAACGTAGGGCGGCATGGCGGGCGGGACGCCCGCGCTCCATCACCGAATTTCCACGGCGCGGTAAAAACGGTACGGGCCGGCGGGCGGGTCTGCGATGAATACGCGATTGGTCGCGGTGTTCGTCTGGATCGTGGTCCACTGGATCAAGTCGGACGAGGACTGCACGTAGTTCGTCCGGCCCGGCAGCACATTCTCCAGCCACACGCCGGCCACGCCGTTGCTGGGCGCGATGCGCAGCGAGAGGTCTTTGAACAGATCATTCAGCGGGCTGACGTTGGCCGCATCACCGAGCAGCGGGCGCACCTGGAAAATCTCCTGCATGGTGCGCAGCGTGGAGCTGTGATCATAGAACACTCCGCTCGCGTAGCCGCCGCCCTTGGCCAGCGGTGAAAGGACGATCATCCCGATGGCGTTGTTCGTGGAGTAATCGTTCTCGTCCCAAGTGATGAACACCGCGCCGTTGTTCGAGAACGCGCTGGAGTTGAGAATCTGCGGCAGTTCCCGCGCGAGCCAGTCGTCGCCCTGCTTTGCCCGGTTGGTGATGCCCGGCGCGAAGCTGTGCATGTCGTTCGTGTAGTTCGGGGTGATGAAGTTGTAGCGGCCAATGCGGCCCGCCGCGAGGTCGCCGGCGAATTCCGCGTACGGACGGACGTGGTTCGTGCAGTAGTCGTAATTCGTCGTCACGTCATCGAAGAACGCGAAGGGATTGTGCCGGGCCAGATAGGGCAGGCCGTTCGTGACGCCGACACTGCCGTAGGCCATGTCCTCCATGTAACCGCGCCACTCGATGCCGGCGTTAAAAAGCTGGGTGGCCAGATGATTTGTGCTGCTCACCCGGTCAATGGCCGGGCCGGAATCGTCGTCGTGTCCGAAGTTGTCGCCCGCCTCCAGCCAGATGTAGTTGGGTGCGCTGGGATGCGTGTTGTTGTGGGCAAAATAATTGTCGCAGTAAGAGGCCAGCGGTAGCAGGCCATTCAGGTAGGGCAGGCTGGTGTTCCCCTTCACGTCCAGCCACGCGATATTCTCCATCAGGATGATGAAGACGGTCTGCACTTGCAGGAGGCCGGTCGCAGCCGGCTGGCGATTCGGGCGCACGCGCGTCGAATTGCCGGGCGCAATCCCGTTCGGGCTGTCGGCCTGATCCAAAATTCCCGTGACGGTGACGGTGTAGTCCATTTGCACGTCGAGATTGGCCACGGTGAGCAGCACCGCGTTCGGCGCGATTTGTTGCGCGGAGAGAATGCTCACACCGGGTGTCACCGCGTAGTTCGCCAGGTTCGTTGCGGACTGCAGAGTGATCGGCTCGGAGAAAAAAACGAGCACACCCGCCTGCCCGTTCGTCGTGTACGCCGCCGTCAACGTCGGGGCCGTGGTATCCGCAATCATGTTCAGCGCGGCCACGCTGCTCGTCACCGCGCTGAAGTTGTTGCTGGCGATGAAGAAATAATTACCCGTCGTGGCCGCGTGCAACGCGGCGATCTGGATCGTGGCATTCGTCGCGCCCGCCAGCGGCCCGCCATTGCGAAACCATTGATACGACACCGGCTGCCCGCCAAACACGTCGGCAAAGAACGTGGCCGGGGAACCTTCACCGACCACCTGCGAGGCAAGGGGAGTCAGGATGGTCACGCGCTCATTGAATGCGCCGTAGGCCCGCAGGTTCATTCCGAAGACCGCATCCGAGCTGTTGGCGGAAGATTGATGGAGTTCCACCGCGAGCGCGTTGTCGCCCGCCACGAGATTTGCCGGGGAGAAATAAAGAGCCTCGTAACCGCGCCCGTCCGACCCCGCTATCGCCGCGAAGGTGTCGTAGGTCACGTTTCCGGTCAGGCGAATGCGACCCACCTCGGAGCCGTTCAAATGAAACACCGCGCCGTCGTCGAGCAGGTTGGACGCGACTAAAATGACGTTGCTCAATCCCGGCGGCAGCGTGAAGTGAACACGAAAATAGTAGGTCGTGATGACGTTGCCCGACGAACTGATCAGCGGCAGCGTGGTGTTCGTTGGTTCAGGATAACCGGGCTGCGATGATTTCCAGAACACACCCTGGCCACCGGGCCACGACGAATCATCGTAGGCCGGCCCGCGCCAGGCGGTGCCGAGGTTCGAGGCGGAGATGTTGAAGCGCCACAGGTTCGTGAATTCCAGCAGGCGCAGCCTGGCCACGCCACCGATCATGTTCACGGTCGCCACGCGGCTGGTGGTGACACCGGAAGCGTTGCTGGATGCGACGGAATAGAGACCGCCCTGCGCGAACGAGGCGTTGGTCTGCAACAGCACGCGATTGGTGGCGAAGGGCAGCGCCGTGCCGTTTTGAAACCACTGGTAGCTGACCGTGGTCCCGCTGGTCACGCTCACGGACAGCACGGCATCCTGGCCCGGAGACAAAGTAAGATCCGTGGGCTGCGTGTTGATGATCGGTGGCGCGGGGGGAATGAATTCGGCAAGCACAGCCATCCCGAAAACGATGTCGCTGCTGGTCGGAGAGACCTGATGGACTTCCAGAGCCAGCACGTTGTCGCCCAGTTGATGAGTTCCTGCGGGGAGATTTGTCGTGACGAAAACTCCCTCCGTTGAGGCACCAACAGCGGTGGTCGTGGCTGTGATCGGTGTGGACGGCATGTTGCTGCGAAACACTTCCACGCCGTTCAGATAAGCCACCGCTCCATCATCGATCAGGTTGGAACTCACCAGCACGACGGACTGCGGATCGTTCGTGAGGGTGAAGTGCGTGCGAAAGTAATACGTGGTGTTCCCCTGACCGTTCGTGCCGGTCAGCGACAGGACCGTGTTGGTCAACGAAATGGTCAGCGCGTTGTCGGTCTCACGGGCCAGCACCCCGCGCCCGCTGGACCACGCGGAATCATCAAAAGCGATCTCCCTCCAGGCGGTTCCCAAATCGGCACCAGACTGATCGTATTTCCAGAATTGGTTGGTCAGTCCAATCAGCAGGTACGGCGGGTCCGTGACCGCCACCGTCGCCACGCTGCTCGTGACCGCACTCAGGCAGTTCGAGATGATCACGCGGTAAGCGCCCGAGTCGCTGGTGAGTGCATTGGCCTGGCTGTAATTCTGGTTGGTCGCATTTGGAATCACCTGCCCGTCGCGCTGCCACTGAAACCGGAACGGTTGCGTCCCGCTCGCCGCCACGCTCAACGCCACCGTGCCACCGGTTTGGAGGGACTGATTTTGGGGCGGCGTCGTGACCGCAACTCCGGTAAAGCAGCCCACCGTCAGCACCGCGTCCGTGCTGGTGGCGGTGCCGTAGGCGTTGCTGACGATCACGGAGAACGTGCCGGCATCGCCCGCGACCGCGTTGTTGATCGAGTAGCTCGAACTGGCGGTGACGGAAACCACGGAACCATCTTTGCGCCAATAGTAAGTGAACGGCGGCCCCCCGTTCGCTCCGACCGTGAAGCTGGCGTTGCCACCGGGCGCCACCGAGGTGTTTTGAGGCTGCACGGTGATGACCGGAGTCAGCACCGCCACAACGTTCGTCACCCGGAAGTTGTCGATGGCATTGGCCCCGTCCGAGTTCGCATTCGAGTTGTCGTCCGCAAACAGGAGATACATCACCGTGCTGCTGGCCCAAGGAGTCGCGCTTAGATCGAGTGCGATGCTGATCGCCTGCACGACGTTCGTGCTGAAGGAATTTCCGTAGTCTCCGAGTGGCACCCATTGGTTGGTTGCGCCGTTCAGGTTGTAATAGACACGATGACCCTTGACCACTTCGTTCGCCACGGGGGGCACTGGGGACGACTTCTGCGTGTAGTCGTATTTGACCGTGAAGCTGTTGATGGCGCCGCCCGTCACATTCGTCAGCGTGGCCATCAGCAAGGTCACGGCGTTGCCCGTGGGCCGGGTGATAAGGTAGCCGGAACTGGTCCATTGAGCGGTCGCCAACGAACCCGGAGGATCGCCAGCGACGTTGTTGACTTGCGCGTTGATGGTGCTGGCGGCGTTGGTCGATCCATTCACGAACTGATCCACGGCGGCATCGCTTTCAGGCGGCGTCCCAGTCCCGGGCAGGCTCTTGGTGGACCAACTGGTCGCGGGCGGCTGGGAGGTGAAGTCATTCGTCACCCCGGACAGCCCAACTTGAATCTGCGCGGACGCGGCGAGCGCCAGAGCGAGTGACGCGAGAACGAGGAGCAACGGGAGGCGGCAGGACCGACGGTTGTTTTTCATGGCCTTGTTTGTCGAGGGCGGACGCGTGGATTTGTAGCAAGGGGGATGGAGGCGCGACAGCGAAATTTCGCGCGGGCTGAGTTGCCGCAAAACAAAAGTCAGCGGAGCCTGGGGTGGGGCGTCGTCGCCCTACGAACGTCCGCCGTTGATCGAGAACGGTGTCAATGGCGCGGAGCGTGGGCATCGCGCCCGCTGTGACGACGGACGCGCTCCGGCGGGCGAGACGCCCGCGCCCCGGTGCGGGCGCGGTTGCAATTCGGGAAGGCTAGAGTTTCAATCGCGCCACCCATGAAAACTCACCTGCTCGCGTTATCGCTCGCTGTCAGCATCGTCTCGATGCGCGGTGCAGTCATTGAAACCGACCTCTGCGTCTTCGGCGGATCGTCCGCCGGCATCGTGGCGGCCATTCAGGCGAAGAAACTCGGCAAGAGTGTCGTGCTGGTGGAACCGGGCAAGTATCTCGGTGGACTCACGACGGGCGGACTCGGCGCGACGGACATCGGGAACAAGGCGGCGATAGGTGGGTTGTCGCGCGAGTTTTATCACCGCATCGCGAAGCATTACGCGAAGGACAGTTCATGGACGTTGGAGAAACGCGTCGAGTATTTTGGGCGGCGCGGCAGCAGTCAGGCGGCGGCTTCCAATCTCGACGCGGCAGACGCCACGATGTGGACCTTCGAGCTGAAGGTCGCGCGCGCGGTGTATGACGAGTGGCTGAAGGAACACAGCGTGCGCGTGCTGCGTGAGCAACGCTTGAAGTCGGTGAAGATGGACGGCGCGCGCCTTGTGGAAATCACGGCGGAGAACGGCAACGTGTTCCGCGCGAAGATGTTCATGGATTGCACTTACGAAGGCGACCTGATGGCGAAGGCGGGCGTGTCGTATCACGTCGGGCGCGAATCGAACGCGACGTATGGCGAGACCTTGAACGGGATTTGTGCGGAGACGCCGAAGCATCAGTTCACTGTCGCGGTCGATCCGTATGTGAAGCCGGGCAATCCCGCGAGCGGATTGCTGCCGTTTGTCCAGTCGCCCGTAGCCGCGCCTCGTGAGAGCGCGGCCAGTTCGCCGGTGGATCAGCCGCGCTCTCACGAGACGCGGCTACAGGAGAAGCCCGGCGATGGCGACAAGCGCGTGCAGGCTTACAACTACCGGCTCTGTTTCACGACGAATGCGGCGAATCGCGCGCCCGTCGCGCCGCCCGCGAATTACGAACCCGCGAAGTTCGAACTGCTCGGGCGTTATCTTGATGCGCTGGTCGCGGGTGGAAAAAATCCAAGGCTCTGGCAGTTCTGGAATCCCATCTGGATGCCGAACCAGAAAACCGACATCAACAACAACGGCGGTTTCAGCACGGATTTCCTGGGCGCGAACTACGATTATCCTGAGGCGGACTACGCCACACGCGAGCGCATCGCGAAGGAGCACGAGGATTACACGCGCGGCTTCATCACCTATCTCGCGACCAGCCCGCGCGTGCCGGAGGCCATGCGCCGCGAGATGCAGCAGTGGGGGCCGTGCCGCGACGAGTTCCCCGAGACCGGCGGCTGGCCGAATCAACTCTACGTGCGCGAAGCGCGTCGGCTCATTTCCGATTACGTGATGACCGAGAAGAATTGCCGCGCGCAGGAAGTCATCACCGACTCCGTGGGGCTCGCCGCCTACAACATGGATTCACACAACGTGCAGCGCCTCGTGAAGAACGGCCGCGCCGAGAACGAAGGCGACGTGCAGGTGCCGCCGATGAAGCCGTATCCGATTTCTTACCGCTCGCTCGTGCCGAAAAAGGGCCAGTGCGAAAACCTGTTCGTGCCCGTGTGCATGGCCGCATCGCACATTGCCTACGGTTCGATTCGCATGGAGCCGGTGTTCATGATTCTCGCCGAGTCGAGCGCCACGGCGGCGTCCCTCGCCATTGATGAAAAAATTCCGGTGCAGAAGGTGAACTACGCGAAGCTCCGCGCCCGCCTGCTCGCGGACAAACAAGTCCTCGACTGGACCAACGCCGCGCCCGCCCGTCCCGCCGCGCCGCCGCGCTTGCGCCTCGAAGGCGTGCTGATCGACGACCGCGACGCCACGCATCACGGCGAATGGGTCGAGTCCAGTTCCGTGCCGAACCACATCGGCGCGGCGTATCTGCACGACAACAACGCGCGCAAGGGCGAGATGAACATGGTCTTCACTCCGACGATCACGGCCGCCGGTGATTACGAACTCGCGCTCGTGTTCACCACCAATCCCAACCGCGCGAGCAACGTGCCGGTGACCGTGCAGGTTTTGGGCGAAGCGAAAGTTGTGAAAGTCAACCAGCGCATCGGCAACGGTGTCGCCGCGCTGGGCCGCTTCCATCTCCCTGCCGGTCGCGAATGCAGCGTGACTGTGGTGAACACCGGCACGGACGGCTTCGTGGTGGTGGATGGATTGCAGGTGAAGGCGGTGCGGTAGGGGATTTGGGGAAAAGCGGCGCTGAAGCGACCGCACTCCAAACGCTGGCGCGCAGCATCAGACGCCTCGTGAAGCGCGGAGCGTTTGGAGTGCGGTCGCTTTAGCGCCGCTTTCCAGACGTCACAATAATCACGACGTGTTCCGAGAATCACGGCCGGCATTTCTTCATACTACCAAAGCGCATCGCACTTTTTCCGGGAAGCCTTACTCTCTCGCCGCCGCGCCGAGAGCGCGGAGCGACATGACCAGCACCAGACCATCAGAAGCCAATGCGGCGGCAGCTCCAGGCGAGCAAGTCTTTCGCGTGCGCGGCCTTACAAAAATTTACGGCATGGACACGACCGAGGTGCGCGCGCTCGACGGCGTGGACCTCGACTTGTTCGCCGGTGAACTCATCGTCTTGCTCGGACAATCCGGCAGTGGCAAGACCACGCTGCTCAATCAACTCGGCGGACTCGATGTGCCCACGGACGGCGAGCTGTGGTATCGCGACATGGATTTGACGAGCGCGGACGAGACGGAACTGACGCAGTTCCGCCGCGACTCCGTGGGTTTCATTTTCCAGTTCTACAATTTGATTCCCAGCCTCACCGCGCGCGAGAACGTGGCGCTCATCACCGAAATCGCGCGTGATCCCATGTCTGCGGAAGACGCGTTGGAAATGGTCAACCTCGGCGCGCGGCTCGATCACTTCCCCGCGCAACTCTCGGGCGGTGAACAGCAGCGCGTAGCCATCGCACGCGCCATCGCCAAGCGTCCCGAAGTGCTCCTGTGCGACGAGCCGACCGGCGCGCTCGACATCAAGACGGGCATCGTGGTGCTCGAAGCATTGCAGCGGGCGAACCGCGAACTAGGGACGCTCACCGTCATCATCACGCACAACGCCGCGATGGCCGCGATGGCCGACCGGGTGATTCGTTTCGCCGATGGCCGCGTGCAGAGCATCCACCGGAACGCCGTGCGTGCGCCGGCAAGCAGCATCAATTGGTGAGAGGGGAAATGACGAATGACGAATGACGAAGGCCTAACGAAGTTCCAAGGACGAATACCGAAAGGCGTGCCGTCCGCATTAGTTCCCCGGTTCGACCTTCGACATTCGACATTCGTCATTTAGCCCATGCTCCCTCATCTCGACCGCAAAGTTCTGCGCGACCTGAAGAAGATGACTGGTCAGGCGGTGGCGGTGGCGCTGGTCATGGCGTGCGGGCTGGCGATGCTCACCATGGCGCGCAGTCTCATTTACTCGCTCGAAAGCACGCGCGCGGAATATTACGAGGCCAATCGTTTCGCGGATGTGTTCGCGCACCTCAAACGCGCGCCGAACTCCGTGGCGGATCAGGCGCGGCAACTGCCCGGCGTCGCCGGCGTGCAGGCGGGGCTTGCGGTGAGTGTCACGCTCGACCTCACCGGGATTGACGAGCCAGCCAGCGGGCAAGTGCGTTCATTGCCGGATTACGGCGAGCCGGAATTGAACCGCCTGTTCCTTCGCGCAGGCGCGTGGTTGCAACCAGGCAGTCGTGGCGAAGTGCTCGTCGGAGAAGCGTTCGCCAAAGCCAATCAACTCAAGCCCGGCGACCGCATCGCGATGTTGTTGAACGGGCGGCGGCAGGAATTCCGCATCGCCGGCATCGTGCTCTCGCCGGAGTTTATTTTTGAATCACGCCCCGGCGCGGCACTGCCGGACAACCGCACTTACGGAATTTTCTGGATGCCTTACGAGGAGGTGGCGAAGGCCTTTGATCTTTATGGCGCGTTCAATGCCCTATCACTGCGGCTCGCGCCCGGTGCCTCCGAGCGCGGCGTCATCGCGCAAGTGGATCGCCTGCTCGAAATCTACGGCGGGCGCGGCGCGTATGGCCGGAAGGATCATCCCTCGCACATCCGCGTGTCCGACGAAATCCGCGTGCTGGAAACGCTCTCGATTGGCTTTCCACTGGTGTTTCTCAGCGTGGCCGCGTTCATGACCAATGCCGTGCTCTCGCGGTTGCTCAACTTGCAGCGCGAACAGATCGCCATCCTCAAGGCGTTTGGTTTCACCAACCGCACCATCGTGTTGCACTACTTGAAATTCGCCTTCGCCATCGTGGTGGGCGGACTGGTCTTCGGCGCGATGGGCGGCGTGATTCTCGGCCACAAGCTCGTGGGCATGTACGAAATGTGGTTCCGCTTTCCCGATTTGCGTTTTCATTTTGATGCCTCGGCGCTGGTCTGGGCGTCGCTCGTCGGCGTGTTCGCCGCGATGCTTGGCGTGTTCAATGCCGTGCGTCGGGCCGCGAAACTGCCGCCTGCCGAGGCGATGCGGCCCGAGCCGCCGGCGAATTACCGCCCCTCGTTCATCGAGCGCACGGGCATCGGGCACTTGCTTTCGCACACCTTCCGCATCGCGATCCGGAACATTGAACGCCGTCCGACGCAGGCGCTGTTCACCGTGGCGGGGCTGGCGCTCGCGACGGGCATTCTCATCGTGCCCAACACGTTTCGCGACAGCGTGAAGCACATCCTCGGTTTTCAATGGGACGTGCTGGAACGGCAGGACGTTGCGGTGGGGTTGATCGAGCCGGACAGCGCGCGGGTCGTGCATCTCTTTGAGCAACTGCCCGGCGTGGTGGGCGTCGAGCCATTTCGCGCCGCGCCGGTGCGGTTGCGTTTCGGACATCGCAGCCGGCAGATGGCGATTCGCGGCATGCACTCCGGCGGGATTCAAACGCGCATCATTGGCCGG
>JAYVQC010000022.1:0-3012 GCA_043757045.1 Akkermansia sp. | reverse complement strand
AACGATCAACCGCGCTCTCACGAGACGCGGCTACAGCCCTCACCACCAGCCTCCCGACGCACGCTCATCCGCCGCGCGAGCTACGATCTGATCGGCCTGCCTCCGACGGCAGAAGACGTTGAAGCATTCGAGCGCGACAAATCTCCCGATGCGTTTGCCAAGGTCGTGGATCGTCTTCTCACCGCGCCGCATTACGGCGAGCGCTGGGGTCGCTTCTGGCTCGACGTGGCGCGTTATTCGGACACGAAAGGCTACGTCGGCGGCAACGAGGACCCGCGCTATCCCTTCGCCTACACTTTCCGCGACTGGGTGGTGCGAGCCTTCAACGAGGATTTGCCGTTCGACCAGTTCATCATCCAGCAGCTCGCAGCGGATCAGTTGAGCACGGACACGAATGACAACCGCTCGCTCGCCGCCATGGGTTTTCTCACCGTGGGCCGCCGCTTCCTCGGCAATGAGAACGACGTGATTGACGACCGCATTGATGTCGTTTGCCGTGGGCTGATGGGACTGACCGCGACCTGCGCGCGCTGTCATGACCATAAATACGATCCGATTCCGACCAAGGATTACTACTCGCTCTACGGCGTCTTCAAAAGCACGACCGAGCCGACGAACGCGCCGCTCATCACGCCGCAGACGTTCAACGCGGAATACACCAACTATCTCGCCGAGGTCGCGCGGCGTCAGAGCCTCGCGGAGAATTATTACCGCACGAATGAACTCGCCGTGTTGAAGAGCCTGCGCACGAATGTCGCGGCCTACCTGATGACCGTCCACGAAGCGCAGGCCATCACAAACAACACCAAGCTCGATGAGTTCGTGCGCGGGCGGAAGTTGAACAACGCCATTCATCGCGGCTGGAAAACCAATCTCGCGAACTGGGCGACGAACGGGCACCCACTGTTCACGCCGTGGACGGAGTTCGTGAAGCTGGCGACGAATGACTTTCCTGAGAAGGCGAACGAACTGGCCCGTCGCTTCGCCGCCAACGACGGCACCAACCAACTCAGCCCGCTGGTCGCCACGATGTTCAAGGATGTCGAACTCACGAACCTCGCGTCAGTCGCGCGGCTGTATGGTGATTTGTTCCGTCGCGTGGAGGGCGAATGGGATTTGCTGGTGGCGCTCTCGAATGCGCCCACGGTGGTGAAGCAAGGTGAGGACTGGCCGCAGCCGCCGGCCGCGCTGCTCACGGCCGAAGCTGAGACGATTCGGCAATTTTGTTTCACCACCAACTCGCCGCTCTACCCGCGCGAATTCATGAACAACTTCCTCTTCGTGGACGACGTGAAGAACAAGGTCGAGAGCCTGCGGCGCGACATCAAATCCGTGGATGGCTTGCATCCCGGCGCTCCGGCGCGCGCCATGTCCATGCTCGACCGACCGAAGCCCAGTTCGCCGCGCGTGTTCATTCGTGGCAACCCCGGCACGCCCGGCCCGGACGTGAAGCGACAATTTCTGGAAGTGGTTTCGGGCGAACCGCGCACACCGTTTCCGACCAATGCCAGCGGGCGGCTGCAACTCGCGCAAGCCATCGTCGCGCGGGACAATCCTCTGACCGCGCGCGTCTTCGTGAACCGCATCTGGATGCATCACTTCGGTGCGGGACTCGTTCGCACGCCGAGCGATTTCGGGATGCGCGCGGATGCCCCGACGCATCTGGAACTGCTCGATTACCTCGCGGCGCGTTTCATGGACGACGGCTGGTCGGTGAAGAAGTTGCACCGGCTCATCATGCTCTCCAGTGTTTATCAGCAGAGCAGCGGAGCGCAGGAATCGTCGGCCACGCGCGGTGGGTTGCTGGCGAAGCTGGGTTTCAATTCATCCGACACGAAAGCGTTCGCGAAGGCGGCACTGCTTGACCCGGAAAACAAACTGCTCTGGCGGCAGAACCGTCAACGGCTCGACTTCGAATCACTGCGCGATTCCTTCCTGCAAGTCTCGGCGCAACTCGATCCGGCGCTCGGTGGCCAGCCCGTGGACCTCATGACGAACAACGGCGTGGCGCGGCGGACGATTTACGGATTCATTGACCGGCAGGATTTGCCGAATGTCTTCCGCACTTTCGACTTCGCCAATCCTGATGCCAGCGTGGGGCAGCGTTTCCAGACGACCGTCGCGCCGCAGGCGTTGTTCCTGCTCAACAGTCCCTTCGTGACCGAGCTCGCGAAGGCCATCGTGCAGCAAACGAATTTCCAAACCTGGTCCGACGGCCAGCGCATCACCAATCTGTATCGCACGCTCTTGCAGCGCCCGCCCACGGCGCGGGAGGTGACTCTGGCGCGGCAGTTCATCGGGGATTCGCCCGAGGCGGACGTGCTGATGCCGGAGATTTCCAACTGGCATTACGGATTCGGGGAGTTCGACACCAACACGCAGCGCGTGACGGAGTTTTCAGAACTCAGCAAGTTCACCGGCGCCGCCTGGCAGGCCGGCACGAACGCTGCGGAAAAGAAGATTGGCTCGCTCACCCTGACGCCCGACGGCGGACGCCCCGGCCCGACGAACACGGTCGCGGCCATTCGGCGCTGGGTCGCGCCGCATGATGGCGAAGTCAGTATCGAAGGCGACTTGAAGACGACCGAGACCCGTGGCGACGGTGTGCGGGCGCGGGTCATTTGCGCGAGCACCGGCCTGCTTGGTGAATGGATAGCCACGACCAATTCCGTCCGGACCGCGGTAAAGACCTGCGCCGTGAAAAAGGGTGACACGATTGATTTCGCCGTGGACTGCCTGGGCGACGCCACGGGCGACACCTTCAAATGGGCACCACTGGTCACGATGATTGATGCGGATTCCAAAGCCGCGATGATCAGCTCCGGGCAGCCGACAGTGTGGGACGCGAAGGCCAACTTTGTCGATCCAGCCAAACTGCCGAAGCCGCTGAGCGCCTGGGAAAAACTCGCGCAAGTGCTGCTGCTCTCGAACGAGTTCGCGTTCGTGGATTGACCTCTGGTAGCGGCGTCTCGGCAGAGCGCCGGCAACATCATTTCGATTGGCGGCGCTCTG
>JAYVQC010000021.1:0-11813 GCA_043757045.1 Akkermansia sp. | reverse complement strand
GTCGTCGCTCCGCGCGCGCCGGGGTGAGGCTCAGCAAGTTCCGCAAGGTTGCTCTGCTGTCAGGCCTGGCGCGCGCGGAGCGACGCGTTCTACCACGCCCGTGTTTTTAAGAACAGTGTTCGGATGGGCCCGGCGCTTGCTCAGAGTTTCTTCACCTGGATGTTCCGCCACGCTGCCGCCGTGTTCCACGTCGCGAGGCCGAGCGGAATGCAGGACTCCGTCTCAATGCGCAGGCCGATGACTTTCTCCGCCGTGTCCACGTCCACCATTTGGTCGTCGTCAATCCACGCCTGAATTTTTCCCGGCATCACACGCACACGAATGCGGAACCATTTGTTATTCGTGAAGTTCAGGTACTTCGTCGTCTCGTTCTGCGAGGCGTCCTCGCTGTTGAGGTTCGAGAGGCCGACCACACCGCCGCCCCAGCCGCCGACGATGAACGCGCAATGATCCTTCCCGACCGGAAAGGTCAGCCCGCAGAAAAAATCGCTGCCGTCCACGCGCATCGCTTCCAGCGAGACTTCGTAATTCATGCGTGGCAGTTCGTTCGTGTTCGTGAGCGTGATGCCTGTCATGTGACCCAGGCCGACGCGCACCTCGCCGTTCGCGACCGTGACCGGCCCGTGGCCGGCGAAGTCGGTGATCTCCCAGCCGGTCAAAGTTTTGCCATCGAAGAAAACCCCGGCGGGCAGCGCGGCGGAAACGGCTGGCTTCGCGAGCGTCGGGGCGGGCGAAACGGCTTTCACGGCGGGAGTCGGTTCTTTGAGCGTGCGTCCGCAACCGGCGGCCAGGAGCAACGCAGCCAGGGCGAACGCGCCCGTCGCGCCGTGGCGAATCGTGGAAATCATCATGCCGCTGATTGAACCGAACCCAGCGCGCGCGGAAAGACAAATGTTCGGACGGAGCGCCGGCTTCCAGCCCGGCGCGAGAGAGGAATAGAACGGCGTCCGAATGTAATTTCCGTTCCGGCATGAAAAGCCGTTCTCCCTCACCCCGGCCCTCTCCCGCTGGGAGAGGGCCGGGGTGAGGGAGAACGCGCGGACAACCAGGCACGCCAGAACACAAACGCGCCGTGCTGGAAGCCGATGCTCCGCTACCTCTTCACCTGCGCGAACAAATTCTCCCACGCCCGCGCGAATGGATATTTCACCACCGTCCCCACGAGGACCGAGCGCACCTCCGCGCGGCTCACCTTCACGCGCTGTGCAGGGTCGAGCGGGTTTTCGCGGCGCAATCGGGCGAGCGTTTTCATGCCGATCAGCACGGGCCACGCGCAGGCCAGACGCACGCGCACTTCGGAGCGCGGCAGCGCGTTCGTGTATTCCCAGCCCGCGCCGAGATGCGATTCGGCGAGGTCGAGCATCTCGTCATAAACCGGACGTAGGCGCGGCGCGACGGCAGGGTTCAACAAATCAGCAGGCGTCAGTTGCGCGCGCGCCAGTTGCTCGCTCGGCAAGTAGCAACGGCCCGAGCGCAAGTCGCGCGGCAGGTCGCGGAGAATGTTCACCAGTTGCAAGCCCTTGCCGAAACAAACGCCGTCGTGCAGCAGCGAGGCGTCGCTGATCGTCGCGTGCGGGAACAGATGCGCGCGGCACAGGCGCGTCCAGAATTCGCCGACGCAGCCCGCGACGCGATAGGTGTAGTCATCCAAATCCTGATCCGAATGCAGCGCCACGATGTGATCGGCGCGCGCGGCGCGGAAGCGTTGTAAGTCCAGTTCCTGCCCGCTGGTGATGGTCGCGAGCACGTCGCGGATGAGTTTGCGATCATCCGCGCGGGTGTGAGCGAGCAGCGCGATGGCTTCCTCCGTGCGTTCGAGCAGCACGCGCTCGGCGTTGGTGCCGCCGCCGGGCATTTCCGGCTGCGCCGCCGCGAGCGCGCCAAAGTCCACGGGCTGTCCGCGCGTGCCGGCGATGCGCCCGCGCAAGTCATGCAGCGCCGCGAGACGTTGCTCCACCGGGATCAGTTCCGTGTCCGCGATGGTGTCGGTGGTGCGCGCGAGCAGATAGGCGAGGCCGATTTGCGGACGCACCGCCGCCGGCAGCACGCGCAGCGTCAGGTAGAACGAACGCGACACGGCCTTCAACAGGTCCGTGAGCAGTGGCTGCGCGTTCGATTGCATCGCGGAAGGCAAACAGGAATCGGCGGGGCTGTCACGCGTCCCCGGCGTGCGGGTTTTCAACCCGCAGAAGCGTTCCATGACCAGGCGTGCCATTTGCGAAAGAAGCCCTCCTGACGCGGCACGTTGCTGCGGGTTAAAAACCCGCGCGCCGGGACTTCTGCAAACTCTTTGACCGTCTTCACACCGCCGCTAATCATCGCCCCCATGTCGCCTGCTGAAACTTATCTCGCCCGCTGCCGCACGCTGATGGACACCGTGGACGCGCAACTGCCCGCCATTGAACAAGCGGCGGACTGGTTCGCACAGACCATCCTCGCGGGCCGCATGGTCCATCTCTTCGGCTCGGGCCACAGCCGGATTCTCGTGGAGGAAATGTGGCCGCGTTACGGATCATTTCCCGGCTTCAATCCCATCGTGGAACTCTCGTTGAGCTTTCACAATCTCGTCGTCGGACCGAACGGCCAGCGGCAGGCGATGTTCCTCGAAAATGTCTCCGGCCTCGCCGCGCGCATCCTCCGCAACTTCGATCTCTCGCCGCTCGACTGCGCGCTCGTCGCCTCGTCCGGCGGTTGCAACCTCGTGCCCATCGAGATGGCGCAGGGCTTCCAGGCGCGCGGCGTGAAAGTCGTCGCCATCATCAGCCGCGCGCACTCCGAGGCCAGCACCAGCCAGCACGCGAACGGGAAAAAACTTCAGGACTTCGCCGACCTCGTGCTCGACACCGGTGCGCCCGTCGGCGACGCGATGGTGAAAATTGACGGACTCGACACGCCCGTGGCACCCGGCTCGACCGTGGGCGGCTGCCTGCTGATCAATGCCATCAAGGCCGAGGTCGCGGCGCGGCTCACGCGCGCGGGCCAGCCGCCGAAAGTGCTCACGGCCGGTGCGGTGGTGGGACGCGAGCGCGCGGTGGAATTGTTTGAAGCCGCCTATGACGAACACGCCCGGCGGCTCGCGAAACTTTACGCGGACATCGGAGCAAAGACCGGGGCGTAGGGAATGCCGACGCTGGCCCGGCGCACTGTTCACTTGCAGTTCTGCCGCCGTGACGTTTGATCGGCGGATGTTTTCTTACACCACTCAAGCCGCCGAGCGCGCGTGGCAGCCTGGCCCCTACGACGGCGTGGAGCTGCTGGTGCTGCACAAAAACGAAAGCACCGGCGGCGTGACCGTGCTCCGCAAATTTCGCGCAGGCGTAACCGTGCCCGCGCACCGGCATCCCTTGGCGAATGAATCCGTGTATGTGCTCTCCGGCGAATGGGAGGAGAGCGGTGTCATCCACACCAGCGGCGCGTTTTTCTCGGCGCCGCGAGGCACGGCGCACGGCCCGCACACGGCGCGCACGGAGGTGGTGAGCCTGACGATTTTTGATGGACCGCTCACGGTCGAGCCGGCGTGAGCAGTGAAGTGGCCCGTTCCTTGACTCGCCCCCCTTCGTCCCTATCCTCCGCGCGTGTTCATAACTGACATTCTTCAATTTCACCCGGCGGGCTTGGTGTCTGGCCATTCGTTCTCCCCACGCGCATGACTCGCAAGCCGTCCCTGCTCGTCATTTTCCTGACGGTGTTCATTGACCTCGTCGGCTTCGGCATCGTGCTGCCGCTGCTGCCGCTCTACTCGGAAAATCTCGGCGCACAGACCTGGATGATCGGCGTGATCATGGCCAGCTACTCGGCCATGCAATTTTTCTTCGCGCCCGGCTGGGGCCGTTTGTCCGACCGCATCGGGCGGCGTCCCGTGATGCTCGTGAGCACGGCGGGCGCGACCTGCACCTACGCACTTTTCGCCGTGGCCAGCGGCATCAACAGCAACGCCACTCTGGCCATCACGCTCATCATCGCCTCGCGCCTCTTCGCCGGCATCTGCGGTGCGAACATCACCGTCGCGCAAGCCTGCATCGCCGACACCACGCCACCGGAGCAGCGTTCCAAAAAGATGGGCCTCATCGGCATGGCCTTCGGACTCGGTTTCATCTTCGGCCCGGTGCTGGGCTGGGCGAGCATGAAACTGTTCGGCAACACCGGGCCGGGCTGGGTCGCGGCGGGATTGTGCGCGGCGAATTTTCTCCTCGCGCTCGCCATCCTGCCCGAGACGCGGCAGGCCGGCTCGCCCGCGCCACAACGTCCGCGCCTCGCGCAATGGGCACACACTTTCCAGAACGCGCCCTTGCGCCTGCTCGTGCTCGTCTTCTTTCTCGCCACGTTCTGCTTCACCTGTTTCGAGACCACGCTGGGGCTGCTTATCGTGCGCAATTTTCATCTCGCCGACGGCGCAAATCCCAGCGCGATGGATTTGCTGACGAAGGAAAAATTCAAGGATGCCGCCACCGCCAGCGCCCTGCTCTTCGCCTACTGCGGCATCATGGGCGCGTTCGTGCAAGGCGGGCCGCTCGGCAAACTGGTGCGCCGCTTCGGCGAGCCGAAGCTCATCGCGCTCAGTTTAATTCTCGTCGCGATCAGCCTCGCGCCCCTGCCCTTCGTGACCGGGAGCACCAAACTTTCGTGGGGCGTTTTGTTCTCGGGGAACGGAGCGCCTTGGTGGGCGTTGCTCTTTTTGCTCGGGCTGCTCTCCATCGGCTCGGGACTCACGCGTCCGCCGGTCTTCGGCATGATTTCCAATCTCGCTCCCGCCAACGAACAGGGTGCGACCCTCGGCGTGGCGCAAAGCGCGGGCAGTCTCGCGCGCATCCTTGGGCCGATCTTCGCGGCGGCGTTGTTTCACATCAACCCGGCGATTCCTTACGTGACCTGCGCGGTGGTGGCCTTCGGCACGGCTTTGTTCGCGTGGCAGTATTTGCAGAAAGTGCCGATGCCGGGCACGAAGCCGCTGGCTTAATGCCTCACGCAAAGCCCGCGAAGGACGCAAAGGCTGAAAAATTCTTCTCCTTCGCGGACTTGGCGTGAGAACTGTTTGGTTCAGCCGTGCCTGGTTCATTCCACTTTGGACATTGCCCACGCGCCCGCTATTCTCCGTCCTCAAATGACGCAGAAGCAACGAGTCGTGGTCGGCATGAGCGGCGGGGTGGATTCCTCCGCGGCCGCCGCCTTGCTGATTGAACAGGGCTACGACGTGGTGGGCATCACCCTCAAACTCTGGCCGCAGGACTGCGTGAATCGCGCCGAGGACAAATGCTGCGGCCCGCAGGCGGTGATGGATGCGCGCGCCGTCTCGCACAAACTGAACATCCCCTACTACCTCGTGGACGAGGCGGCGGAATTCCAAGCGCAGGTGATTAATTATTTCGCCGAGGAATACAAAGCCGGGCGCACGCCGAACCCGTGCGTGATGTGCAACGAGAAGCTCAAGTTCGGCACGCTCATCTCGCGCGCGAAGAAGCTCGGCGCGGAACTCGTCGCCACCGGCCATTTCGCGCGCACGGAAAAATGCCGCGACACCGGACGCACGCTGCTCAAGCGCGGCAAAGACCCACGCAAGGATCAGAGCTACTTCCTCTTCTCGCTCAAGCAGGAGCAACTCGCGCAAACGATCTTCCCGCTCGGCGAAATGACCAAAAGCGACACGCGCGAACTCGCGCGCGAGTGCGAACTCAAGACCGCCGACAAGGAGGAGAGCATGGAAATTTGTTTCGTGCCCGACCGCGACTACGGGAAATTTCTCCAGGATGCGAAGCTCGCCGCGAAACACACCGGCGACATCGTGGACGTCCACGGACGCGTGCTGGGTAAGCACGATGGGATCGAGTTCTACACCATCGGCCAGCGCAAGGGACTCGGACTCTCGCATCCCACGCCGCTCTACGTCATCGAACTTGATGCCGTGAACAACCGCGTCATCGTGGGCGACGACACGCAACTCGACCGCGATGAATTCACGGTGGAGCGCTGCAACTGGATTCCCTTCGACGCGCCTCCGGCCACGCTCCGCGCGCTGGTCAAGATTCGTTACAACCACCCCGGCACGCCCGCGACCATCACGCCCGGCGCGAATGGCTCCGCACGCATCAAGCTCGATATTCCGCAGCGCGCCATCACGCCCGGTCAGGCCAGTGTTTTTTATCAGGACGATCTCGTCGTGGGTGGTGGGTGGATCGCGCGGTGAAGGGCACGATCATCGTGGGGACAAGACGACCAACCCTTTCGGCTCAGGCCGCCGCCAGTTCCCGCTCCGTCGTCAGACGCAACTGCCCGCACGCCGCGTCAATGTCATGGCCTTTCTCACGGCGCAGCGTGGCCTTGACTTCCTGCTTTTCCAGTGCGGCCAGGAACGCCTCCTGCGCCTCCTCGGTCGGGCGCACCCACGGCAGGTCGTCCACTTTGTTGTAGGGGATCAGGTTCACTTTCGCGTGCAGCCGGCGCGCGAGTTGTGCCAGCGGCTTCGTCTGTTCCAGCGCGTCGTTCACGCCCGCGATGAGGATGTATTCCAGCGTGATCATCTTCCCCTTCCGCTTCTGGTAATACTCGCAGGCACCCGTGAGTTCTTTGAGCGGATACTTCCGATTCACCGGCATGATCTTTTCGCGCACCTCGTCCGTCGCGCCGTGCAGGGAAATGGCGAGACGAAATTGCAGCGGCTCATCCGCAAGCTGGCGAATCTTCGGCACGATGCCGCTCGTGGAAATCGTAATCTTCCGCGCGCCGATGCCGTAGCCCCACGGCGCGTTGAGAATCCGCAGCGCGGCCAGCAACGCGTCGTAATTCGCCAGCGGCTCGCCCATGCCCATGATGACGAGGTTGTCTATGAAACGATCGTCGCTTCGTGCTTCGTGACTCGCGGGTGCGGCCTCCGACGTTGGAATTTGGACTTCGGGCTTTGGACTCCCCTGCCCCGCCTGCCATCGCTCGACCGCGAGAATCTGGTCCACGATTTCCTCCACGCCGAGATTGCGCTTCCACCCCTCCAGCCCGCTCGCGCAGAACTTGCAGCCGTACGCGCAGCCCACCTGCGTGGAGACGCAAAGCGTGTGGCGGTCGGACGTCTCGCCGTACAGTCCGGGGTTGGCGGGAATCAAAACGCTTTCCACCATCGCGCCGTCGCGGAGCTTCCAGAGAAATTTCTGCGTGCTATCGCGCGCGCCCTGCTTGCGGACGAGTTCGAGATTGGTGAGCGAAAATTCCGCGCGCAGCTTCTCGCGCAGCGCCTTCGGGAGATTCGTCATCGCGTCCCACGAAGCCACGCGCCGCTGGTAAATCCAGCCCAGCACCTGCTCGACGCGATACGCCGGCTCGCCCCATTCCTTGAACCGGGCCGCCACGTCGTCGCGCGTCTGTGCTTTTATATCTGTCACGTGCGGAATCTACGGGAACAGCGCGTGAACAAAAGCTTCATTCCACGCCTCGGGGTTGCCACACAGTTCAGCGTTGCGCCGCCATCCTTCTGTCGCCTTACTGCGGACGTGAAATTCTCACCCATTTTATCGCGCCTGATCCTGTCGCTCATCCTGCTCGGCCTGACGCGGACGCACGGCGCGGAGCCGACAGTTTTTTCGCACGCCGCCGTGGTCTCGCAGGACATAATCGCCTCGCAAGTTGGCGCGGACATGATGCGCCGCGGCGGCAACGCGGTGGACGCAGCCGTCGCGACGGCCTTGGCCCTCGCGGTCACGCATCCGGCGGCGGGCAACATCGGCGGCGGTGGCTTTCTCGTCTTCCGCGCCGCGAATGGTGAGGCGGTGACGTATGACTTCCGCGAGAAAGCCCCGGCGGCGGCGCACGCGAAAATGTTTTTGCGCGCCGGCCAGTATGATTACGACCTGCATCACAATCATCATCTCTCCGTCGGTGTGCCCGGCACCGTCGCGGGGCTGCATCTCGCGTGGCAGGAACACGGTCGTTTGCCTTGGCCGGAACTGGTGCAGCCCGCCGTCCAGCTCGCGAGCGACGGTTTCATCGTCAGCACCGGACTGGCGCGCTCGTTGAAATCCACCCGCCCCCTGCTCGCGAGACAACCCGCCGCGCTCGCGCAATTCACCAGGCAAGGCGTGCCCTACGAGGCGGGCGACACTCTGATCCAGCCGGAACTGGCGCGCTCGCTGCGCCGCATCGCGAGCAACGGCCCGGCGGGTTTTTACGAGGGCGCGACGGCGGCCCTGATCGAGAAGGAGATGCAGGCGCACGGCGGCATCATCACGCGCGCGGACTTGAAGAATTATCGCGCGGTGAAACGCACGCCGGTGCGTGGCACCTACCGCGGTTGCGAAATCATCTCCATGCCGCCGCCCAGTTCAGGCGGCGTGGCGCTCGTCGAGATGCTGAACATTCTCGAAGGCTACGATCTGCGCCGTGCCGGAGCCGGGTCCGTGACCAATATGCACCGCCTCACCGAGGCCATGCGCCGCGCGTTCGCGGATCGCGCGCAGTTCCTCGGCGACCCGGACTTCAATCCTGATTTGCCCGTGGCCCGGCTCACCTCGAAGGTTCACGCGACGGCCTGGCGAAAAACTATTTCGCCCGTGCGCGCCTCCGTTTCCACACCGACGAATTTCGCCTGGGCGCCGGAGAGCAACGAGACGACGCATCTTTCCGTCGTGGATTCGAACCGTAACGCCGTGGCGCTCACCTACACGCTCGAACAATCCTACGGCTCCGGCATCGTCGTGCCGGGCGCAGGCTTCCTGCTCAACAACGAAATGGGCGACTTCAACGCCGCCCCCGGTCTGACCACGACAAACGGACTCATCGGCACCGCCCCGAATCTGGCCGCGCCCGGCAAACGCATGTTGTCCAGCATGACCCCGACCATCGTGACGCGCGACGGACAGCTGCTCCTGGTCACCGGCAGCCCCGGCGGGCGCACCATCATCAACACGGTGCTGCTCACGATCGTCAACGTGGTGGATTTTGAAATGAGCGCGCAGGCCACGGTGGACGCGCCGCGCTTTCATCATCAATGGCTGCCGGATCGGATTCAGCACGAGCGCGGCGGCTTCTCCTCGGAGTTGCTGCAAGCGCTGCGCCAGCGGGGGCACACGCTGACCGAGTCCGGCTCGCTAGGCGCAGCGGAAATCATCGTGGTGAACGGCGCGGGGAAACTGGAAACCGGCGCGGACCAGCGGGCGGACGACAGCGGCGCGGCCGGGTGGTGAATCCCGGCGCGCGGATATTTTTGCCCGTGCTACCAAGCGTAAATGTTTCTAGCCCGTCCCCCGCCTCTCACTTCCCTTCTTCCACCGTCAACAGCGTGTCCACTTTCTCCGGCACCACAATCTGCTTTTGTCCACCCGGCCAGGTGATTTCCAGTGCATTCACTTTTACACTGTTGCCCAAACCAAACGTCAGCACCGACTCAGATTGCGCGAGGTAGCCACGCGTCGGGTTGACCACGCGCAGGAGCGATTGGCCGGCAACTTTCGCCACAACCTTTGCCCCGAACGCGCTGCGGTTGGCTTTGCTGCCCACCAACTTTACTCGCAGCCAGTGATGCCCAAGTTGCTGATCATTGCGAAGCAAGAGCGGCGCACCGCCCGCCTGCGTGAACACCACATCGAGATCGCCATCGCCATCAATATCCGCGTACGCGGACGAGCGGCCCACGAGCGGCTTGAACAAATCCACACCCCCGTGCGTGGCGTCCACGGCGGCGAACGTCGCGCCGCTTTTCGCGCCGGTGTTCCAGAAAAGTTGCGCGGGCTGACGGTAGCTCTGGCTTTTTTGCAGCTTCACAATTTCCTCATCGAGATGGCCGTTGACCGTGAGCAGGTCCAATCGCCCATCCAGATCGTAGTCGAAGAAGAAGATGCCAAACTTCAACAGCAGCCGACTCGCCGGACCGACGCCCTCGGGAATCGCCTCGTCGTTGTAATGCAGTCCGCCCGGCTGTGACACGCAGAGCGCGGTCATCTCGTTGGCAAAGTTCGCGATGCAGATCCCGAGCGCGTCATCGTTGCGATAATGCGCGGCATCAATACCCATCGCGCCACGCGCATTGCCATAGGCGTCGAAGGCCACGCCCGCGCTGGAACCGATGTCTTTGAACGTGCCGTTCTTCTGGTTGTGCAACACGAAGTTCGGCGTGGTGTCGTTCGCCACGACGAGATCGGTGAAGCCATCTTGATCCAAATCCACCGGCACCACGCCCAGCGTCTTGGCCGAGGGCAACCCGAGCGCGACATTCTTGATCTGCACGCCGGACGCAGCGGAAACGTCCGCGAACTTTCCGCCACCCTCGTTGTGATACAGGCGCGGGAAGGTGCCGCCGAAATTCATCGGCTGCCCATAGGCGCGCGTCTTGCCGTCAATCTTGTAGCCCACCTGCGCATCAATCTCGCGCGACCATTGCACGTAATGGCCGACGAATAGATCGAGTTTGCCGTCGTTGTCGTAGTCGAAGAAGCACGCGGCGGTGCTCCATTGCTGCGCTTCCCCGGCCACGCCCGCGCTGGCCGTCACGTCCGAAAATTTTCCGCCGCCGAGATTTTTGAAAAGATGATTGGCACCGACACAGGTGATGAAAAGATCGGTGAGTCCGTCATTGTCGAAGTCGCCTGCGGCCACCCCCATGCCCATGACGCTCACGTCGAGACCGCTGTCTGCGGTCACGTCGGAGAATTTTCCAGCCCCGTCATTCGCGTAGAGCTTCAGCGTGGGCAAAGCGCCCGCGCCCCGTGCCCACGGCCACGGCGTGCCATTGATGAAGAGCAAGTCCTGATCGCCATCGTTGTCGAAGTCGAAGAAAGCCACGCCCGCGCCCATCGTCTCCGGCAGCAGCTTCTCCGGCGACGCGTTGTTGAAGTGCGTGAAGTTGATCCCGGCGCTTGCCGTGATGTCGGTGAATTTCAACTTGGGAATCTCCACGGGCTTCGGAGCCGCCGCCGTGGGTGCGGTAATTTGGGTGACTTGCGGCGCGGCCTTGGGCTTGGTGCGATTGACGTAAATGATTCCGCCCACCACCGCCGCTACGATGACCACGAGCGCGATCACAGACCACCGGAAGGCCTTGCCGACCACGCGGTCGTCGAGGTGGGCGACTTCTTCTTCGGGCTGAATGTTTTTGGGATCAGTATTCATGAGATTTGAAAAAACATCGTGGAGGTGGGCACGCGCTCTCCCTCACCCCCGCCCTCTCCCGCTGGGAGAGGGAGAAAGTCAGGCAGCGTTGGGTGACGACGAGCGCGCCCGGAGTGGCAGTGACTGAATGCCGTTCTCCTTCTCCTCCGGGGAGAGGGCCGGGGTGAGGGGAAAGCAGTTCACGAAAATCGGGCCGCACCATTTTTGGTAATGCAACCTTTGGCCGATTCGTTCCGCCTGCTCTGCGCGAACGGAATGCTCGCAGCGCGAGCCTTTCCACCCCTCCGCTCATTTCACGTTCTCCCCCGGCTTCAACACCCACGCCGACAGGTGTTGGGTGAGTCCCGCTTGCGGGTAATAATCCACGGCCTGCGGCGCGGAGAGCAGGATGACCGTGGCCTGCGGCGCGGCAGTCTGCGTCCGGCGCATCAACTCTTTGCCGAGGCCGCGCCGCTGATGCGACGCGCGCACTGCGAGGTCGGAAAGATACGTGGCGTAGGCGAAATCCGTGATCGAGCGCGAAATGCCCACAAGCAATTCACCGTCCCACGCGGTGATGACGAGGTTCGCATTCCGCAACATTGCCTCCATGCGCTCGCGCTCGTCCACGGGACGCCGCTCGCCCAATGTGGAGGCGCGATACAGTTCGATGACTTGATCGAGGTCGAGGTCGTTGCCAGTGCGGTAGGTGATCATTTTTTTGTAGCGGCGTCTCGTCAGAGCGCCGC
>JAYVQC010000020.1:0-11852 GCA_043757045.1 Akkermansia sp. | reverse complement strand
GCGTGGGCAACCCCGCGATGACTATGTCCGCACGCACTTCGGGATGCCGGGCGAAGAAAGTGTTCTGCCCCGCCGCGCCGAGATCGGAGGCGAGCAGGACGCGCACGCCGTCGAAGATGCCGAGCGCCACGACGGTTTCATCGTCGGCACTGGGGAGATGATCCCCGGGTTGCGGGTGGAGGAATTTCCAGGGCGGAAATGCCCAGCCATTCGTCACGTTGCGCTGGAGCCGTGTGGAAGTTTCCAGTTGCGCGAGCACGTCCCGATAGACCGGCGAGCGGGAGGGCAGGGGCGAGGCCCAGACCTGCCGAGCGCGGAACAACTGGTGCAGGGGCACCGCGCCGCCGATCTGCCGTGCGTCGCCGTGGGTGAGGAGAAAGTTGTCCAGCCGGTTCACGCCTTTCGCCTGCAAATAAGGTTTCAGTGTGAACTGGAAAGCCGCCGCGTCGCCGGAGTCCACCAGCCACGCTTCCGCGCCGCGCGGCTGGACGTAAATCGCATGACCGCCGCCCAAGGGCAGCGCGGTGACACGATGCCACGCGCGCTCGTGCTGCCAACCGATCAGCCAGCAACTCGCGAACAAGAAAACTGAGCCGATCAAAATCCACCGCCGTGTGCGGTGCCGCAGCCAGCCCGCGCACAGCGCCAGCAGCCCGCCATAGTAAAACGTGAACACCAGCGCCCCCGGCGCGCGCACATGGCACCACGACGCGGGCAGGTTCGCCGCCGTCTCGCTCAGAAAAATCATCAGCCGCATCCAGAACCAGCCCGCGTGATTGAACACTTCCGTGGCCCACGGCAGCGCGTCGCCCGTGACCAGCGCGCCCAGCCCGCTCATCAGCGCCAGCGAACTCACGGGCACGACCACGAGATTCGCGAGCAGGCTCCCCGGCGTGAACAGGTTGAAGTAGTGCGCGATGAGCGGCATTGAGCCGATGAACGCCGCCAGCGACGTGGCGAAGAAGGTCCAGGCGTGCCCGCCGATTTTGATCCCGGCGTGCTGCCAGCGCGGGCGCAGTGCCAACGGCAGCAGCGGATCGAGTGCGAACAGTTTCACGCGCCAGCGTTCAATCGGCGGCGTGAGCAGCGCGAGGCTCAACACGACGAAGAAGGAGAGTTGAAAGCCGGCTTGAAACAATTGCTCCGGCTGCCAGACCAGAATCACACCCGCCGCCATCGCGAGGGAATTCAGCAAATTTGTCGGACGTTGCAGCGCCCATCCGAGAAGAATCACTGACATCATCACGGCCGAGCGAATGGCCGACGGCTGCCATCCGGTGGCGCCGGTGTAGAACCAGAGCAGGGGAATCACGAGGAGTCCGCACGCCACGCGCGGCAGCGCCAGCGCGCGCAGCAGCATGACGAAGATGCCGGCGATGAGCGCGATGTGCAGGCCGCTGATGGCGAAGATGTGCATGGTGCCTGAGCGCATGAACGGCTCGGAGACTTCCGCCGTGAGCGCCGTCTGCCAGCCGAGGAGCATGGCCCATTGCAGGCGCAGCGATTCATCCTGCTCGGGCAATCCGCGCGCCAGCGTGCGCTGACCCCACGCGCGGAACCGATCCGAAATGGGCGGCGAACTGTGGTCGCCGATGACGTGCCAGTTTTTTTCCGAGTCAGCCTTCAACTCGTAATAAATGCCGCGCTGGTTCAGGTAGCGCGCGTAATCGAAGACGCCCTCGGCCACCGGCGGTGGCGGACGCAGCGCAACGCCCGTGACCTCGATGCTCTGGCCGACGAAAACGTTCGTGGCGAGACGCCCCGAGGTGCGCGACATGACGCGCCCGAAAGCGCGTTGCCATTGGCCATCGCGGAGTTTGATTTCACGGACTTCGACTTCGGCCAGCGCGTGCCAGGATTCCTTGTCCCGGCGCGTCGAGACTCGTTCCACCGGTGTGCTGATGATGTGCCCGCGCGCGGTGACGAGTTGGGCATCGTTGCCCAACAAGGTTCGCAAGTCGTGCGGGGAGAGCAGAGTGGTGCGGGTGCTGAAGTTCAGCCAGCCCGCGAGCAGGAGCAGGAGCGGGAGCAGGAACGGACGCCAGCGGCTGGAGAGAAGGGCCGCGAGCGTGAGCGTGAGGGCGACAGTGAAGCCCGCCGCCAGAGGCACTTCGACAAAGTACCCCAGGACCACGCCCGCCCCGTAGCAGAGGGCCACCGCAACGAGTGGCTGTTTCACGCGACGCGCGAAGATGCAAATTCCGCCCGCCCCAGTTCAAACTCCAAATTCCTCAGGGCCGGTCTGAAAAAGGGTGGAACGGGCTACCAGCCCGTCCCGCTGGGCAACCTGCCCAGCGGAATGAGAGTGAGCATCCTTGGTTCGAGTTACTCCTGTCTTGCCCGCGCGACCCTCACCCTTCCGCCGGGCTGGTCGCCCGGCAGCACAGGCCGGTGGCCTGTGCTACCCACTTCGAGTTTTCAGACAGGCTCTCAGGTGCATGCGAACACGCTTCTTAAGAATGACCGGAGGCAGGGCGCGGTGTCCGCACCGCGCCGCGCTCGAATCGGCAAGGCGTGGCGGAACTGGCTGAAGCCTCACCCCGGCGCGCTGAGGACAGCGCCGCCCTACCGGCGAACGGAAGTCCCATTCCTCTCCGAGCAGGCACCGTGTTCAAATTCGCCCCCGCCTGAAATACGGTGATTTTCCAGCCTGCGTTCTGATGCAAAAAATTTCAGAATTTGAATTACTTTTTCAGCGGGCCGGTGAAGGATGAAAGCACGGATGCATGCTCGAACTGGCAAAGAACTATTGCTCGCGACGAAACCCTACGCGGTGGATTCCACGGCGCGGAGTTGGTGGCACCTGCTCTCGACGGGGGCGCTGGTGCTGGTCGCGTTCGCCGGCACGCTCGTTCCGATGCACCCGCTCGCACGGCTGGCGTGCAGCGTGGCCGCCGGGCTGCTGACCTTGCGGATGTTCGTCATCTATCACGACCAGCAGCATCACGCCATTCTCCCGCGCTCGCGCGCGGCGGAGTTGCTCATGCGTGTCTTCGGCATGCTCGTGCTCAGCCCGAGCAGCATCTGGCGCAGCTCGCACAATCATCATCACAACCACAACTCGAAGCTGCGCGGCGCGCACATCGGCTCCTTTCCGATTATGACCGTCGAGCAGTTTCGCGCGACCTCGCCGGGCAAGCGTTTCAAGTATCTGTTCATGCGCCATCCGCTGACCATCCTGCACGGTTACGTTTTCATCTTCCTCTTCGGCATGTGCGTGTTCCCGTTCATCAACCAGCCGTCGCGGCACTTCGATTCGATCATCGCCTTCATCGTCCATGTCGCGCTGGGGGTGATCGTCACGGTGTTTGCGGGCTGGTCCGGGCTGCTGTTCACGATTGTGGTGCCGTTCGGGATTGCCTGCGCCATCGGGTCGTATCTGTTTTACGCGCAGCATAATTTTCCGACCGTCGCCTTCAGCACGAACGCGGGCTGGACGTACGAGACGGCGGCGCTCACCTCGTCGAGCTTCATGCGCATGAACCCCATCATGCGCTGGTTCACGGCCAACATCGGCTTCCACCACATTCATCACTTGAACGCGCGCATTCCGTTCTACCGGCTGCCCGAGGTGATGAAGGCGTTCCCCGAGTTGAACGCGCCGAAGACAACGTCGCTTTCGCCCCTGGAAATTTACCGCTGTCTGCGGCTCAAGGCTTGGGACACCGATTCCCAGCGCATGGTGGGACTGCGCGAGGCGCTGTCGGGCGGTAACCTGGTGTCCGGTCAGGGGGCTTGATGCTTTCACGCCCCGGGCGCTTGAGAGGCGTCAATGTTGGACCTCATCACGTCTGTCTCGCTACGGACTGAATCTCCGTTGACGCTTGCGGCTCGCTTCCTAAACTCGCCGCCCTATGCCCGAAAAGAACGCGACGAACATCACCTCGCTCTCGCATGAGACGCGCGTGTTTGCTCCTGCCAAAGAATTTTCCAAAACCGCCCACATCAAGTCGCTCGCGCATTACCGCAAGCTGCACAAGGAATCCCTCCAGTCGCCGGAAAAATTCTGGGCGCGCGCGGCGAAGAACGAACTCGTGTGGTTCAAGCCGTGGAGCAAGGTGCAGCAAGGAAGGGTGCCGAACGTGAAATGGTTCGTCGGCGGCAAGCTGAACGTCAGTCACAACTGCCTCGACAAGTGGCTCGGCACCGCGACCGCGAACAAAGCCGCGATCATCTGGGAAGGCGAGCCTGCCACCGACGGCAAGCCCGGCGAAGAGCGCGTGCTGACTTACAAGCAGTTGCATCGCGAAGTCTGCCGCTTCGCAAATGTCCTCAAGCGCAACGGCATCAAGCGCGGCGACCGCATCATCATTTATTTGCCGATGGTGCCGGAGTCGGCGATTGCCATGCTCGCCTGCACGCGCATTGGGGCGGTGCATTCGGTGGTTTTCGGCGGCTTCAGCGCGCAGTCCGTCGCGGATCGCATTCAGGATTGCGGCGCGAAAATGGTCATCACGAGCGATGGCGGATTCCGCCGTGGCGCGGTGGTGCCGTTGAAGAAGAACGTGGACGAGGCGCTCGTGCTGAAGGACGCGAGCGGCCAGTCGCTCACCGAGACAATTGAGAAAGTGATCGTAGTCCGCCGTTGCAACAACGAAGTCTTTATGACCGAAGGCCGCGACGTCTGGTGGCATCGTGAACTCGACTACGTTGATTCCGAGTGCGCCGCCACGCCGATGGATGCCGAGGCCAATCTCTTCATTCTCTACACCAGCGGCTCGACGGGGAAACCCAAGGGCATTCTCCACACCACCGGCGGCTACTTGCTCGGCGCGAAGATGACCACCAAGTACGTCTTCGATCTTCAGGACCACGATGTCTATTGGTGTACCGCCGATGTCGGCTGGGTCACGGGCCACAGCTACGTCGTCTATGGCCCGCTCGCGTGCGGCGCGACCAGCCTCATGTATGAAGGCGCGCCGAATTGGCCGGAGCCGGACCGCTTCTGGCGCATCATTGCCAAGTATGGCGTCACCATTCTCTACACCGCGCCCACGGCGATTCGCGCCTTCATGAAATGGGGCACCGAGTGGGTGAAGAAGCATGACCTCTCGTCGCTGCGTCTGCTCGGCTCCGTCGGCGAGCCGATCAATCCCGAGGCGTGGATGTGGTATCACGAGCATATCGGCGGCAAGCGTTGCCCCATCGTGGACACCTGGTGGCAGACCGAGACCGGCGGCATCATGATCACGCCGTTGCCCGGCGCGACGCCCACCAAGCCCGGTTCCGCCACGCTCCCGTTCTTCGGCATTCAACCCGAAGTCGTGGACGACCAGGGCAAGGAAGTTCCGCGCAACACCGGCGGTAAACTCGTTATCCGCAAGCCGTGGCCTTCCATGCTGCGCGGCATCTGGGGCGACCCGAAACGCTTCAAGGAAACCTACTGGACCGAGGTGAAGGGCAGCTACTTCACCGGCGACGGCTGCCGGCAGGACGAGGACGGCTACTTCTGGATCGTGGGCCGCATTGACGACGTGTTGAACGTCGCGGGCCACCGCATCGGCACCGCCGAAGTCGAGAGCGCGCTGGTGAGCAATCAAAAAGTCGCCGAGGCCGCCGTGGTGGGACGCCCGGATGAATTGAAGGGCCAGGCGCTCGTCGCCTTCGTCACGCTCAAGACCGGCATCATCGGCACGCCCGAACTGCGCGAGGAATTACGCCGGCATGTGGGCAAGGAAATCGGTCCCGTGGCCAAGCCTGACGACATCCGTTTCGCCGAGGCGCTGCCCAAGACGCGTTCCGGCAAAATCATGCGCCGCGTGCTCAAGCAGATCGCGAGCGGCGCGGAGATCAAAGGCGACCACACGACGCTGGAAGATTTCAACGTCATCGCGAAGCTGATGGCGACGGGGGAATAGCTGCTTACGTCGTCCGCGAACGCGACGCCGCGCTGGGCCGGCTGGAACGACTGATGGCCCGCCGCACCCTGCTAGACGTGACACTCGACATGGACGCGGCCATCGCCCGCGCCACACTTTTCGCGACTCACACCGGACGGTTCGGTGCGCACGCCATTGATCTGCTGCACGTCGCCAGCGCACTCACGCTCGAATGCGAACTGTTCCTGACCACTGACGCCCGCCCGGCGCAACTCGCCAAGGCCGAGGGGTTGAAAGTCGTGTCACTTGGTTGAGGGAATTGAGTTTCAACCGATCGTGTGTCTCTTCTGCCTCGTGGGTTCGGTCTTGTTTCAACGAGGCGGGCTTGGTGGCACTGGTTGGGCTTTCGGCTTCGCCGTCACCCAGCTTTTCATCACGAAACCAAGCCCCACACCGCCGGCGAAAATCATCCAGAACATGGCGGGGATGTGTTCGTCCATGCCGCGCGAGAAACTCATGCCGAAGAGACTCGTGACTGCGGTGAGCGGCAGGAAGAGCGCGGCAAGAATGTTCAGGCGATGGCTGGCGGTGAGCGCCTCCTTGCTGGCCTGCGCCTGGATTTCCGCCTCGCGCGCCGTGGTGTGATGAATGGCGTTGCGCACGTCCTCGACCAGCAAATCAAAGTTGCGCTCCGCCTCGTAGGCCAGGTCGCGCACCTCGATGATGAAGGCATCCTGCTTGATGGCTTCACGCGCGTCTTGCAACGCGGCGTGCATGGAGCGCGCGGCGCGATTGAGCGGCGTGAGAGCTTCGAGCAAATCGAAGAACGCGTTGCTGCCCGCGGCCACCTCGTAGTCCTGGGTGAGTTTGCCTTCGAGGTCCACGTAAGACTGGACATGGCGCTTCAATCCGCCGGGGCCGGGACCGCCGCGATTGCACTGCCACTCGCCGGCGGTGTTGCGCCAGAAGAGGACACCCTCGCGCGTGCGGTCATCGGGGCCGGGCGGCTTGTGCAAGACCAGCAGGACGTGACCATCCTCGATGATGGCGCGCTGGCGTCCGTAAGTGTTGGCGCCGAGTCGCGCGCGGATGGTTTCGGGGAGATTCCAGGTCGGCGGGATAATCATGATGTGCGTGGTTGCTAAAATGTTTTTCGCAAAGCGGTGGGCGAAGGTTCGCGGTGCTCAGTGGAAAATGATGAAACTTCCGTCCGCCCTGGCCAAGGCGGCGGCGAGGCCCCAGATCAGCGCGCAGACCAGAAGCAGGGATTTCATGCGCGGAGTGTAGGAGTCGCCCAGGCCGCCGGCCAAGTGCGTTTGGTGGTTGGTTTTCTCCGTCCGTGTTTCTCCTTTTCTTCCCGCCCGTCCGGCGGCAGTGTGCGCCGCATTCCGGGAAAACGAGTGGCGCTCAGGACACGCCGGTTCGTTTTCCCGTAAAAAACTCAACGCCTTCAACGTCGTCCCGTCACCACGCGATGCACTGCGATCCCACCAACGAATCCGCTCCCGCCCATCTCGAGGCGCTCATCCGCCGCGCCGAGCGCGCGCGCGCCAGCGACATTCATCTCCAGATGTTTGGCAAGTCTGCGCAAGTCTCCCTCCGCCTCGACGGCATGATGTCGCCGCCCGTGGCGTTGCCTGAGCCGCTGGCCGAGCGCGTCTTCGGACGCATCAAGTTTCTCAGCAAGTTGAAGACGTATCAGGAGTCGCTGCCGCAGGACGGGCGCATTGACAAAGCTGAAGTCGGCGCGACCAGCGACATCCGCGTGGCGACGTATCCCACGGTGACGGGTGAGAAAATTGTCCTCCGCTTTTTCACCGGCACGGAGTGGTTTTGAAAAATGCTGCTCGACGCGGCTGAGAAAAAAGCCATTCCTTCCCGCGTCCGTTGAAACTCCGAATGTCATAACAGAAACTTAATACACAATTTGCGGTTTCGGCTGCGGTCCACGACGAAACTAGCACTTTCAAAAAATCCCGGACGCATTCGAGGCACGCCCACACTGGGCGTGCCCGAAAGCGTTTTCCGGGTAGGGCATGTGCTAGTGCCTGTCGTGGTGGCGTGAGTAGGTCACGCCTCTGCTGTTTCAGCCCAAAGCTCATCAACACATGAACTCCATCCTTCTTCCTCGCCTTTGGTTGTCCTTGGTGTGTCTGCTTATGGCTGGCTTGACGGCACGTCCACAAACCGCCGTTGAAAAGTCTCCACCGGTTTTGCTGACTGACGTTCCCGCCTCCGGCACGTTCTACCTGCTCGGCAACATTCCCTCCGTGCCGTATCCCTTCGACCCGTACCACGGCGCGCTGCCAGTGTATGCCTACGACGGGGTTTATTTCGTGGACAACAGCGCGGTGGAATTCTTCTTCGAGAGCGAGGGCGGCGGCATGATGATGTCGTCCATGAGCGGCCCGACGCCGCCCAGTGCTGGCGGAACGAACAGCAGCAGTACCAACCTATGCTGTAACAGCCTGACGAATTTCACAGTGGGCTACCTTTCCACCAATGCCCTCACGCTCGGCATCGCCCAGACGACCAATCCGTGGATCGCCCTGACCATCCGGCCCACGACAACGAACGCGAGTTATGACATGTTCGGCACCACGAACATGGTCGAACTGGCGATGCCTTTATTGAGTCGAACAAACTGGACGTGGCTGACCCGCGCCCTCGGCAGCCCAACGAATTTCTCGTGGGGCCTCACCAACTGGTGTGAGCGATATTTCCAACTCGGCACGATGGCGGATGCCGACAACGACGGCCTGACCACGGCCTACGAACAACTCGTCAGCAAGACATCACCAACGAATGCCAACTCGCCCCGTGCCATGTATGAAGGCGTGGTGAGCAATCAAAGCCCCAGCGGTTGGTTCAAACTGAACGAGAGCAATCTCATCAACTCAGCGGCGAGCGGTGGCCTGGCCGCGACGAACCAAGGCGGCTTTTGGGGCGTGGACGCTTTTGGGATCGGCAATGGTGCGTATTCATTTGCGACCAACACGGAGAGGTTGGTGGTCACGAACGATGCCATCGGCGGCGGCACGAGTGACGCGACCAACCAAGGGTCTTTCACCCTGCTGTTCAACACGTTGGGCCGACAGGCGACGGCCAAGCGTTATGTCCTTTCTCAAGGGACGGTCACCTCGAACGCCATCGCGGTGTATTTCGATGGCTCGCTGACGAACAACGACAAGGGGGCCTTGAGGTTGGGCGTTGGCACCAACGAGCCGATCATTTTGGCGGACTCGAACCTGGTTCGTGGCGCGTGGTACTATCTGGCGGTGACGTGCGATCAGACGCGCACCAACAGCGACGAGGTCCGCTGGTATCTCGGTCAGGTTGGAAGCCAGACGTTGCCCGCCGGCAGTTTCGCTTTGGGCGCCGCCAAGAAGTTTGGAAACAACGGTGCCATTACTTTGGGCAACAAGGAGGGCAGCGGGAACACCAGCGCCTTTCGAGAATCACCAACGATTAACGGTTCCATTGACGAAGTAGCCTTCTGGCAACGTGAGTTGACGGAGACCGAGGTCAAAGCCCAGTTCGACACACTGCACGCCCTGTCCCAAGGGCCGTCCAAGGCTTTTGACCTTACCCGTTGGGAACTCACCTTGCCGGTGGATAAAACGAACAATCTGGACAACACCCACCTGCCGCTCGACATCACCACGGCATGGCTGAACTCCGGTTTCAAGTATGTGGACCCGACGAACGGGACGCAGAAATACTTCTACTTGAGCAACGGCAACACGATGGTGTTTGAAGCGCCGTGGAACGGCGCGGACCAGGACACGACCAGTCCCTCACCCAACTTGGGCAGTCCCCGCAGCGAACTGCGAGAGACCTTGGCGAACGGGGGCGAGTTTAACTGGAAGCCGCACGACCCGGCGACTGGCACCGCGACCAACACGCACACTCTCCAAGCCACATGTCGATTAGAGAGCGGTCCCACCAAGGTGATCTTCGGGCAAATTCACACGGAAACGCCGAATCCCCCTTCCGGTGGCCTCGCCGCCATCACGCTCTTCCACGAAGGGTCTGGCACCGCCAACAAGCGGATCCGATTGGCGGTTTATTACAGCCCCGACAAATCGGTCACCAATGCCGGGAACACGGACCTGACTTACGACATCGTGAGCGGGGTGAACTTGGGTGATCGGATCGATTACGAGTTGAAGATGATCGGCTCGTCAAACGGCACCGTCACGCTTTACGCCACGGTTGCGACGAATAGAACGTCCGTCGCCCCTTTGGTGGTGAATATGTCCAATCCCGCCGATCCGGGATACTCCGGTTGGGCGGCGACGAATGTGACGCTTTACTTCAAGGCTGGGTGCTACTATCCAAAGGCCGCTACCAACAGCGGCACAGCGAAGGTGACCTTCTCCAGCCTGAAAGCGACGCATCAACCGTGACAGGAAACAACGATATGAATCGCATAAGATTACTGACTGCTCTTTCGCTCGCCTTACTCGCGGCACTTGGTGTCCACGCGCAAGGTCTGATTTGGAGTGTAAATCAACTGGAGGGCAACACTATCGCCGCCCCAGGCGGAGGATTCCCAAGCGGGAGTTGGCAGATTGCCTTCGATCACACACCGGAAAATGTGGGGTATCCTCCAAGTATGAATCCCATGTCGGGAATCTTCTCCATGAGTCTCGCCACCAATGATTCCGGGCGCACCTTTTTCGCCAACACCCTGAATGAAGCAGGATTTGCTGGCTTCGTCTCCGGTCTCACAGATGGCACCAATGGATTTCTTCGCTTCCAAGTTGGAGCTCCTCACTCATGGCGAGCGGGATCCGAGCAGCTTTTTCTCGGTCGTTCCGCCGTCGCGCCAGACTTGGCGGGCTACACTATCACGCAGATTGGGTTTCGCGTGAACAGCTTTTACGACTACTTCGATGTGCAGGAAGACAGATACTTCAAGCAGTTGGACTACTCCCTAGACTTCTACGGTTCGCCCGTGCCCGAACCCGGCAGTTGGGCGTTACTCACACTTGGCGGAGCCGCCTTGCTGCTGTGGAGAAAAGCGCGCAGGCGCGGCTGATTCCCATGAGACTACTCACTACTTTCTCACTCGCCTTGCTGGTGACAGTTGATGTCCACGCGCAGGGAATTATTTGGAGCGCAAACAGTTCGGCGGGGAATAGTGGTGCTGCGCCGGGCGGGAGTTGGCAAGTTTTCTTCGAGCACCTACCGGACCCGTTCTCCGGTCAGAACCCCGCAACGACAATTTTCTCCATGAGCCTTCTGACCAACGACACTGGTCGGACCTTTTTCGCCAACGCCCTGAATGAACCCGGATTTGCTGGATTTGCCGCCGGTCTCACCGATGGCACAAACGGATACATTCACTTTTACCCCGGATTGATCATTTCCGAGCAAGGCTTCTTGGGCCGTTCGCCCCTCGCACCGGACTTGGCGGGCTACAACCTCACGCAGATCGGTTTCCGCGTGAACAACTTCTACGACTACTTCGATGTGCAGGAGGACAGATACTTCCGGCAGTTGGACTATTCTCTGGACTTCTACGGCTCGCCCGTGCCGGAACCCGGCACTTGGGCCTTGCTTGGTCTTGGTGGTGCCGCCGCCCTGCTGCTGCGGAGAAAAGCGCGCAGACACGGCTGATTTGGAACTGTCAATTGTCATGGCAACGCGTCTGACAACCGCCTGCTCCCGCGCCGCGCGGGCCACGCGGTGGCGCAAATCAGTTCGGGCGTGAAACTCACCGAGGCCGTGCGCGCGCTCGACGACAGCGGGGAATTTCACTGGCGTCTGACCAACGCGCAGCACGGAACGCAGGGCTTCATTGCGGCGCTACGTGGCTGGTTCGAGTCACTCGATGCGAAGGCGTTTCAACAGGAGCAGGCGGCGGCGCAGGTGCTGACCACCGCGCTCGTGCTGTGGAACGGACTGGTCATCGGCGTCTTCGTCATCGGCATGTTTAACGTGCTGACCAACATCATCGAGGAGGGCGTGCTGTGGTGAGGAGGTGCCGCCCATTCCCCGTAGCGGCGTCTCGGCAGAGCGCCGCCA
>JAYVQC010000019.1:0-3028 GCA_043757045.1 Akkermansia sp. | reverse complement strand
GGAAGCGAAGTGGGAAAAACTTCTTTTCCTTCGCTTCCTTCGCCCGCTTCGCGAGACAATTTCAGCAGCCGCAAGTCGCAGCAAATCTGCCGCAGCCGAAGCAGCGCGGTGAAGATGACGAGCCGGCTCTTCGCGACACCCTGCGCGCCCACGGCTTCCAGCACTTCCTTGCGGCTGAACTCCATGACCTGCTGGTAGAGCGCGCGCTGTTCGTCGTTCAGTTCGCAGTAGGTCACTTGTTCGATCTTCGCGGGCAGGTCTTTGGCCACGTCGCGTTTGAGGCGGCGCAGGATGAAGGGCTTGAGCCGTCGCGCCAGCCGCGCCTGCGTCTCGGCGCTGCGTTCGCGCGCGATGGGGACTTCGTAACGCTCCTTGAAATCCTTCGCGCTGCCGAGATAGCCCGGCATCAGAAAGTCAAAGATGCTCCACAGATCGAGCACCGAGTTTTCCAGCGGCGTGCCGGTGAGCACAAGGCGGTGCTGCGTGCGAATCATCTTCACGGCCTGCGCGTTCTGCGTCGCGCGATTCTTGATGTGTTGCGCCTCGTCGAGAATGACTGTGTCGAACTCGAACTGCTGGTAGCGCTCCAGATCGCGGCGGATGAGCGCGTAGCTCGTGACCACGAGATCGCTGCGCGGAATTTCCTCGAAGAGCTTGTGCCGGTTCGCGCCGTGCAAGGCGACGACCTTGAGCTGCGGTGTGAACTTCGCCGCTTCCGCCGCCCAGTTGAACACGAGCGAAGTGGGGCAGACGACCAGGGACGGACAACGTGCCGCCAGCGTCCCGCTGGCGCGAGACCCGACCAGCGAGACGCTGGCGGCACGCTGCAAAAACGCCAGCGCCTGCAACGTCTTCCCCAAGCCCATCTCGTCCGCGAGGATGCCGCCGAAGCCGTTCGTGCGCAGGAAATTCATCCAGGCCACGCCGTGCTTCTGATACGGGCGCAGGACTTTTTCCAAATCACCGAGCGGCGGGCATTCCAGTTTCGCCTCGCCGCTTTGCTGCTGCGCCCGCTCACGCCACGACGCCGGAGCCTGCGCTTGCCAGCCCTGTTGCGTGAGCGTGGAGTCGAGGAAGCTGGCCTGCGCGTTGCCGAGCCGATATTTGCCGTGCTGTTGTGTAGGCGAGGCGTCGAGGAGAAACTGTTGCAACTCCTCGACCGCGCCGGTGTCAATGACTGCGACCTTGCCGTTCTTCAACCGCGTGTGGCTCTGGCCGGAAAGAATCAGCCGCTGCACGTCCGCCGAGGAAAACTGTTCGCCGCCGCTCGACGCAAACGACACGCCAAAATCAAACCACTGCACGCCGCTCGGCGTGATCTCGAAGCGCGGCTCGATGCGTTCGATCTTTTCTCGCGTGCTCCAGTCGAGGCGTTCCTCCAGCGTGACCGTCCACTCCTTCTGCATCTTCGGATGTTCGCGCGCGAAGAAATTCAACACGCGCTCCTGGCCGTTGAGTTGATACCTCCCCTGCCCGTCCGGCCCGGTGAAGCCGGCGCGCAGCAATCTCCCGAGGGCCTGTTGCTCCGCCGAAAGATCGCGCATGGCGTAGCGTGTGGGCGCGCTCGCGTCCGGCATCCACGGTGATTCGCCCGCGCTGGCCGCGCCCGCCGTGATGACGCGGGAGGGATACTTGCACTGGAGTTGCGCGGCGAGTTGCGCGAGACCGCCGGTGAGGTGGAGCAGAAATTTCGGCGGCTGCTGCTCCACAACAAAATCATCGAGGGAGAAATTTGTTTCCAGCACGCCGCTGGCGATGAGGCGCGGGAAGTCGTGGTTGAGAAACGCGGGAACTTGCTGGCGGTTGAGCCGCACCGGCGCTTGCAGCACGGAGAGAAATCCTGCCGTGAGCGCGAGTGGTTGAAGCGTGTGGTTGGTGAAGACCCAGCTGCCGTCGAGGAGGACGGGGAGACTTGTCGCCCCGTCTGGCTTCACCGTCAGCACGATTTCCCCGTTCGCCTCCAGCGTCACGCGCAGCGGCGGCGACCACGGCTCGCGCGTGATGCGAAGTGACACCGTCTTGCCCAAAGTGACGCGCGGATGTTCCGCCAGCGCGGGGAGCAACTCTGTGAACTCGCGCGTGGTGAGCACCAGAATTCCAGGCGGTTCGCCCGCGATGTCTTCGAGGCGGGAGAGCAGGCGTTCGTCCTCGGTGCTGAGTTGGAAGGGACGGTTCTTCGGCAGCGCGTTCAGCGGCGAACGCAACGTGCCGCCAGCGTCCCGCTGGCGCGGCCCGGCCAGCGGGACGCTGGCGGCACGTTGCCCTTCGACCACGAGCATCACTTTGCCGCGCGCGGCGGCGTCGGCGAAATTCGGGGGGAGGATGATGTGGAGTTCGAGTGACTCGATGCCGGGTTCACCCGCGATGGCGCGGCGCAGGCGAGAGACTTGGTAAGTGGGTGAGTGGGTGAGTGGGTGAGTGGGCCTAACGTCTTTCCCACTTACCCGCTCACCCACTTTCCCACTCACGGTCTGACTCACGGTCCCGGCCGGCTTCAGCCAGTGCAGCCCCACCGCCACCGAATGCGCGCACATCGTGCCCCACTCGCGCGAGGCGCGGCAGGTGCAGGTGTTCTCCAAATCCGTGTCGCTCTTGATGACGAAGCCCGCGCGATACGAAGTCGTGCCCTCCTGCACCACGCCTTTGAGAATGGGCGGGGTGTAATTGGAACTCAGCACCTTGCCCATCGCCATCAGGGCGCGCGCCATCTTCATCGCCTCCCAGCCGGCGACCTTGGCGAAAAACGGTTCGGACAGTTCGACGCTCACAAAATTCGTGGCGGGGAATTTAGGGAAGCGCGGCGAGGTGGGAAGACAGAAGATGCCGAAGAAAGAACCGAGAAAAAATTAGCCACAGAGAACGCAGAGAACGCAAAGAACTTCGCGCTTCACTCTTCGTGTTCTTTGCGTTCTCTGTGGCAGTGGCGCTTCTAAGAGCCGGTCTGAAAAATCAAAATGAACCAATGTTCATGCGAGTCGGCGGAGCATGAGGCGGGTCATGGCGAGGTAAATCCAGCCGGCGGCGGAAG
>JAYVQC010000018.1:0-11930 GCA_043757045.1 Akkermansia sp. | reverse complement strand
TTGATTTTTGATTTTTGATTGAACCACGAGCTGCGCGATCAATCGAAAATCAAAAATCAAAAATCAAAAATGGAAAGTCAGCATCCATGTCGGTCGGTGATTACATTCGCGATTCGCAAATCTGGAAGAGTGTCTTCCGGCACCCGGCTCCGTACGACCGCCGCAACCGCGTGGGCGTGATGCGGACCAATTTCTTTCTGCACCTGCATCCGGTGTCGATCAAGCAGCAGGGCATCGCGCTGTCTTACACCTGGTGCATGGGCGGAATCACGTTCTTCCTGTTTCTGGTCGAGACAATCACTGGCGTGCTGCTGATGTTCTATTACCGGCCGACGCTGGAGTGGGCCTTCAACGACATCCTGGCTCTGCGCGACGTGACGACGTTGGGGATCATGCGTGAGATTCACCGCTGGGGCGCTCACGCGATGGTCATCACGGTTTGGCTGCACATGTACCGCGTCTTTCTGACTGGCAGTTACAAGCCGCCGCGCGAATTCAATTGGGTCGTCGGCGTGATCTTGCTCAAGCTGACGTTGTTGCTGTCGTTCACCGGCTATTTGCTGCCGTGGGATCAGAAGGGCTACTGGGCCACCAAGGTCGCGACAAACATCATGGCCATCACCCCGTTCATCGGGCCGGAGTTGCAGAAGATCGTCATCGGCGGCGCGGACTACGGGCATCACACGCTCACGCGGTTCTTCGCGCTGCACGCGGGCGTGCTGCCGGGGCTGGTCATCGCGTTCATCGTCGGTCACGTCTATTTGTTTCGGAAACACGGACTCACCGCCGCGCAACCGAAGAACAAACCCGACTGCGCCTTCTGGCCGGATCAAGTTTTGAAAGACGCAGTGGCGTGCTTGGCGATGCTGGCCACCGTCATCTTCTTCATCGTGAAGCCGCAACTCTTCGGCGGCGGCGAACTTGGCGCGCCTCTCGGTGCGCCCGCTGATCCCAGCGAGAGCTTCAGCGCGGCGCGGCCGGAATGGTATTTTCTGTTCCTGTTCCAGTTCCTGAAGGCCGAGTGGCTGATCAAGATTTTCGGGCACCACGGCGAACTTGTCGGTGCGATGATCATTCCATCCATTGTCATGGGCCTGCTGTTCGCCATGCCATTCATCGGGAAGTGGAAGCTCGGGCACCGCTTCAACCTCGGCCTGCTCGGCGTCATCATCGCGGGCGCCACGCTGCTCACCTTCCAAGCCGTGCGCGAAGATCAGAACAAGCCCGAGTATCTCGTCTCGGTGCAACAGGCCGAGCAGGAATCCAAGCGCGTGGTGGAACTGGCGCACGCGCGCGGCATTCCCATCACCGGTGCGGTGGAACTGCTCCGCAACGACCCCCTCACGCAAGGGCCGAAGCTCTTCGCGAAAAACTGCGCAAGCTGCCATCGCTACGACGGCCACAACGGCCTCGGCCTCGCCGTGAAGGATCCCCAATCCGCCGCCGACCTCAAAGGCTTCGGCTCGCGCGAATGGGCGGCAGCGATGCTCGATCCGAAACGCATCGCCAGCTCGAATTTTTTTGGCGGCACGAAATTCGCCGACGGCAAGATGGTGAAGTTCGTGAAGAAGGACGCGGCGAATTTCACGCCTGAGCAATTGCAGCAGATCACCGCCGCCCTCGCTGCCGAGGCACAACTGCCCGCGCTCGCGGCAGCCGACCAGCGCGACGCCGCGCTGATCGAGGCGGGCCGGAAATTTATGACCAGCGACACCGCGCGCTGCACCGAGTGCCATCAGTTCCGCAAGAAGGACGAGGACGCCACCGCGCCCGATCTCACCGGCTACGGCTCGCGCGAATGGCTCGTCGCCCTCATCTCGAATCCCAAGCACGAGCGCTTCTACGGAAAGCGCAACGACCGGATGCCGGCGTTCGGCGAGGAGAAGATTCTCGACGCCAAATCCATCGAACTCCTCGCGGACTGGCTGCGCGGCGGCGAGGCCGTGAAACAGTAATCAGTGGTCAGTAATCAGTCGGAGCGCGGACCGCCGAGTCCGCGTGTTCCTCACTCCATCAGGGCCGACCGTGAAGTGAACCGACCTCGATTCCCCTGCCATTCATTCCTCTGACGTATTTCCATCGGCCGTCGTTCGCGAGGTAAGTCAGAGGGATGAATGGCAGGGGAATGGGAACCGCTTCGCGGCGCGTCATAGCCAGATTCGTCGGCCTGCTCAGGCACGGGAATATTTCTCACCATTGGATCGCGCGGACTCGGCGGTCCGCGCTCCGTTAAAAAAATCGCCGCCGCGTTCATCACGCAGCGGCGTTGTCGTCAGAACTGTTTCTGGCTACGGCACCGGCGGCGTCACCACGCGGTAGTAGCGCTCCCGCTGGGGCGCGGGATACGGCGTGCTCAACTGGATGGTGCGGATGAGCGACTGGCCCGCGATGTTCGTCACGCTCGTCCAGGGCGGCCCGGACAGGTTGGTCCGGTATTGGATGGTGTAGGCGATGTTCGATTGCGCCACGAACTCAATCTGGCCGCCCGCCGTCGGAAGCAGCGCGAGACGAAGCAGGCTGAGCGCGTTCGTTGGATTGGTGCCGGCGATGTATTCGTCGCGGTTGCTCATGCCGTCGCCATCCGGGTCGAGCAGCGCGTTCGCGGCGGTATTGGTCGTGCCGATATTGCCGAAGTAATTCGTCTCCCACCAGTCGGAGATGCCGTCGCCGTCGAAGTCCGGGAGCATGGTGAGATTGACGTTGCCGGTGGCGGGGCTGGAGACGCCGCCGGGCGCGGCACCATTGGTCACCGAGACACGCAAGGTGGCATTGGCCTGCACGTTGGTCAGTACGAGCACCGGCACTGAGGTGGTGGCATAGGCCGAGGAATTGCGAATCCAGCGATACCACAGCGGGGCCAGCGGGTGGTCTGGTCCGGCCAACAGGGTGAAGACGGCCGTGCCGCCCTGCAACACGCTCACGGACTGGATGTGGTTCGTAATCACCGGGCGCACGAGCACGGCGAAGGTCACGTTCGCCGTGACGGCGGCGTAGGTGTTCGTGACCACGACCGCGTAGTATCCGGCGTGGTTCAACGTGAGGTTGGTCATGGTGAAGGACGGACCGGTCGCGCCGGGGATGTCCGCGCCGTTGAAGCGCCATTGGTAGGCGTAAGGTTGCGTGCCGCCCGCGCTGACGGTGAAAGTCACGTTGGAGCCAGCGTTGGTCTGGTAAAATGTCGGCGGGGCTAGCAGGAGGAAGACCGGTTGCACGATGGTCAGTTGCGCGGGCGCGGTGAAGACCGAGCCGCCCGCGTTGTAAGCGAAGGCGTCATACACGCCCGCCTCTTCGGCGCGCACGGCTTCGAGGAAGAAGCTGGCGTTCGTGGCACCGGAAATTTCCGCGCCATTGTAGCGCCACTGCCACGCGATGGGTCCGGTCCCGGTGGCGGCGGCTTGCAGCAGCACGTTCGCGTTCAGGAACACATTCGCCGTCGCGGGCGACTGCGTGATGACGGGCGGGGCCACGGGGCTGCTGGCGTTCGCGCCGCCGGCGGTGGGCGCGGCGGCGAGCCAGTTGCCGGCGTCGTTGCCGTAATTCGCGGCCACGCGGCGTTGCAGCGAATGTCCGCCACCGTCCGCCAGGCCCACGGGCCACGGCGCGCGGTCGAGATAACTCACCTTGTCCACCAGCACGTACGGGATGAACGCGCCGTCGGGCAGCGAGGGCTTCTTCAAGTCCACCGTCTCGCCGTCGTTGCTCAAGCTGCCCACGAGCGGGCCGAAGACCGCCACGGCGGGCGACACGGAATAGTAGGCGCGGAACTGCGCGAGCAACGTCGGGTCGGCGACCGGATCAAAATCCACCACGACCGCGTAATCGCCCGCCGCGAGCGTAACGCCCAGCGGGAATGTGAAGTCCACGCCGTCCGCGACGCGCCAGGCGTTCGGGCCGCTGAACAAGTCCACGTTCGTGCCGCTGATGTTCTTCAACTCGATGAACTCGCGCGCGCCCGCGCTGCCGTTTGTCGGGTGATACATGATTTCGTGAATGACCACCGGGCCGACGCGCGGGCCGGAGTTCACCGCGCCGAAGGTCCGCGCAGTCTGCGCCGCATACTGGATCGCGCCGCCCGCGAGGAAACGTCCGAAGGACACGCCGTCGTCCGCCGCGCCGAAGCTGGCGCGCGTGCGGAGGCCGGTCAGATTGGTCGAGGCGTCTGCGGCCGAGAGCCACAGTTCCACGGGCCGCGCGCGGTCGAGCGGGAAGCCGAGCTGCGCTTCGCCAAAGGTCACGAAACCTCCGGGCGGAATAACCGTGCCGTCCGGGATGCGGAATTTTTTCAACGTCGTCGCGCGGTCGCTCAGGAACCAGCCGCCCACGCCCGCCGCATCTGCGGTGGGATTGTGCAGTTCAACGGCGTCTTCCAGTGGGAGCGTGGCGTGCGTGAGAACCTCGTTGATCACCACCTCGTTGATGAGCCGATAATTCGACGCGGCGGGCGAGGCGGAGTTCGGGAAGGTGAAGAGCGTGTTCGTGTTGCCGTCGGGCAGACGGCCCTGCGAGACGCCGAGCGGCTGGGCGGCGAAGAACACGGTGTCAATGATGTTGCTGCCGTTCGACTGGTAGAGGCGCAGCGTGTCGCCGAGCGCGTCGAGCGAGAAGTTCACATGGTTGCGGCCCTGGTCAGGCTGCGAGTCGGCGAGGCACTGCACGAAGTTGCTCGCGCCGATGAAACTCAGCGCCGGGATGCGGAACTCGTTGGTACCGCTGCTCGTCGGGTCGTCGGTTAAAATCAGGCCGCTCAACTCCACTGGGAGGTTCGTGCTGTTGTACAGTTCGAACCAGTCGGGACCGTCGGCGGAATCAGCCAGCCACTCGTTGAAACGCAGCCCGCTGGAGGTGCCGAGCGTGGCGGCGGTGCCGTTGGCCACGCCGGGCGAGTTGGTGGTGAGCAGACGCCACACGCTGCTGACGAGGCCGAGGGCGCGGTTCTCAATTTGGAAGCCGTACTCGACGGAGTTCACGAGCTGGCTCGCGGTGTTGAAGAGATACGCGCCACCGCTTTCGCCGGAGAGCGCGCGACCGGTGTTGTAGTCGCCCGAGTTCGTCGAGGCCGGGCGCGCGTTGTCGCACCAGATGACGAGATACGATCCGCCGGCAATGGATGCGCCGGGCGGGAAGCTCCAGTGCGGCGTGGCGCTGTCCAAGCCGAGGCTGAAGCCCGCGAGCGAGAAGGGCGAGCCGCCGCCGTTGAACAGCTCCACGTAATCGGCGGCGTTGCCCGCCGCGTTCGTGAGCGCAGTGGCGTTGCGCGCCAGCACTTCGTTCAACACCGGGCCGGTGTAGGTCGCGGCGTAGTTCGACGCGCCGGGGCTGGCCGTGCCGGTGAAGTTCACGATGGTCGCGGTGCCGTCGGGCAGACGTCCGCGCGTCACGCCCTCGGTCTGCGCGGTGTAACTCAGGCGGTTCACCTCAGTCGCGCTGGCATCATAAAGAATGATCGTGCCGCCGAGCGCGGAGAGTTTGAAGTCGAGGCGGTCGGGACCGACGCCTTCATCTGCGAACAACTGGATGAAGCCGAACGCGGGGAGGAAGGAGAGCGAGGTGATCTGATGCACCGTCTGCGTGTTCGAGAGGAAGAGGCCGCGCAACGCGACGGGCAGCGCGGAGCTGTTGTAGAGTTCGATCCAGTCCGGGAAACCGGTCGGCGCGTTGGCGAGGAACTCGTTGATGGACAGCGCGGAGCCGGGGCTGACGCTCGCGGCGATATTCGCGGCGTTTGTGGTCACGGTGTTCAAGACCCACGCGCCGCCGACACGGCCCACGGAAGCGTTGGGCAACTGCCGCCCGAACGTGAGCGCGTCCACGAGATTCGTGGCGGCGTTGTAGAGATAAACGCGGTCGCCCTGCCCATCGAGCGCGAAGCCCGTGTGCAGTCCGGGCGTGGCGTTCGTGGTCGCGTCGCACCACACGGTGAGGAAACCGTTCGCGTCAATCGTGCTGCCGGGCGGGAAGACGAACTGCCGCGCGTTGTCATTGTCGGTCAGGCTCCAGCCGCCGACATCCACGATCACGCCGCTGGTGTTCGCGAGTTCCACGAAATCGGGGAAGGTGCCCGCGTGGTTCACGACGCCGAGATTTTCCGCGAGCACTTCATTCAACCGCACCACGGCGGTGAGCGCGGTCGCGTTCGCCGCGCCGGGCGTGCCGCCGCTCACGGCGCTCGCGCGCCAGTTCGCCGGGTCATCGGGATCGCCATAGAGATTGATGTTCTCCAGCGAGAAACCGCCACCGTCTGCCGCGAGCGGCCAGCCGTTCGCGTCGTCGTAGTCCACGGAGGTGATGACGTTGCCGGTCAGATCAATCAGCGCCAAGCGTTCGCCGCCGTTGTTGAGGCTGCCGACGTAATAACCCGTCACGACCACGCCGGGATAGACGATGGCGAAGGAGCCAGGGCTGACATCCGACGCGATGACGAGTCGCGCACCGGCGGCGAGCGTGGTGCCGTTGCCGAAGGCGTAGGTCACGCCCGAGAAGCTCATGCCGCTGAGGTCCACCGGCGCGGTGCCGATGTTTTGCAACTCGATGAACTCGAAGGCGGTGCCGCCCGGCGGATTGTAATGCACCTCGCTGATGCGAATCGGCACGCCGCGCGCCGAGACATCGAAAGGCGCTTCGGTGAGCGCGCTCCAGGTGCCGGCGTTCAGCGTGCGCGCCTTCACGACCATGCTCTGGCCGAGTGTGACCGGCCCGGTGTAGGCCGTGGCGGCGTTCGAGACGGCGCCGCTGAACATCACGCGCGGGTCTGCGCCGTTGGTGGTGAACCAGATGGTGCCCGCGCCCGGAGCCGTCATGGTCAGGGCGAAGCCGGCGGCCACGTTGCTGCCGTGCTGGTTGAAGACCGGCGCATTCGAGGCGTAGAGGCTGTAGGTGTTGAACTGGCTGAACATGTTCGGGCGCCGCTGCGGGATGAAGGTGGTGAGGATGTTGTTATTAAAACCGGGAATGACCTGGCTCAACTCACCACGCATCTGGAGGAAACGCTGCGTGACGTTCGTGTCCGAGAGCGCGCCGCCGTTGAAGTAATGCTTCTGCACGCGGTCGGCCCAGAGCAGTCGGAACTCCGCGCTGTTGCGCAGCCGCGTGTAATACTGCGGGATCGGCTCCGCGCCGCCGAGCAGCGGACTGGTCACGCCGGTGAAGCTGTCCGAGCTCGCACTGCGCCCGTCGTACTCGCCAAACGCGCCCTCCGCATCCCAGATGTAGAAGCGCCACTTGCCGGTCGGCACGCGTTCGCGGGCCGCGCGCCAGTTGTTGTGCGGCCAGTCCCAGGTCGCGCCGTAGCTGTTGACGAGCAGGTAATCAATGAAGTTGGCCACGTCCATGCGGCGCAGCACCTCGTTATAGACCGCCGGCACCGTCGCGTCCTGCGTGTTGATGTAATTGCGGAGCGAGTTCCAGTCCACGGTGTCGCCGTCGCCCTGCGGGAGGCTGCCCACGGTGATCACGTCCCACGAATTGCTGCCGCCATGCCACTTCTGGAGGAAGCCCGCCTCCACGCGTTCGCAGGGATTGTAATAGCCCTTGTACACGCCGTTGACGAAGAAGTTCACCCAGTTGCCATGCACTGCCACCTGGCCCATGTCCGCGTGCAACTGCCGCGCCAGTTCATCGCGCAGGAAGGGATTCGAGATGTCATTATGACCGGCGCGCAGCACGATCTGATCGAAGTCCTGCACGATGCCGTCCGGGAACCATTGATAGCCCAGATCGCGCGCGCTGTAGTCGCCACGGAAATACAGACGGAAGGAGAACTTATCACTGGGGCCGTAACGCGGGCGCGTCCAGTCGCTGCCTTGCACGCGGATACCGCAGTCAATTTGGAAGCCGGAATTGTCGCCCGGCAAAATGTATTCGACCGAGTTCGGCTTCTCCCACTGAATGCCTTTCTTGGTCGGATTGTGGTAGTCGCCGGAGTTCACAGCGGTCCACGCGTTGTTGGGCGGGCCGGTGCCGCCGAACATGCCGATGATGCCGTTCGTGCCGAGCATGTTGTTCGTGGCCGTCTGGATGGACAGCGCCGGCAGCGAACGGATCGCGGCGGACTGGTTGTAGAGGTACGAGTGCGAGGTGATCTTCGACGAAAGCTGGTTGGTGTGAAACGCGCCCGCGCGGATGAAAAGCGAGTTGTTCACGTTGAGCGGCCCGGTGTAGAGGACGCCGCTCCCCGGCGTCGGCTCGCTGCCGTCGAGCGTGTAACGAATCGTCGCTCCACGCGTCGGGCAAGTGAGCACAAGCGTGAACGGCGCGGTGAAAAACCCGCGCTCCGCGCTGAAATGCACCCGGCTCACCACACCCTCGATGGTGCTCACGCCGTTCGTGGCGTTGAAGGTGGGCGTGCCGAAGTAACGATAAACGCCCTGCGCGTCGCGGCCGTAGGAACTGTCGTTCCGCTGCTCGGGAAACTTCGGCGAGAAACCGCTCGCGAGCTGACGCGGCGAGTCCGGCGTGAACAGGCCGAGGAATTCTCCGTCGCCCGCCAGTTTGAAATTCGTGTGGAAACGGTTCGTGCCGGTCGGCGCGCGGCGGTCCTTCGCCGAGGCCCAGACCACGAGATACTGGCCCGGCAAAATGGTGCGCGTCGGAAAGACCCAGCGGCCCGGCTCATCCGCGTCATCACTCAGCGACCAGCCCGCGAGATTCACCGAGCCGCTGCCCGCGTTGTAGAGTTCGATCCAGTCCTGCTCCTCGCCATTCTCGTCCCTGGCCCCGCTCTGGTTCGAGACGTTGATCTCGTTGATGACCACGCCCAAGACGTTCGCGTTCGGGTCCACGGTGTAATTCCACGAACCACCCGCGAACGGATTCGGCGCCGTCGCCACGTCCGTGATGCCGTGCCCGCCCGCCCACGCCACCGAGACCGGGCCCGTCGCCGCGCCGGCAAATTGAAATTGATACACTGAATTTGGCAGCGCGATGACGTTTGTGGCCGGAACACCATTGACCAAAAGATCGGCGGCGTTCACGCCCACGACCGTTTCGCTAAAGGTCACTTCAATCTGCCCGAGCGCCTGCACAGTCGCACCGGCCGCCGGGAAGAGCAGCGAAACCGTCGGCGGCACGTTGTCCACCAGCGTGTAATTCCACGTCCCGCCCGGCCCGAATTCGTCAAACGGATTGCCCGGCGTGGCCAAGTCCGTGATGCCGTGGCCCACCGTCCACGTCATCGCCACCGTGCCCGGCGGCGGCTGCGCAAAGGTGAAGGTGTAGAAATTCCCCGCCGCGCTCACCCCCGTCGCGCCCACGCCGGAGATGTTTAAATCATCCGCGCTCAAGCTCGTGATTGGTTCGCTGAACTGCACCACGACTTGCGTGAGTGTGTTCACGGTGCTGCCCGGCGCGGGCGACACGCCCACGATGACCGGCGGATTGGTGTCAATGAGCACGCCATCCAGCGAACTGTCGAACACAATGTCGCTGCTCGCGAGGGCGGTGTTGAAGACTTGCACCGCGATGGTGTTCGTGCCGTTGACGAGAAACGAGGCGGGCGAGGTGAGAATGAAAAAGTCGAACGGCACCGGCTCGGTCGCGCCGGCCGCGAGGTTGGTGTAAGTGACTGGATCGCCCGCCACGCCGACGTTCACGCGTACGCGCTCCACGCCGTTGATCCACATCACGTAGCCGTCGTCCACCTTCGCGCCGAAGCGCAGCGCGGAAAGTTCCGCCACGTTCGTGACCACAAACTGCTTGCGCAGGAAGAGGCACGAGTAGGTGTTGATCATGTCCGTGATGAGAGTGCCGTTCGGATAGTTCTCGCCGTAGCTGAAGGGCGCCGGGGCGGGCGCGAAGGCCGCATCGTTGAACGAATTACTCCGCCACGAACTTGCATCCGGCGCCGACGCCTCGTTGGTTCCGCGCTGCCAGCGCCAGATGGCGTTGGTGGAGAAGAAGGAAATTTCGGCCGCCTGCGTGATGAGGGCAGAGCAGATCAAGGCTACGGCCACGAATGTCTTTTGGGTCATGCGCATGAAACTAGCAGACGCCCAGTGACAACGCCGCAAAAATTTTCCCCCGAGGATGAAGCGCGGTGCATCCGAACACAGTTCTTAAAAACATGGGCGTGGTAGGGCGCGTCGCTCCGCGCGCGCCAGGCCTGGAAGTGGAGAAGCGTTGCGAAACTTGCTGAAGTCCCACCCCGGCGCGCGCGGAGCGACGACGCCCTACCAAAAACAGTGTTCGGATGCACCCGATGACGCGTGGGAAAACCCGTCCCGGTCGGGCGGTCGCTGCTGCGCCGCCTCCGTTGCCGTGGGGTGAAACTCCGTGGAACTATTTCGGCTAAAGTGCCGATTTTGAGAACCGACCCGAATGGCGCTTATTTGCAGACGCTGCCGTCCTCGGTAGTGACTGAGCCGTCCGACAACACCTCCACCTCCACGATGTATTCCTCGACCCCGATGGCATCATCAAACTCCCGCTCACCATCAATGAATTACTGAAGCCGGGACGGTTAATGGCTGCGGGATGATTTCCCACGCTGAAGGCGTGATAGAAAGTAGCCGGGGGTTGAGCGACCAACAAAAGCGACACCCCCGCTAAACAGGAATCGGGGAATGCACCCTGAAAGGGGTGCCAGAGCCAATCGCCGCCTCTCTGCGACCCCTTCAGGGTCGTGCCGGGTGTGGCGTGTGACCGGGGGTATCGGCTCGCGCACTCGCCTCGACCCCCGGCTAATTTCTGAAACGCCGCTGGCGTTCTCGGATGGTTCAAAAACTCCAGTTCATCGCGGCGCGCACTTGAAACGCATTCTCGGCGGTGATGCCTTGGTCGAGAATGGGCACGGTGATTTCGCCGGTCAGGGAGGCACCAAACCAGAGCTGGCCTTGCCAGCCGACGCCCGTTTCGCCCCACGTCTCATCACCGATGGGATGATACCCGGCGGGGCCGGTGGGTATCCTCGTGCCGTCACCCTCTTCCAAGCGGTGGAACAAATTGAAGAGGCCGTAAATCGCGAAGCGCGGACAAAGACTATGACCCGCCTTCGCCTGCCAGAGGAAATGCCACGACTCTTCCCCCGACTGATAGAGAAAGTTGGCCGATGTATCCACGAAGACGTTGCGCCCGATCCGCTTCTCGCCAAAGCTGCGCGCATAGCCCATTCCACCGGATACGCCGGAGGTATCGAATGCCGGCATCACATACCGTTCGCCGTCCGTCCGCGTGTGAGACCAAATGGCGTTGGCCTTCAGGCCGTTCGTCCATTGCTTGGCCACGTACGCGCCGAAACTGTCCAGCGTGTCTTCGCCCTGAACCGTGGCGATGCCGCCGCCGGGCGTCACCACCCGAAAAGACGAGTCCTGATGCGTATGAGCATAGCTGAACCCCAAAGCCACACCGCCCCACGTTTCAAAACTGCCACTGAGGCCCGAGGACTGCATCTCGGAGTCCGGTCCCAGGGGCGTAGTGAAGCCGCTCGCGGTGGTTATTGCCGGGGGGCTTCGTCTCTCCTGCGTGATGCTGTAGCGATAGGTGAGCGCCGGCTTTTGCAGCCAGGCCCAATCGGATTTCCACAGCCCGGCGGTATCCGCCTGCGTGTAGATGTCATGCCGCCATGAGGTTTCCTCGTGCGCGATCTTGCTCATCTGCACGTTGAAGTCATCAAAGGCTGACGCGGTGAACACCGTGAGGCCGAGAATGACCGAAATGGTTGGCGTCGAGAAGCTTGGCTGATTCATGTGAATTTGGAGACGAGCTGAATGCTGAGGGCGTAACGGATTCCTCGCAAGCGCCAACGCTGGTGAAGCCCGGCCCGGGCGGGCGGCGTGGCTGCGCCGCCGGGAAAAAGATTGGGAACTGCGCGACAGCACCGCCCACCCCGCCTGAGCGATGCCATCGTGGCAAGCCCCCAATCTTTGATCCAGTTGCTATGAGAGTTTGGGTTCATGGTTGTTTGGTTTCCGCGCTGGCGTGCGCAGGGAGGGGCGGAG
>JAYVQC010000017.1:0-3047 GCA_043757045.1 Akkermansia sp. | reverse complement strand
AGGAAGAATTGCTGGAGCCGTTTCCTGAATGTCGTCCGTGGCGCTGCGGTCTGGCCGGGCTGACGGTCGGCGTGCTCACCGGTTTCCTCGGCGTCGGTGGCGGCTTCCTGCTCGTGCCGGCGATGGTGCTCTTCGCGCGCCTGCCGTTGAAGGTCGCCGTCGGCACTTCCCTTGCCGTCATCGCGGTAAATTCTTTTGCCGGCCTGGCCGGACACTGGCGGCACACGGAACTCAACTGGCCGCTGACCGGCGGTTTCACGGCGGCGGCGTTGGCCGGCATGGGCGCGGGACTGCTGCTGACGAAGCGGGTGCCGGTGCGGCCGTTGAGCCGCGCCTTCGCGTGGTTCGTCCTGGCGGTGGCCGGGTTTGTTTTGTTCAAGAACGGTGTGGCCCTGAACTGAATTGTGAGCGCTGTTCCACCAGTGAACAAACCCGAAGCAGACACGACCGCGCGAGGCGGCGTCTGGGTCGTCGCCCAATTCGCGCTGATGATCGCCGGGCTGGCGGCGGGGCCGATCTGGCGCGCGTCATGGGATGGCTGGTCCACGCTTGCGGCAGGGATGGTTCTCCTACTCGTCGGCGCGTGGCTGGGCCTGCGCGGCCAACGCGACCTCGGCTCGCACCGCACTCCGTTTCCGCAGCCGAAGGATGATGGCCAGCTCATCACGTCCGGCATTTACGCACGGCTCCGGCATCCGCTCTACGCGTCCGTCATCGCGCTCGGGTTTGCTTGGGCGTTGCTTTGGCAGAGCTGGCCGGCGCTCGGACTGGCCGTGGCGCAGATTCTCTTTTTCGATGCGAAAGCGCGGCGCGAAGAACGCTGGCTGCGCGAACGCTTTTCCGATTACGCGGCCTATGCGCGCCGCGTGAAACGATTCATTCCCGGTCTCTACTGAAACTTGAACCCACCCATGAAAGGAAACCCCATGTATCTCAAACGCTACTTCGTCGAAGGTCTCGCCCACGCCTCCTATCTGTTCGGCGCGGACGGCGAGGCCGCCATCGTGGACCCGAAACGCGACGTGGATGATTACCTCGCCGACGCCGCAGCCGCCAGCCTGCGCATCGTGGCCGTGATCAACACGCACCCGCACGCGGACTTCGCCAGCGGCTTTCGCGAAATTGCCGCGCGCACCGGCGCGAAGCTCTACACCTCGCATCTCGCCCCGGTGAAATACGACCGCGTCCCGGCGCGGGACGGCGAGCGCATCCGCGTCGGCTCGCTCGAAGTTGAAATGCTGGAAACGCCGGGACATTCGCCGGACAGCCTGAGCTTCCTCGTGCGCGAGGGCGACCGGCCCACCATCGTGTTCACCGGTGATCTGCTCTTCGTGAACGACGTGGGCCGGCCGGATCTGCGCGATGCCGACTCCGATCCACGCCAACTCGCCGACGCGCTTTATGATTCGTTGTTCGGCAAAATTCTTTCGTTGCCTGACGACGTGAAGGTCTATCCCGCGCACGGTGCCGGCTCGTTGTGCGGACGCGCGCTCGGCTCCGCGCCGTTCACCACCGTGGCCCAGGAGAAGCAGTTGAACTGGGCCGCGCAGATCAAGGATCGCGCGGAGTTCGTGAAGCAGATGCTGGCGAATCTTCCCGAGCGCCCGGCCTATTTCAGCTTCGACGTTGGTGTGAACGTCCGCGGTGCCACACCCTTCAGCGAACTGCCTCTGCTCCGCGCCTTGACCGAAGCCGAGGTGAAGCAAAACGCGGCGAGCGGTGCCGTGGTCATCGACACTCGCAGCGCGCCGTTCTTCGGTGCGGGACATTTCCCCGGCAGCCTGAACATTGGTCTGGGCAGCGCGATGTTCTCGACGTGGACGGGCTTTTTCGTCCCCGGCGATTCCAAGATCGTGCTCGTGGTGGGTGATGCCGCCAATGCCGCCAAGGCGCGCCTCGAACTCGCCCGCATCGGCTTCGACAACGTGCTCGGCTACATCGAGGCGACGGCTCTGAAGGAAACCCGTCAGCTCTCGCAACTCAGCGTGTGCGATCTGAAGTCGTCGTTGAAGCGCGGCGACACGCCGCTCGTGCTCGACGTGCGCACGCCCGGCGAGTGGCTGGATGGCCACATTGAAACTGCGAAACACCTCCCGCTCCCGGCTCTGCCCAAACGTCTCGCGGAAGTGCCGAACGCCAAACCGGTCGCCGTCATCTGCGGCAGCGGCTATCGCAGCACCATCGCGGCGAGCCTGCTTCTGCGCACCGGTCACACCCGCCTGGCCAACGTGATGGGCGGCATGGGTGCCTACTCTGAAACAAAATGCGCCGACATGGCCCCGGCAGAACTGGTCTTCGCCGCCGAGGGCATTTGATTCTCAGGCGACGGCACTGGCCGTCCGCCGCCGCAACTGGCCACAGGCCGCATCAATGTCCTTGCCGCGCGAACGACGGAAGTGCGCGACGAGTTTCCGCGCGCGCAACACTTCGGCGAAGGCTTCGTCGGTTTCGTCGGACGACGGTTCGTAGGCGATGCCGCGCAAACTCAGTTCAGTGGGATTGTAGCGCAGCAAGTTGATGTGCATCCGACGCGAACCAAGCAACTCGGCCAGCATTCGCGCGTGCTCCACCGAATCATTCACGCCCGCGAGCAGACAATACTGAATTGTCACTGGCCGACCGCGACTCGCCTGGAAACGATCCGCCGCCGCGAGGATGTCCGCGATGGGAAAGCGTTTGCCCATCGGCAGCAATCGCGCACGCGTGGCGTCATCAGGCGCGTGGAGAGAAACCGCGAGATGGATGTTCAGCCTCGTGGCCGTCAGCGCATCGATGCCCGGCACGATGCCAACCGTGGAGACGGTGATCTGTCGCCAGCCCAGCGCGCCAAGTTTGTAGTCCGCCATCCGCCGCACCGCCGCGAGCACCGCATCGAGCACCGCATCGAGATTGAGCAACGGCTCGCCCATGCTCATGAAAACGACCGTCTGAAGTTTGCGCCCAACGGCATGCGCCTCGCGCCGCAGCGCCAGAAACTGTTCCACAATTTCTCCCGCAGTGAGATTGCGTTCAAAGCCAGCCTTGGTAGTGGCGCAAAAATCACACCC
>JAYVQC010000016.1:0-39444 GCA_043757045.1 Akkermansia sp. | reverse complement strand
GCGTCTCGTAAGAGCGCCGCCACTAAAAAACAATTCATTTGGCGGCGCTCTCACGAGACGCCGCTACAAAAAATCGTCTGCGCCCTCACGGCACTCCTGACCCTCACCGCCTCCGCCGCGGACTGGCCGCAGTTTCGCGGGCCGGACGGACAAGGCCACGCGGACGTGAGCGGGTTGCCGACTGAGTGGAGTTCCACGAAAAACGTCGCGTGGAAGCAGGCCATTCCCGGTGCAGGCTGGTCCTCGCCGATTGTTTTGCGCGACCGCGTTTATCTCACCACCGCAGTTCCAGCCGCCAACGGCAACCAGTCGCTGCGCGCGCTCTGTCTGAACGCGCGCGATGGGAAAATTATTTGGAACGTCGAGGTCTTTTCCGCCACGCCGGTCAATGGGCACAAGAAAAACGGCCACGCCAGTCCCACGCCGCTTACCGATGGCGCGCGGCTCTACGTTCACTTCGGGCCGTATGGCACGGGTGCGCTGGACTTGCAGGGCAACATCATCTGGACCAACACGTCATTGAAATTTCCGCCCGTCCACGGCAACGGCGGCTCCCCTGCTCTGGCGGGCAACGCGCTCGTCTTCAGTTGTGACGGCGCGAGCAATCCGTTCTTCGTCGCGCTGAACAAGGCCACGGGCGAAACACTCTGGCGCACGCCGCGCTCCGCCGGTGCGACCAAAAACTTTTCCTTCAGCACGCCGCTCGTGATCACGAATGACGGGCTGGCGCAAATCATCAGCCCGGCCAGTGCGGCGGTGTTTGCCTACGATCCGATCACGGGCCGCGAACTGTGGAAAGCGCGCTATCCCGAGGGCTACTCGGTCATTCCGCGCCCGGTGTTCAGCCACGGATTGCTGTTCCTCTCCAGCGCCTACGACCGCCCGGTGTTTTACGCCGTGCGCCCGAATGGCCAAGGCGACGTCACGGACACGCACATCGCCTGGAGCATCAACAAAGGCGCACCCAACACGCCCTCCGCGCTCGCCGTGGGCGACGAAATTTATTTCATCTCGGACGGCGGCATCATGACCTGCGCCGATGCGAAGAGCGGGAAGGTGCATTGGGCCGAACGCCTCGGCGGCAACTACTCCGCCTCGCCCGTCTTCGCCGATGGCAAGATTTTCACCCAGAGCGAGGAAGGCGTGGGTACAGTGCTGAAGCCGGGCAAAACTTTTGCAGTGCTGGCGAAGAATGACGTGAAGGAACGCACGCTCGCCTCGTATGCGGTTGGCGACGGCGCACTCTTCATCCGCACGGCGGAAAATTTAATCCGGGTGCAGGGCCAGTGATGCTCTGCGTCTCGTGAGAGCGCCGCCATTCATCTGCAAATCAATCGGCGGCGCTCTGCCGGGACGCCGCTACGAAAACAAAAAGCCGGTCACTTGCGTGACCGGCTGGTGAAAACGGGCGGCGCTTACTTGGCCGGCGTTTCTTTGGCCTTCTTCATGTCCGCGCGGTAAGCCTGCATCTCTTCCTTGCTGAGCTTGCCGTCACCGTCTTTGTCATACTTCTTGATGACATCGGCCGAGAGTTCCTTCTTCGGCTTCTTCGGCGCGGCGTCGTCCGCGGCGCAGAGCGAGAGCGAGGTGATGGAGGCGATGGCCACCGTGAGCAACATTAACTTCTTCATACTGTGTTCGTGTTTGTCGGGCCGGTTCCAGCGGCCTGCCACTGACTCAGCGCCCGGTTCTGGAACACCTTCCGCTCCGTTGGCTTCTGGACACCCAGGCCGACGCCGGAAGCGGCGCTGAAATTCTGACAACTCTCCGGCGCAGGCGTTCGGACCTTTCGGCCTCCGGCCAGCGCGGGGTTGTTGCAGGATGATGACGAGAGGGAAGCCCAAAGGGTTACAGAAGCAGCGATGTGGCGGCACACCGAGCGGAGAGCGGGTTTTCAACCCGCAGCAACGTGCGATGGAGGAAGGTGCTCGCTAATTCTTGCGCCATCGGCTTGTGAACATTGCTGCGGGTTGAAAACCCGCGCTCCGTCCTACGAAGGCCCGCGCCAGACCGCGAACGCGGCTTCCACCACCTGCGACACGGAAATGCTTTTCAGGCAGCGGAAATCCACGGGGCATTCGCGGAGAAAGCACGGCGCGCACGGAGCCGCGCCGCACAGCAGCGCGTGCGGAAGGCCGGGCGCGGAGAGCGGGCCGGTGAGTTCCGGCGAGGTGCTGCCGAAGGGCGCGACCACGGAAAGGCCCAGCGCGGCGGCGACGTGCATGGGGCCGGTGTCGTTGGTGATGATGAGCGCACAGGCTTTCAGAACGGCGCAGAGTTCGCGCAGTGAGGTTTGCCCGGCCACGGTCGTCACGGTGGCGGCGCTGGTGCGCGCGGCGAGTTGTGTGGCGATGTCTTGCGCGAGCGGCACATCCGCGCGCCCGCCGAGCACGACCCAGCGGCATTGGCAGCGTTGGTGCAATTGCACGGCGGCCTCGACGAAATTTTCCGCAGGCCAGCGTTTCGCCGCGCCGTATTCTGCGCCAGCATTTAGCGCGAAGAGCGGGCCGGGGCCATCGAGTTGGAATTTGACTCGCGCCGCCGCCACTTCGTCCGTGCTGACGTGCAGGAGCGGCGGCAGCGGTTCGGCCTTCGCACCCAGCGCGGCGACGAGTTGCAGGTAGTCGTGAACGTGATGGGCTTCAGCGGGGAAAGTTTCGCGCGGCACGTTCGCGGCGATGCGTTGCTGAATCTCGGAGATGGAACGCTTGTGCATCTTCACCGCACCCGCGCGCGGCGGCAGAGATTGCGTGAGCAGGAAACTTCTTCCGCCGCGCGCGTAGCCGATGCGGCGTGGAATGCGGGCGAGGAACACTTCCAACGCCGAGCGTGGCGAGTTGGGGAAAACCACCGCCGTGTCGAATCGCTCCGCGCGCAATCGCTTCGCCACACTGAACACGCTGTCCGCATCGCTAAACGTGATCGTCGCATCCACGCTGGGATGGCCGGGCCAGAGAGCGGCGAGCTTCTCCGGCGTGAGGAGCGTGAGGTGCGCGGCGGGTTTCGCGGCGCGCAGGCGTTGCAGGGCGGGCGTAGTCATCACGGCGTCGCCGAGCCAGTTGACGCCGCGCACGAGAATTTTTTCAGCGTTCGCCATGCGTGCAGCTCACTTGAAACAGATTTGCCGCACCACATCCTGGAAGTCCTTGCCGCCGCTGAGAATCTTGATCTCCACGCGCATGAAATGGATGGGCAAATCGCGCCGGTCAATCTTCGGAAAGCGCACGGCGTCCTTCTGCGTGGTGAGAATGAGTTCAGCCTGGCGCTTTTTACTACGGTTGATGGCGTTCAACACTTCCTGCTGCGTGAAGCGATGGTGGTCGGCGAAGCGTTTCGAGTACACCAGTTCTGCACCGAGCGCCGCGAGGCTCTTCTCGAAGCTCTCCGGCTGCGCGATGCCGCTGAACGATGCGACCTTGCGCCCCTTCAAGTATTCCAGCCCGTGACGCTCGCCGGTGAACACGTCCTCGAAGTAGAGCGGGCTGTGAATGCACTCGATGATCGGCGCGCCGGGATTGGTCTTGGCGAGACGCGCGCGGAGTGCGCCGGTGTTGCCATCGCTCTTGGTGAGGAAGAAAACGCTGGCGCGCGAAAGATGCGACTCCGGCTCACGTAACGTGCCGCGCGGGAGTAGATGCTCGTTGCCGAACGGGGTCTGGCAATCAATGAGCACAATGTCGCGACGGCGGCCGGCCAGTTTCCAATACTGAAAACCATCGTCGAGCAGCAGCGTGTCGCAGCCGAATTTCTGGATCGCGTAGCGGCCGCTTTTCACACGGTCCTTGTCCACGAGCACGATCACGTCCTTGAGATTCGACGCGAGCATGTAGGGTTCGTCGCCGGCGGTTTCGGAATCGAGCAGCAAGGATTTGCCATCCGAGACGACCCGCGGCGGCGTGCGGTCGCGACGGAACAGAAGTTGATCGATCAATCGTTTGCTCAACGGCGGCGGCTTCGAGCGGTAGCCGCGCGAGAGGATGGCGACCTCCCTGCCCTGCGCTTTCAACTCACGCGCAAATTTTTCGACGACGGGCGTCTTGCCGGTGCCGCCGACACTGAGGTTGCCAATGGCGATGACCTGCACGCCGAGCGTGGAGTCGCGCAGGATGCGGAAGTCGTAGAGCACGCGCCGGATTTTGATCGCGAGACCATAGACTTTGGAAAAGAGGAACAGGATGAAGCGCGCGACCGCCACGCGTTTGCCGCGCCGCTGGCCGCTGATGATTTCGAGGACGACGGTCTCGACCGTTTCCGTCCACATCCGAATCTGCTCGCGCATGAAGGCGCGGAGAATGCCGACGCGCGGAAGGCAGGGCAAGCGTGCTGCCGGTTTGTAACCGGCAGAAGGCCACGAGTTTGCCAGGCTGAGGAAACAAGAGTGAACTTCACTGACTGGGCAGCCCCGGCCGGTTGCAAACCGGCAGCACGTTGGTTGAAGCGGCGGCACATCTGCGGTTTTAGCCAGACCGCAACCTGTTCGGCGCGGATGGGAGGAGGGCCGCAACTAATTGCGTTTCGAGCCGCATTGAGGGGCAAATAATCGTTGTGTGGTGGGAGCGGTTTTCCCTAAACTTTCGCACCTGACTCCGACGGGATTTCCGTCGGGTTTTCAGGAGATTTTTTATGGCGAACGACGCAGCATTGGATGACCAAACCCCGACCGCGCCCGAGGTGATCGGCGAGATTTACGACGCGCAAAAACTTGGTCAGCTCAAGGGGCTGGAGGCGGTCCGCAAGAAGCCGGGCATGTACATCGGCGGCACGGACGAACGCGCGTTGCATCATTGCGTGTCGGAGGTTTTGGACAACTCCGTGGACGAACATCTCGCGGGGCATTGCCACAGAATTGAAGTGGCGATTCATGTGGATGGGTCCATTTCCATTCGCGACAACGGACGCGGGATTCCCGTGGACATCAACAAGGACAGCGGGCTGCCCGGCGTGGAACTGGTGCTGACGACGCTCCATTCCGGCGGCAAGTATGGCCAGGGCGGCTACAAATTTTCCGGCGGCACGCACGGCGTCGGCGCGAAGTGCGTGAACGCGGTGAGCGAATGGTTCGAGGTGGAGGTGTCGCGCGATGGCGCGGTGCATCACATGGAGTTCGAGCGCGGCAAGACGATGAAGAGGCTGGAAGTCATCGGCAAGGCCACGGGGACGGGCACGCTGATTTCGTTCAAGCCGGACGCAGAAATCTTTCGCGACACGGTGACGTTCAAGTCGGACATCATCATGCAGCGCCTGCGTGAACTGGCGTTCTTGAATTCAGGTTTGGAAATCATCTTCATGGATGAACGCGCCGCCGAGGGGAAGTCGGAGAGGTTTTTTTACAAGGACGGCATCGTCGAGTTCGTGAAGCAGCTCAACCAGAGCAAGGACGTGCTGCATCCGAAGGCCATCAGCTTCCACCGGGAGATGAAAGTGGATGTCGCCGACAAGCAGCTCGAAGTGCATGTAGATGTGGTGATGCAGTACAACGACAGCTACAACGATCAGATTCTCTGCTACACGAACACGATCAACAATCCCGACGGCGGCACGCACTTGGTGGGCTTCCGCTCGGCGGTGACGCGCTCGATCAATCAGTACGCGAAGTCGAACAATTTGCTGAAGGAGAAGGATCCACAGATCACCGGCGACGATGTGCGCGAGGGTTTGACGGCGGTGATTTCGGTGAAGCACAGCGATCCGAAGTTTGAATCGCAGACGAAGGTGAAGCTGCTGTCGCCCGAAGTGGAGAGCATCGTCGGCTCGCTGGCCTACGAGGGGTTGATGAGCTACTTCGACGGGAATCCGCCGGTGGCCAAGAAGATCATCGAGAAGTGCCTGAACGCTGCACGCGCGCGCGAGGCGGCGCGCAAGGCGCGTGAGGCGGTGCGTAAGTCAGCACTCACCGGCGGCGGTTTGCCGGGCAAGCTGGCGGATTGCTCCGACCGTGATCCGGTGAACACGGAGTTGTATATCGTCGAAGGTGATTCCGCCGGTGGTTCCGCAAAGCAAGGGCGCGACCGGAAGTTCCAGGCGATTCTTCCGATTCGCGGCAAGCTCATCAACGTGGAGAAGGCGCGACTGGACAAGGTTCTGCAGAACACGGAAATCCGCACGATGATCACGGCCATCGGCACGGGCATTGGCAATGGCGAGGGCGAAGGCGCGTTCGATCTGAACAAGTTGCGCTACCACAAAATCATCATCATGACCGACGCCGACGTGGACGGATCGCACATCCGCACCTTGCTGCTCACGTTTTTTTACCGGCAGATGCCGCAGCTCGTGAAACAGGGTTTCGTGTATATCGCGCAGCCGCCGCTCTACAGCATCACGCGCAAGAAACGCACAGACTACATTGATGATGACGCGCAGTTGACGAAGATTTTGATCCAGCTTGCGGCGGAAGAAGTGCGACTGAGAAACCTCGCGGATGGAAAAGAGTTCACGCAGAAGCAGCTCGAAGAGGTGTTGGAACTGCTGGAGAACCTGGACAAGCACGCGACTTACATCCGGCGGCGCGGCGGAGATTTTGCGGAGTATGTCGAGAAGCGTTCGCCCGACGGGGACTTCCCGGCCTACCTCGTCAAAATACGCGAAGGCAATCACGAGACGGTGCATTACTTCACCACGCAGGCGGAACTGGACGAGTACAAGGCGACGCAGCCGGACTTGTTTGGCGCGGAACCCGAGGGCAAGCGCGAGGGGCCGATACGTCGCGCGACATCAGCCGATCTACACCATGAGAGCAAGGCCGTGGCGGAGTTGATCGAGAAACTTTCCAAGAAAGGATTGAGCGTCGAGCACTACGCGGCGCAGGACAAACCGCTCTTCGAGTTGATCGAAGGCGAGGGCGAGAAGGCGTCGGTCACGCCGCTGTTCGCCATCCCGGAAATTTTGAACTCGGTGAAAGCCGTCGGCAAAAAGGGCATCCAGATGTATCGCTTCAAAGGTCTCGGCGAAATGGACGCGAAGGAGTTGTTCGAGACCACGATGAATCCGGTGCGGCGCAAGCTGCTGCGCATTGATTTGACGGATGCCGTGGAAGCCGAGGAGATGTTCACGAAACTGATGGGCGATGAAGTGGAACCACGCCGAAGATTCATCGAAGACAACGCGCTCAACGTGAGAAATTTGGATGTTTGAGGAAAAGAATTGACGCATGTAGTCACATGAGACTACATTAGCTGCATGAAAGAGAAGAAACCATTAAAGTACACCCTGTCCAAGGCCTCCGAGCCGATGGTGTTGAAAGAGGTCGCTGCGATGCCCGGCATCGGGCCAGTCATCAACATCCGCGCGGCCAAGGCACACCTCTCCGCCCTCCTCGAACTCGTGGCGGGCGGGACCGAGGTGACCATCACCAGCGATGGGAAACCGAAGGCCAAGCTCGTGAGCGCCACGGCTGCCCGGCCCCGGAAAGTGTTCATGGGCATGGGCGATCACCTCGCCTCCATGCCGGTGCAAACCGAGGGACCTTTCGCGGATGAAATCGTGCGCGCGGACCGGGATGGCCGCGGCTGGTAACATGTATCTCGACACGGGCATTCTGGTGAAGTTGTTGACCCCCGAGCCGGACAGCGCGTGGTTTGAACGCGAACTGCGCGGGCACGCGATGACGACATCAGAACTCGCCCTGGTCGAGATCAAGTCCGCCCTGTTCGCCAAGGAGCGCAACAAGGCCATCACCCGCGAGCAACGGTTGCGCGCCGAGGCGAAGCTGGCGGAATTGATCGACCACGAAATCCTCACCTTCAAGAACTTGAACAACCGCGTGTTGAAAAAGGCCGAGCAGGTGATCGCGGCGTGCCATCCCGAAGTGCCGATCCGCGCGCTGGACGCGCTGCACGTCGCGAGCTGTGATCTCGCGCAGGAATTTCCCCTCTGCACCACCGATGCGCGGATGCACGCGGCGGCACAGAGAATCCATGTGCCGGTGTTTCCACTCACCTTGCCGGTGAAGATTTAGAATTTACGAACCATGCCTGACGAACCCAAGACTCCCGACCAGTCCCCGCCGCCACCAGATGAGCCGCGCAACGCCGTCGCCGGCACGCCGCTCTACGCCGCCAACGAGAAGGTCGTGAAAATTAACGTCGCGGACGAGATCAAGAACTCGTTCCTCGACTACTCGATGTCGGTGATCATTTCGCGCGCGCTGCCGGACGTGCGCGACGGACTGAAGCCCTCGCAGCGCCGCATCCTCTTCGCGATGGAGCGGTTGAACCTGTTCCCCGGTCACAAGCACATGAAGTGCGCGAAGATTTGCGGCGACACGAGCGGCAACTACCACCCGCACGGCGAGGCGGTGATTTACCCCACGCTGGTTCACATGGCGGAGGGTTGGTCCATGCGCGAGAAGCTGGTGGACGGCAAAGGAAATTTCGGCTCCGTCGAGGACGATCCGCCGGCGGCGATGCGTTATACCGAGGCGCGTTTGACAAAGCTCGGCGCGACGCTGATGACGGACATGGACAAGGACACCGTGGATTTTGTCCCGAACTATGACGAGCGTCTGACCGAGCCGTCCGTTCTCCCCGCCGCATTTCCAAACTTGCTCGTCAACGGCGGCACGGGCATCGCGGTGGGCATGGCGACGAACATGCCGCCGCATAATCTGGGCGAAGTCATCGAAGGCATCTGCGCGCAGATTGACACCCCGAGCATCACGATCCCGGAGCTGATGAAATTCATCAAGGGTCCGGACTTCCCGACCGGCGGGATGATTCTCGGCGTCGAGGGCATCAAGAATTATTTCCACACCGGGCGCGGCAGCGTGCGCGTGCGCGGCAAAGTCGGCTCCGAGCAGCTCAAGGGCGGGCGCGAGCAACTGGTCATCACCGAGATTCCCTACAACGTGAACCGCGCGGCGCTCGAATCGAGCATCGCCGATCTCGTGAACGAGAAGGTCATCACCGACGTCTCGGCGATGCGCAACGAGTCGGATGAAAACTGCCGGCTCGTCATCGAACTCAAGCGCGACGGCATTCCGAAGGTCGTCATCAACAACCTCTACCAGCACACGCAGCTCGAGGTTTCCTTCTCGGTCAACGCGCTGGCCATCGACAAGGGCAGACCCAAGACGCTGAACCTCAAGGAGATGATCCAGTGCTACATCGACCATCGTCGCGAAGTCATTTTGCGCCGCACGCGGTTTGAATTGCGGAAGGCGGAGGAGCGGGCGGAGTTGCTGGAAGGTTACATCGCGGCGCTGTCGAACCTCGACGAATTCATCCGCATCATTCGCAGTTCGCGCAACCGCGAGGAGGCGAAGATCAAGCTGCTGGCCTTCGAGTGGACGCGCCAGCAGGTCGAGACGTGGGGCATTCTCATTCGCAGCGAAGGGCGACTCGTCGAAGGCCGCTGGTCGCTGACCGAGCGGCAGGTGGACGCGGTGCTCGAACTTCAGCTCTACCGTCTGACCGGTCTGGAAATTGACAAGGTGCGGCTCGAATACCGCGAGCTGCTGGAGAAGATCAAAGACCTGCTCGACATCCTGGCGCGCGAAGAGCGCGTGATGGCGATCATCAAGGGCGAGCTTCAGGAGATTAAAGCGAAGCACGCTTCGCCGCGGATGACGCAGATCGTTCCTGACGAAGGTGAGATTGCCATCGAGGATTTGATCGCGAACGAAGGTGTCATCATCACCATCACGCACGGCGGGTTGATCAAGCGGACCAATGTCAGCCAGTATCGTTCGCAACGGCGCGGCGGCAAGGGTGTGATCGGCATGACCACGCGCGAGGGCAGCGCGCCGGACGCCGACGACCACGATTTCATCGAGCATCTGTTCACGGCGTCCACGCACGACTACCTGATGTTTTTCACGAACACGGGCCGCGTGTATGTCGAGCGCGTGCATGAAATTCCCGACATGGGCCGCGCCTCGAAGGGCCGGAGCATCGCGAACATTCTGGAGTTCAAAGCCGACGAAAAAATCGCGGCGCTGATCCGTATCCTGTCCAAGACCGATGCGAAGAAGACGAACATCACGTGGGAGCAATCCGGTGAATTGTTCTTCGCGACGCGGCTCGGCACGGTGAAGAAGACGGCGCTGAATGAATTCTCCAATGTCCGCAAGGGCGGCATCATCGCCATCGGCATTGACGAGGGCGACTCGTTGATCGAGGTGAAACTCACGCGCGGCAGCATTGTGGAGAACGACGGGGTGAAGGACCCAGGTGACGGCATCGTGCTCATCACCCGCGAAGGCATGAGCATCCGGTTCAATGAATCCGACGTGCGCTCAATGGGGCGCGCGGCCACGGGAGTCAAAGGCATCACTTTGGAAAAGACCGACGCGGTGGTCGCGCTCGCGCTGGTGGTGCCCGATGCGACGCTGCTGGTGGCGGGCGAGAACGGCATCGGCAAGCGCACACCCTTCGACGAATACCGCGTCCAGTCGCGCGGCGGCAAGGGCATCATCACCATGAAGACCGGCGACAAGACCGGTGGCGTGGTCGGCGCGCTGACCGTGCAGGAGCGCGATGACATCATGCTCATTACCAGCGGCGGGCAGATGGTGCGGACGGGCGTGAAGGCCATCCGCGAGGCGGGGCGCAACACGCAGGGCGTGAAGCTGGTGAACCTCGAAGCAGGCGACAAGCTCCAGGCCATTGCGCCGGTCATCGGCGAAGATGCGACGGAAGCGGACGTGACGGACGAGCCGCCGGCGGCTACATAAAATTCCCGTGCAGGAAAAGACACTCCCCCTTCGCGCGAGCGGAGGGGAATTTTATTTGGCCGGGCGCTCAATGATTAAACTAGCGAGGCGCGCGATCTTCAGCCAGGGCAAGTGACCAGGGCAGACGCATCTATTTTTCCCTGTATAAAAATAGACTGGTACTTTTTGGCACACTGTCTAAATGAGTCGGGATGCGTCCGCATTCTGAACTCAATTTGATCGCTCATTTTCAAGATTTGCCCGACCCGCGCGTGGCGCGGACCCCGGAGCACAAGCTCATCGACATCCTGGTCATCGCCGTCTGCACGCTGCGCTGCGGGGGCGAGGGCTTCCATGACATGGAGGATTTTGGCGCGGCCAAACACGACTGGCTCAAAACCTTTCTCGAACTGCCCCAAGGCATCCCCAGCCACGACACTTTCAACCGCGTCTTTCAGGCGCTGGACCCGGCGTCCATTCTGGAGTGCTTCGTGCGCTGGACGCAAAGCCTGCGCGCCGCCGTGAGCGAAGAAATCGTGGCGCTGGATGGCAAGGCGCTGCGCCGCGCCCTGCGGGCCGGCGCGAGCGCGCCGGTGCTGGTCAGTGCCTGGGCGAGAGAGAACGGGCTGGTCCTGGGCCAACTCCAGGTCCGTGCCAAGAGCAACGAGATCACCGCCGTGCCCGAACTCCTGCGCGCGCTGGAACTGGCCGGCTGCATCGTCACGCTGGATGCGATGGGCTGCCAGAAGAACATCGCCAAGGAAATCAAGGAAGCGGACGCGGAGTATGTGCTGGCCCTCAAGGGCAATCACGAGACCGTCCATGCGGAAGTCAAAAGCTACCTCGACGACGCGAGCCAACGCGGGGTCCAGGAACTGGTGAGCCACCAGACGGTGGAGAAGGATCACGGGCGCCTGGAGAAGCGCACCTACTGGCAGAGCGCGGCCCTAGACTGGTTTGAAGATTGGACGAAGTGGGAGGGGTTGAAAAGCGTGGGCGTGGTGGAAGCGCGGCGGCAAGCGGGCGCGGGACCGGTGACGGTGGAACGGCGCTACTACCTGTCGAGCCTGGGGCTGGACGCGGCGCGCTTCGCGCGGGCGGTGCGCGGGCACTGGAGCGTGGAGAACCAGTGCCACTGGCTGCTGGACATGCAGATGGGCGAAGACCAGAGCCGGGTGCGGGTGGGCCACGCGGCGCAAAACCTGGGCACGCTGCGGCGGCTGGCGCTCAATCTCCTCCAGCGAGAGAAGACCAAGAAGCGCGGCCTCAAGGGCAAACAAAAGAACGCCGGCTGGGATCACACCTATCTGCTCAAACTTCTGGGCGGTCCAATTTAGATGCGTCTGCCCTGGGCAAGTGACGCTGCGCCGTTGACACCCCCCCGCCTGTTGCTACCGTTCCGGCTCTGAAATCGCCCTTGAACGCGGCGATTTCTTTTCGTCTAAAATTCAGTCCCGTCGCGGCGTCTCGGCAGAGCGCCGCCATCTGAATCCGAATGTTGATTACTGCGGCCCTCTGCCGGGACGCCGCTACTGATATTGAAATGAGCGACTCAACCTTGGCCCCGTCGAGCGGGGCACCGAAAACCACCCGCATCCATGAGGCGGTCATCCGCATCGCGGGGAATTCGCAGGACGGCATCCAGGCCATCGGCGGTTTCCTCGCGCGCCTCGCTGGCCGCAGCGAGCAGGAGGTCATGACCTTCATGACCATTCCCTCCACCATCTCGGGCGGGCCGTCCATCTTCCAGGTGCGCATCGGCACCGGCGAAGTGTTGAGCGCGGGCGACGAGGCGGATTTGCTGCTCTGCTTTTACCAGCACAGTTACGAGGACCACATCAAGAGTGTGAAGCTCGGCGGCATCGTGATGTTCGATTCCGATCACGTCACGCCCAAGCCGGAGTGGGAGGAGAGTTATCATCATGTGGCCGTGCCGATTTCGAGTCTCACGGTCGAGGCCGTCGGCGGCACCGGGCGCGACAAGGGTAAGAACATTTATTCGCTCGGACTCTTGGCGAAGATTTACGCGCTGAACGTCCCGAAGCTGACGAAGCTGATCGAAGAGCGTTTCACGGGCAAGGATCCGACGGTGGTGACGAACGCGCTGTCGTGTTTCACGGCGGGCTACAGCCGTTCGCTGGATAATCTGCTGAAGACGTATGAATTCTACGACGCGGAGGGCAAAGGCGGCCATCAGGTCGTGATGAACGGGAACGAGGCGCTGGCGTATGGACTCATCGCGGCGGGCGTGCGCTTCGGCGCGGGCTACCCGATCACGCCGTGGTCGGACATCATGGAGTTGCTGCGGCGCGAGCTGCCGAAGTACGGCGGGTCGTTCATCCAGACGGAGGACGAGATCGCGGCGGTGTCGATGGCGATTGGTGCCAGCTGGGGCGGGCGCGTGGCGGTGACGGGTTCGAGCGGTCCTGGAATTTCTTTGAAGACGGAAGCCATCGGCTGGGCGCACATGGCCGAGGTGCCGGTGATCATCGTCGATGTGCAGCGCGGCGGGCCTTCGACCGGCATGCCGACGAGCGTGGAGCAGTCGGATTTGAACATCGCGTGCTTCGGCGGACATGGCGATTCGCCGCGCGTGGTGCTGGCCCCCGCGAGCGTCGAGGATTGTTTCTACACGGCGATTGAAGCGGTGAACATCGCGCGCAAATACAGCACGCCGGTGATCATCCTCACGGACCAGGGCATCGCGACGCGCATCGAGGCGTTCATGGAGCCGGACTTGAAGAAGGTGTGTCAGGACCTCACGCCCGACCTGACGCCGGTGACGGACCACAAGCCTTACGACCTGACGGCGAACGACGGCATCACGCGGCATCTCGCGCCCGGCACGCGCGTAGCCAGCGGGAAGTATCCGGTCGTGACCGGACTGGAGCACGACGAACTCGGCCATCCGACCGGCTCGCCGAAACTGCACATGCAGATGACCGCGAAGCGCCGCAACAAGCTGCGCAAGCTGGCGTGGGAATTTCAGGCGCCGAAGACCATTGGGCCGAACGAGGGGCAAATCCTGCTCGTGGGCTGGGGCTCGGCGCTGGGGCCGATCACGGAAGCCGTCGCGCGCGCGCGCGGCGTGGGCGATGCGATTTCAGGACTGTGCTTGAAGCACATCAATCCGCTGCCGAACGGACTCGAAGAAATCTTCAAGGGCTTCCATCACATCTTCGTCGTCGAGTTGAACGACGAGGGGCTTTACGGCTACGGGCAGTTCGCGCAAATCCTGCGGGCGCGCTATTGCAACCCGAAGATTCGCGGCATCACGAAGACGGACGGCCTAACGTGGAAGGTGCGGGAGATTCTGGACCGCGCGCGGAACCTGGTGCAGCCGCAAAACTAGACGACAGTTCTCCCGAGATGATCGCCAATGGACATAACGCAACGACTGGAACTGTTCTTCCGACGGCTGGCGGACGCCCCGCCCGCCGCGTCGGCGGAGGAGGCGTTGCGGCTGGTCTGCCGGCTGATGGAAGAAGTCGAAGAGGAGTTTTGTCCGGTGCCGAAAGAGAATCCGCCGCCAGAGCATTTCACCGGACGGAGGTATGCCCCGCAAAAGGATCGGGTTCGTTTGAAAGAGGGTGGAATTCTGAGGGCCAACACGAGACACCATCGAGTCTATTGCCGTCCCAACGGCGGCATCGACATCTGGCATGTGCCATCCGACACCCACATCCTCAGCAAAGCTGGTGAACGATGAGCGCGCCCCGACAACTGCAAGACCTGATCTCGGACGTGGTGCATACTTATCCAAGTGCGGAGATGGAGTTCGATCCTCTGCCGTCAGGTGTTTGCTTTTTGTGGGTGACATTGAACGGGCGCAACTTCGTCATCGAATACGATCCGAAACGCAGCACGGGCGTTTCAGAAAATCTCCCGGACACTCCACCATTCGTCGGGCATGACGAGGTTTATCCAACGCTGGACGAGGCGGTGGCGCGCTACAAAGAACTGCTCGCCGACGCGGCTTTGCACACCGACCCGTCGCGCATGAGCACCGCCTTCGTCATGCACGACAAACCCATTTCCAAATAATTTAACCCTGACACCATGAGCACACTCGCCATTCCATTTGAACCGCTGGCCCGCACCGGCAACTTCCCCATCACGCCGATCCCGCTGATCGCGGACGCCGACCGCAAGGGTCTCACGAAGAAGGAAACCGCCGCCGACCATCCGACGTGGTGCCCCGGCTGCGGCGACTTCTCCGTGCTCGCGCTCTACTTCAAGCTGATCGAGAAGCGGAAGATTCATCACGAGAAGATCACCACGGTCGCGGGCATCGGCTGCTCGAGCCGCTTCCCGTATTTCGTGCAAGCACACGGCGCGCATTACATTCACGGACGCGCCCTGCCCTTCGCGAGCGGCGTGTCGCTCACGCGGCCCGACCTGCATGTGTTCGTCTTCGGCGGCGACGGCGATGCGTTCTCCATCGGCGGCAATCACTTCAATCACACCGCGCGCAAGAACATCAAGATGACCTACTGCGTGATGGACAACTTCGTCTATGGACTGACGAAGAAGCAGACTTCGCCGACATCGCCGCTCGGCTTCAAGTCGAAGACGGACACCTGGGGCGCGGTGGATCAGCCGATCAATCCGATGCGCCAGGCGATCAGTGCCGGGGCGACTTTCGTGGCGCGCACCACGGCCACGAACCCGAACCACGTTCTCCAAATGATGGAGGCCGCGATGGACCACGATGGATTCAGCTTCATCGAGTGCCTGAGCGAGTGCATCGAGTTCTTCCCCGGCGCGTTCGACGCCGCCACCCCACGCAAGGGCGGGCAGTTCAATCTCATTCCCGAAGACCACGACAAGACCGACGAAGTCGCCGCCTACAAAATCGCGGGCGAGCCGTTCCCCGGAAAGTTCGGCATCTTCTACCAGGTCAACAAGCCGACCAAGAACGCGAACGAGGCGAAGATCGTCACCTCCCTGCAGGAGAAGGTCCAAGGCCAGGAGCCGTGGCAGATTCTCCAGAAGACCTTCGACCGGATGAAGTAGCCGAAATCGACATTGACCAAGCCCCGGTGTGAACCGGGGCTTTTCTTTTCACCGCATTGTAACGAGGTATCCCTTTCTGACCGGCCGGCTTTCGGGGACAGTGTTGGCGCATGAGTTCACCGAACCCCGCGCACTTTCTGAACCGCGAGCTGAGCTGGCTGGAGTTCAACCGCCGGGTGCTCGCCGAGGCGCGCGATCCGCAGGTGCCGTTGATGGAGCGGGTGAAGTTTTTCTCCATTTTCAGTTCCAACTTGGACGAGTTCTTCGAGGTCCGTGTCGCCGCCATCAAGCAGCAGATCGAAAGCGAGGTGGTGGGCCAGAGCGTGGACGGGCTGACGGCCACGGAACGGTTTCAGGCCATTCAGAAGCGCGTTCACGAACTGGTGCACGAACAATACGTCTGCTGGCGCGAGCAGCTCGTGCCCGAACTGGCAAAAGGCGGCATCCAATTTCTCGACGTGGATGATCTCAGCGAGAAGGACCTCGCGTGGTTGAAAGAATATTACCTCGCGCAAGTCCGGCCCGTGCTCACGCCGCTGGCCATTGATCCCGCGCATCCATTTCCGCAACTGCTCAACAAGTCGCTGAACATGGTCGTGCAACTGGAGCTGACGCAGCATGGCCAGGTGCTCCAGCATCTCGCCGTGGTGCAGGTGCCGCGCGTGCTGCCGCGTCTCGTGCGCCTCCCGCGCCAGGAGGACCGCGCGGACTTCGTGTTCATGGGCGAGATCATCGGGCACTTTCTCGGCGACCTCTTCACCGGCACGAAAATTCTCGGCTACTGCCATTTCCGCGTGACGCGCAACAGCGAGCTCTACATTGACGAGGAGGACATCGAGAATCTGCTCAAGGCTGTGGAAAACGAACTGCACAACCGCCGCAAGGGCGACGCCGTGCGGCTGGAAGTGGAACATAATTGCCCGCCGGAAATCCGCAAGGCGCTGCTCGGCACGCTGCGCCTGGAGGACGAGGACGTTTATGTCATTGATGGCCCGCTCAATCCCACGCGGCTCATGGCGATCTATCATGGCGATCATTCCCCCGAGTTGCGCGACCCGCCGTTCATCGCGCCCGTGGTCGCGCCGTTCAAGGGGCAGCGCGACCTGTTCGCCGCCATTGCCGAGCGGGACATTCTGCTGCATCACCCGTACGACTCGTTCAACAGCGTCGTCGAGTTTCTCGAACTCGCGGCGGAAGACCCGAAGGTGCTCGCCATCAAGCAGACGCTCTACCGCACCGGCGGCGACCCGCGCATCATCGGCGCGCTGATGAACGCGGTGAAGAACGGCAAGCAGGTCACGGCCGTGGTCGAGTTGCGCGCCCGCTTCGACGAGGCCAGCAACATCCAATGGTCGCGCCAGCTCGAGGAGGCCGGCGTGCATGTCGTGTACGGGCTGGTCGGCTACAAGATTCACGGGAAAATGTCGCTCGTGGTGCGCAACGAAAGCGAAGGCATCCGCCGTTACGTCCACATCAGCACGGGCAATTACAATCCCACGACCGCGAAGCTCTACACCGACCTGAGCTTCTTCACCTGCCGGCCGGACTTCGGCGAGGACACCACGAACCTGTTCAACCTGCTCACGGGCATCTGCCAGTTCCAGGGGATGCGGAAGTTCCTCGTCGCGCCGTTCGAACTGCACGAACGGATGATTGCCCTGGTGGATCGCGAAACCGAGTTCGCAAAAAAGAAGCAGCCCGCGCGCATCATCCTGAAGCTGAATTCGCTCGTCGATCCCCAGACCATCCAGGCGCTCTACCGCGCCTCGCACGCCGGCGTGGACATTGACCTCATCATCCGCGGCATCTGCTGCCTGAGGCCTGGGGTGAAAGGGTTGAGTGAGAACATCCGCGTGCGGAGCGTCATTGATCGGTTCCTCGAACATAGTCGCGTCGTCTATTTTGAAAATGGCGGCCAGTCACAAATCTTCGTCATGAGCGCCGACTGGATGCCGCGGAATTTTTTCCGCCGTCTCGAAATCGCCTTCCCCATCGAGGAACCCTCGTTGCGCAAACGCATCTGCAACGAAATCTTCCCCATCCTGCTCGCAGACAATGTGAAGGCGTGGCTGCTGCAACCAGACGGCTCGTACCTGCGAGCCGAGCCGGCCAAGGGCGAGAAACCGTCACGCAGCCAGCTGGAATTCATCGCGCTCTCCGACGCGACCTCGAAGGTGCAGCGCAAGAAGACGACGCGCGTGCGACGCTTCCCCGTGGTCGAACTGGCGCAGAATCCGTGGAAGTGAGGAGAGTGATCAGTGAAACAGTAATCAGTGAGAGAGTAATCAGTAAATCAGTCCGCCTCGCCTTGGTGACTGAGGTGATTGCGCGATGGAAATGAACGGACAGGAGCGCGGCCTTCAGGCCGCTTGAACGCGCGGCGAATAGAGAGTTTTAGAATTTCGGACGCAAGCGAAGATAAGCACGGTGCAGCGGCGTGAACGCCGCGCTCCGGCTGGGTTTTCTCACCATTTCCAACAGCACCCTCGGTGACGGATTACTGTTTCACTGATTACTGATCACTGGTTACCGCGTCTTCTCCCGCGCCAGCGCCGCCGCACCCGTGATGCCCGCATTGTCGCCGAGCTTGGAAGCGATGATGTCCACGTTGCGGAATGTTCCCGACAACACATGCGACTTCGCGCTCTTCACGATGGCGGGCATCATCTCATCGCCGAGCGCCTCGATCACACCGCCGCCGAGCACGACGACCTCGGGGTTCAGGATGTTGACCAGGTTCGCGATGGCGATGCCGGTGTATTCCGCCGCCTCCTCGACAATTTTCTCCACCATCTTGTCGCCGCGCCGGATGGCCTTGCGAATGTCGCCGCTGCGCAAATCCTTCAAATCATCGCCCAGCATGTCGGTCAGCACGCTCTTCTCGCCGCCCTTGATCGCGGCTTGAATAGAGCGAAAAATCGCGAGGCGGCTGGCGAAGACCTCGAAGCAGCCCTTGTTGCCGCAACTGCACTTCGGCCCGTTCACATCTATGACCATGTGCCCGATCTCCCCCGCCGTGTGGCTGCTGCCCGCGTAAAGTTCACCGTTGATGATGAGGCCGCCGCCGATGCCCGTGCCGATGAAAACCCCGAGCACATGCTTCACCTTGGATTTCAACTCCTGCTCGTACACGCCCAACATGCAGGCCTTGCAGTCGTTCTCCAGAAACACGGGAAGGTCGAGGCGCTTCTCCAGTTCCTTGACCAGCGGCACGTCCTTCCAGTCCAGGTTTGGCGCGAACACCACTTCGCCATGCTCGGGATCGACCGCACCCGGCGCCCCAATGCCCACGCCGCGCACCTGCTTGATGCTGAGATCGCACTCGTCAATGACGTCGAGCACGCAACGGGCGATGCGCTCGATGACCGCCTCCGGCCCGCGCTGCGGCTTGGTGGTGAACTTGGACGTGCCGAGGGATTGCAGCTTGAGATCGAACACGCCGGCGAGAATCTTCGTGCCGCCCAGATCGACGCCGATGACGTAATTGCGTCCGTTGTTATCAGCCATGATTCAAAACGCAGCCTCGTGGCCGCGGAAAAACTGCTTCGGGTTTCAACCAACAAATCTTTGGCCAGAAGGCAAGGTGTGTCACGTCACAATTGAGCGTCGCACTGGACAAGACGCGGACAAAACATCGCCGGACATTTTGGTGTTTGAATTCCGCCGGTCCTTTGGTGTTTCGTCACGCGACTTGGAACCTGACTCATGCCGCACATTCACTACGCCATTGACCTGACCGTCGCGATCTTCGTCGTCCACGAGCGCAAGATTTTGCTCATCCACCACCGCAAGCTCGACAAGTGGCTACCCCTCGGCGGCCACGTTGAACTCGACGAGGAACCCGAACAGGCCGCACTGCGCGAAGCCCGCGAGGAGAGCGGCTTCGAGGTGGAACTGATGGGCGAACGCCCGCCCACGACCGAGCCGGGCACGCGCGCGCTCATCGCACCGCGCTTCCTCGACATCCACCGCATCAACGACGTCCACGAGCACATCGGGATGATTTACTTCGCGCGCCCGAAGTCCGGCGCGCTCGCGCTCGCCGCCGCCGAGCACCACGACATCGGCTGGTTCACCAGCGAGCAACTCGACACGCTCGTCCCGCCCATGAGCAATGCAGTGAAGTGGTATTGCCGCAAGGCGCTGGAGGAAGTGGGGAAGTGAACAGTGGGTCAGTAATCAGTGGTCAGTAATCAGTGGTCAGTAATCAGTGGTCAGTAATCAGTGGTCAGTAATCAGTGGTCAGTAATCAGTGGTCAGTAATCGGTGAAACAGTTCGGGAACATGCCGCCACCGCCCCTACTGAATACTGAATACTGAATACTGATTACTGACTCACTGATAACTCGCTTCGTCTAATTCACCCCCAACTGCTGCAACTTGTCCCGGTGACTGCGGCTCAAGGTCAGCCTCGTGCCGTCGCGCAACATGACTGCGTATTCGCCGTGGAAGAGCGGTTGCAGTTCCTTGATCCGTTCCATGTTCACGATGGTCGAGCGGCTGATGCGGATAAATTTTTCGCGCGGCAAACGCTGTTCAAGATGCGTCATCGTCTCGCGCAGCAGATGCGTGTCCTTGCCGACGTGCAGGCTCACGTAATTGTCCGCCGCCTCCACCCAGTCAATGTCCGCCGTCTTCACGAAGACCACGCGCCCGTCGCCCTTCACCGCCAGGCGGTCGTTCGGCGGCGCGGCGGGGCGCAACTCGTTCAGTAACGCGGAAAGCTGCTCGTGCATCGTCTCCGGCTGCGCGCGTGCGAGCTGATCCAGCGCGCGCTTTAACGCGGTTTGAAAGCGCTCCTTGTCGAACGGCTTGAGCAGATAATCCACCGCGTGAACTTCAAACGCCTTGAGCGCAAACTTGTCGAAGGCCGTCACGAAGATCACTGCGGGACGCTCGTCAGCGCGCAGCTCCGCGAGCACGCCGAAACCGTCCAGCTCCGGCATCTGCACGTCGAGAAAGACGAGCGCGGGCTTCAACTGGCGGATGAGTTCCACGGCCTCGCGCCCGTTCTTTGCCTCGCCGACCACTTCAATCTCCGGCTCCGCGCGCAGCAGCTTGAGCAAGCGGTCGCGTGCGAGCGGTTCGTCATCAATCACGATAGTCCGGGTTTTCATGGGTGTGCTTAGGTGGTGTGAAACGGAAACGTGGCGGAGACGATCACGCCCCCGCCCTCGGCATTCGCCAGTTCAAACGTCTGGCGCGGGCCGTAAAGTTGTTTCAATCGGGCGCGAGTATTCGACAGGCCGATGCCTTCCTCAATCTCGCCTTTGCCCAGCCCGCCGCCGTTGTCGCGCACTTCCAGACGCAAGGATTCACCTGCGCGCCGCGCGCTGATGACGATGTGCCCGGCCCGCGCGTGCGGCTCGATGCCATGCCGGATGGCGTTCTCCAGCAGCGGTTGCAGCACGAGATTCGGCACCAGCGCGTCGCGCGTGTCGGCAGGAATGTGCATCTCGATTTTCAGCCGGTCGCCGAAGCGCGTCTCTTCGATGGCGGCGTAGTTTTTCAGAAATTCCAGTTCCTCGCGCAGCGTGACTTCCTGCGTGTCGGTCATGTCGAGGGCGCGACGCAACAGATCGCTGAGCTTCACAAGCATCCGGTCGGCGGCTTCCACGTCTTGGTGCATGAGCGCCGAGATGGCGTGCAACGTGTTGAAAAGGAAGTGCGGGTTGAGTTGCATCTGGAGCGCCTGCAAGCGCGCGGCTGTGAGTCGCTGCTCCAGTTCCGCCGCGCGCACTTCGCGCTCGTTGAACTTGCGGTAGTAGTCGAAGGCGTAACCAACCGTGATGATGACCCAGTAGATGAGCACGTTGTAGAAGAAGGTCGTGACGAGCGCCTGATTGAAGGCTTCGGCGAACGTCACCGCGCCCATGCTGCCGCGCGTCAGCCACACTTCGAGCGCGCCACGCACCACCATCCACGCCACGGAGAACAGCGCGCTGGCCGCGAAGTGCGTGACGAGGTTCAACGCCCAGTGCTTGTCGCCGAGCGAGAAGCGGCGCGCGACCCACAGCGCGGGAATGGACAGCACCGCGAACACATACCAGTCCCCGAGCGCGCGCCCCATCGCGAACGACCACGACACGGGATCGCCCATCTTGGATTTGGAGAGATACAACTGCCCGGCGAACGCGAGACCGATGAGCGTCCAGAACGCCAAGGCGAGCAGGACACGCAACCAGGGTTGTCGGGCAAGGCGGAACACGCGCGGAGTGAAACAAGAAGCGGCGGCCCTGACAACCGGTGGATGCGGAGCGCGGACCGCCGAGTCCGCGTGTCCAAGATCAATTCGCTGAATGGCCGCCCGGAAGAGTGGAGCGCCGAGCATCGCTCGGCCCAGGGTACGAATTTCGCTCCACTGCCGAGCAATGCTCGGCGCTCCAACGATCACGCGGACTCGGCGGTCCGCGCTCCATCAGCCCAGTACGCCCGGAATAATCTTTGCCGTGTTCGCCACGCCGGTGAGGCGCTCGGTGCGGCCGCTGACTTCGTAGCCAAGCTCCTCGTTGTCAAGGCCCATCGCGCGGAGAATCGTGGCGTGCAAATCCTTGAACGGGTGCGCGTCTTTCACGGCCATCAGGCCGATGTCATCCGTCGCGCCGATGCGGACGCCGGGCTTCACGCCGCCGCCCGCCATCCAGACCGTGAACCCGGCGGCGTTGTGCTGGCGGCCGTTGTCGCCCTGCATCATCGGCGTGCGGCCGAACTCGCTGGCCCAGATGACCAGCGTCTCGTCGAGCAGGCCGCGTTGTTTCAAATCCGTGAGCAGCGCGGCGACCGGCTCGTCGGTCCAGCGCGCGCGCGGGGTATGATTGTCCGTGAGCTTGGCGTGCGCGTCCCAGCCGTCCTTGTCCGGCATGTCATAGACCTGAACGAAGCGCACGCCGCGCTCGACAAGCCGGCGCGCGAGCAGGCACTTCCGCCCGAAGTTCTGCGTGCGCTTGTCCTTGTGCTCGAAGCCGTAGCTCGCGCGCAGGCTCGCGGATTCCTTCTCGAAGTCTCCGACTTCGAGCGCGGCGGATTGCATTCGATACGACAGTTCGTAGCTGGCAATGCGCGCATCCAGTTCCGTGAGTCCGGTGCGCGTCTCGCGATGCTTGAGATTGAGCTTCTTGATCAGGTCGAGCGACGCGCGCTGGCCGGGCGCGAATTCATCCGGCGGCAAGAGGTCCAACACGGGCGTGCCCTGATCGCGCAGGCGCGTGGGCTGAAATGCGGCGGGGAGAAATCCATTCGCGTAATTCGCCGCGCCGCCGAGCGGGCCGGCATCGAACAGCATCACGTAGCCCGGCAAATCCTGGTTCTGCGTGCCGAGTCCGTAGGTGACCCATGAGCCGAGGCTGGCCTTGCCGGGTCGGATGTCGCCGGTGTGAAGCTGGTAGCTGGCGGGCGCGTGGTTGTTCGACTCGGCCTGGAGCGAGTGGATGAAGCAGAGTTCGTCCACATGCTCGGCAACTTTCGGATACAGTTCACTCACCCACAGTCCGGTCTGGCCGTGCTGTTTGAACTTGTAGGGACTCGCGAGTAACTCCTCCTTGCAGCCGTGAAAGACATTCGCGTGGCGCGTCGCGAGCACCGCTTTCTTGATCGAGTCCGGCACCGGTTGGCCGTTGAGCTTCTGCAACTCGGGTTTGTAATCGAAGGTGTCAATCTGCGACGGCCCGCCGACCATGAAGAGGAAGATGACGGACTTGGCCGTGGGTTTGAAATCGGGCGCACGCGGTGCGAAGGGATTCAGCGGATCAATCTGCCGCACCTTGGCCGCCCCGCGCGCATTGAGCATCGAGAGCGCGCTGAACGCCAGTCCGCCAAAACCCGCTCCGGCCCGCGCGAGAAAGTCGCGTCGCGTGCAATCATGGCCGGCGAGGAACATGGCGGCAGAATGCCACGGGGCGACCGGGGAAAAAAGAAAAGTTTAAGCGCCTGTCTGAAAAAGGTGGCGTCGGCCATCCTGGCTGACGGTGAGCCGTGGCTTCCAGCCCGGCGGAAGCACCCCACGCACGGAACAGACGTGCTGATTTTTTGGGCGGACGCTCCGGGTCGAGCTTTTTCCGGGCGGCTGGAAGCCGACCCTCACTGGCAGGCAGGATGCCTGCCGCCACATTTTTAGACCGGCTCTAAGCGCCCACGGCCCGCGGTCACGCCTTCACGAAGTCGCCCTTCGTCTCGCTCTCGGTCCGCGTGGCGCGGGCGCGCATTTCCTCGAGGGGCCGGAAGCGCTCGGCGTTGAAGCCGCGCTCGGGGAACGGCGGCTTGTCGCTGCGCGGGTTCACAAGGCCGATGAGGTAAAGGCAGACTTCGCCCGCCTCGGCCTTCCAGTTCACGCCGATCTTCACCTCGCGAATCACGTAAATCTGATCCTGCTTCGGCAGCGCCTGATAGAACTGCGCGACCTCCGGCGGGAATTTGTCGTCCACGCACACCACTTTTTGTCCAACGATCATCGGGGCATGGTTTAAGCGGTGGGGTGGTGGAAGGGCAAGAGGGGGAATGGGGAATGACGAATGACGAATGTCTAATGACGAAGGAAATCCGAAGTCTGAAATCTCAAGGCGACCCAGGCATGGTCGCGCTTGCTTTGGGAAATGGGCCTTGGTCATTCATTCGTCATTCGTCATTCGTCATTCGTCATTAAGAATTTCCACCCCGCGCCTTGGCGTAGCCGGGCTTAATCACGTCGTAGATTAATCGCAGCCGGTCATCGAAGGGCAGGAACGCGCTCTTGATGGCATTGAGCGTGACCTTCTCTAGGTTCGCGAGCGTGAAGCCGAACTCCTCGACGGCGATGGCGAATTCCTTGGTCATGGTCGTGTCGCTCATCAGGCGGTCGTCGGTGTTGAGCGTGACGCGGAAGCCGCGGTCGAAATACATCTTGAACGGATGCTCAGCGAGCGAGCGCACCGAGCCGGTGTGGACGTTGCTCGACACGCACATCTCCAGCGGAATGCGCCGGTCGAGGACGAATTGCGCCAGCGTGCCGAGCTTCAAGATTTTGCCGTCGAGGATGGTCATGTCATCGGTGAGCCGCGTGGCGTGGCCGAGCCGGTGCGCGCCGCAGAATTGCAGAGCCTGCCAGATGCTCGCCACGCCGAACGCTTCGCCCGCGTGGAGCGTGGAATAAAAATTGGCGCGCTGAATGGCCGCGAAAGCTTCGGCGTGTTTCTTCGGCGGATGCCCGGCTTCCTCGCCCGCGAGATCGAAACCGACCACGCCGTTGCCCCGGAAATTGATCGCCAGTTCCGCCGCTTCCAGCGAGTCCGTGCGGTCGCGCATGGCGCAGATGATGAGTCCCCACTTCACGCCATACTTTTCCTGCCCGCGCCGCAGCCCGTCGAGCACCGCGCCCACGATAGCTTCATCCGTCAACCCGAGCTCGCGGTGAAAGCACGGCGCGAAGCGCACCTCGGCATAGACCACGCCGTCGTGGAACATGTCCTCGATGAACTCGAAGGCCACGCGCTCCAAGGCCGCGCGCGTCTGCATCACGCCGATGGTGTGCTGGAAACCTTCGAGGTAGAGCGGAAGCGAGCCGCGGTTCGCGCCGCGGAAAAACCAGGCGGCGAGTTCCTGCGCGTCGCTGGTGGGGAGTCCGGCGTAGTTCTCGGCCTTCGCCAGATCAATGACCGTCTGCGGGCGCAGGCCGCCGTCGAGGTGTTCGTGGAGCAGGACTTTCGGAAGCGCTTGGAGATTCATCGCCATGAGCTTTCTTCCTCCGCCACGCGCCGGGCTGCAAGTTAAATTCTCGGCGAGGATGATGAAAAGATTTTGGCCATGACTTGAGTGGAGCGCGGGTTTTCAACCCGCAGCAACGTGCCACGGCCAGCGCGCGGCAAATTTCCAAAGTCCTCGCCACGGACAACGTTGCGGCGGGTGGAAAACCCGCGCTCGCATCTGCAGATCTCCCGCCTTGCGCCCGCGACGCGTTTCTTCGTCAATCCGCGCGTGCTACGCCCCGCTCTGCTCGCCTTGCTGACGCTCGCCTGTGCGCGGGCGGCCACCACTTACACGCCGTCCGCCGCCGAGCCGCCGCCGGTCGCGCGCGAGTTCCGCGGCGCGTGGGTCGCGTCGGTCAACAACATTGACTGGCCTTCCCAAAAAAATCTCAGCACCGCGCGGCAACAGTCCGAGTTGCGCGCCCTGCTCGACAAATGCGCCGCGCTCAGACTCAACGTCGTCATCCTCCAGGTGCGCCCCGCCTGCGACGCGCTCTACGCCTCGAAGCTCGAGCCGTGGTCGGAGTATCTCACCGGCACGCAGGGCCAGGCACCGAATCCGCTCTGGGACCCGCTGGAGTTTGCCGTGCGCGAGGCGCATCAGCGCGGGCTGGAGCTGCACGCGTGGTTCAATCCCTTTCGCGCCCGCCATTCCACGGGCCAAAAAAATTCCTACGCCACCAATCACCTCAGCCGCACGCGCCCGGAGCTGGTGAAAACCTACGGCTCGCACCTCTGGCTCGATCCCGGACTACAGGAAGTTCACGACCACTCGGCCCGCGTCATCCTCGACGTGGTGCAGCGCTACGACCTCGATGGCATTCACATTGATGATTATTTCTATCCCTACGTGGAGACCAATTTGCTCGGCAAAATCGCCTTCCCCGACGACGCGAGTTTCAGCGCCTACCAGAAGACCGGCGGCAAACTCGAGCGCGGCGACTGGCGGCGCGACAACGTGAACCGCTTCATCGCGCGCCTGTACCGCGACGTGAAAGCCGCCAAGCCGTGGGTCGAGGTGGGCATCAGTCCCTTCGGCATTTACCGCCCCGGCTTTCCCGCGCCGATCAAGGGCTTTGATCAATACGCCTCGATCTACGCCGACCCGCGCGCGTGGCTGGCGAACGGCTGGCTCGACTACCTCGTGCCGCAGCTTTACTGGCGCATTGATCCGCCCGCACAAAGTTTCCCCGTGCTGTTGAAATGGTGGACGGAGAACAATCCGAAGCAGAAGCAGATCGTCGCCGGACTCAACACCACCGCCATCGGTTCGGCGACGAATTACCAGACGACCGACGCCGGGAACAAAGGCTGGCCCGCCGGGGAAATCGTCCGGCAGATCCACCTCACGCGCCAGCAGAGCGGCATCGCCGGGCACGTCCATTGGAACATGGGGGCGCTTATGAAAAACAAAGGCGGCGTGGCCACGCATCTCGCGCGCGAGGAATACCAACAGCTCGCGCTCACGCCCTCCGCACGGACCGGCAACACGCCCGGCCAGCCCGTCGTCGCGGCGGTGAGTCGTGGCGAGGCGGTGCGCTTCCAATGGTCCGCGGCCGCTGGCGAGACGGCGCGCTTTTGGATTCTCCAAACCAAGCGCGGTCCCGCGTGGCAGACGGAGATTTTGTCGGGCCAACATTTCTCCCGCGAATACTCCACGCCGCCCGATGCGGTTTCAGTGCGTGCCGTGGACAAGTTTGGTCAAACCAGCCGCCCGCGCGTGCTGGATCGCCATTGAGTTTTCGCGCGCTGGAGTAACCCGGCGGAGCAACGTGATGGAACGCGGCCTTCAAGAAGCTGCGCGGTGAGAAATCTCAGCGGGCCGAACCAGGAGTGATGGCCAAAAACAGATTTCGCTTCCCAGGTGGAACGCCGCGTTCCCCTCACCCCGGCCCTCACCCCGGCCCTCTCCCTCGGGGAGAGGGAGAAAGTAAGCCCGCATCGGGTGACGACGAACGCGTAAGCAGTGACGAAGACTGAATGCCGTTCTCCCTCTCCTCTGGGGAGAGGGCCGGGGTGAGGGGAAACGCGCGCGCGACCGAACCAGCCGCTTCCAGAAATGACTTTCGGCCAACGGGCCCTGCATATCCGGTTGGTTGACAAAGGAGCGCCGAGCATGGCTCGGCTTGTTTGGCAACGCCGTGTTATCAGGCCGAGCAATGCTCGGCGCTCCAGCGCGGACTTCTTTGGTCAACCAACCGGATAAGCACGTACGGACCTGATTCCTCACTTCCGGTCAGCGGGCGGTGAAGCGGCCTGAAGGCCGCGCTCCGTCACGTAGGACGAGCCTCAATCAAACCCGCGCGCCGGAAATCACGGCACGCGCCGGAGGCGGTAGAAGCGCTGGGCGTTCGTCGTGGCGGCGGGGTCGGTGAACTCGAAGTTCCCGTCGCCCGAGGTGATGACGTTGGTGATGGTCCGCCAGCTCACCGGCGCGAGCGAGTCGGTGTATTGCACCTGATAGCGCTCGCTGGTGCTGGCGCTCCACTTGAGTTTGAAGCCCGTGGCCGAGTAGCTGGCGCGGCTGGTTTGAATAGCCGGACCCACCGGCGAGACAAGGCACGGTCCTTTGTTGGTGAACGCCTCCACCGTATAGTTTTGCAAGGCCAAGTTCGTGTTCACCACGGCGAGATACCAGACACCCTGTAGGTCATTCGTCCGTGGCCCATACCCAGGCGGCGCGGGCGCGAAGAGATCCCCGCCGCCGGGAATGGCCTTCGGCAGGTCCCCGCGTCGGATGTAGAGCAGCAGCGTGTTAGTCATCCCGGTGGCCGTGAAATTCAATCCGCAATAATCCCCGTCCACATCCACCACGTAATAGTTGATGCTGTTGGGCTGGATGATCTGGTTGCTCGCGACATTCAACGTGAGACGTGGGATGTCATAAATCTCGGTGATCTTCAGGCAGTAGCTCACGTTCGTCGCATCCTGGTTGCGGATGGCGATGTACCAGGTGGTGGCCTCCACCGGCATCGGGGGCAAATTGGTCATCACCACCACCGCTTCATTGGCCAGGCCGGGCTGCGTGCTGGTCACACCTGAACCGCCCGAGGGGACACCGTTCGCCTGCACCGCCATGTTCACATTGCCGTCGGCCCCGAAGGTCTCGAAGCGCACCCCGAGCACGTTGGCTGGCATTTGGTAACGATAATAATGCGTGGACGGCGCGGCGGCGATGTTCGTGCAGTAGCTGTTCGTGGTGATGAACGGGAAGGTGTTGGACTGGGCGCAGGCGAAATCCACGCGCAGGACGAACTGATTCGAGGGACTCGCCGGGTTGGAGTTGCGCACCGCCAGATAGTAACGCGTGAGCGAGATGAGCGGCGGCGAGCCGATGGTCAGTTCGTTGCTCCGCGTCCCCGTCACGCCGGTGAGCAGCACCACGTCCGTCGGACCGTTGGTCGGCAGCGTGAACTGGTTGAAGGTCAGGTCCAGCCCGCCCGCGCCCGTGATGTTTTGCAGCGTGTTCGTGACGATGCCGGAAAAGCACGGCAGGTCCACGGCGAAATAGGCAGTGCCATCTCCCGCCACGCTGGAAGTCACCGTCTGGCTGATCGGATTGGTGATCAGGATGAACGGCGGGTTGAAGCCGGGGTAGGAAATTTCCAGCTTCCAACTCAAGAGCACGTTCGAGAGCGAGCCGGAGTTCGGGCCCAAGCGGCTGTCCCACGCCTCCAGCGTCCAGAGTCCAAAAGAGTTTTGCCCAAAGATCGGCGTGAGCGGTTCCTCCGGAAGGAAGTAAGCCTGAAGCGCGGGATCAAGGTTCAACTTTTGCATCACGAAGGAGTCCACGAAAACCCCGTTCTCGTTCAAGGGCGAGAGACCGCGTGCCTCCACCCGGCTGACGGTGCTGTTCGCGCGGAAAACCATCGAGGTCGGGAACCAGACATTCGTGATCAACGGGTTGACGACCAGGTTCGTGAGCACCGCTGACGATGCACCGATGACGCGCACGTCCGCTACAGGCGGCAGCGCGTTGGGATGGTTGTTCCGGCGGAAGGCGAAGCGCAGCTCGTAGTCCGAGCCAATCTCGGTGGTGACATTGGTGGAGATTCTCCCCGGATCGAGACCATTCAAGTCGAGGAAGTGCGAGCCGGTGTACGCCGGGCCGTGGCCGTCATTGCTGTTCAACACATCCACGTCGTCGTCCTCGACACGCCAGCCGGAGATGTCCGTGTTCAAGAGCGGCGTCCAAGCGGGGATGGCGATGTTGTTGACCTGGACGTAGGTTGAGAGGAACTCGAAGCCGTCATCCAGCGGCGGGGCAAAACTTGGATTGAAGCTGTTCGTGAACGGCGACAGGCCGAACTTGATCGGCGTGGTCGTGAGGTTCGTGTTCTCGGTGAAGGTGGTGTAGAGAAAAAGATTTGTGGTGAGTGTGTATTCTTCCAGTCGCACGCTGTCGATGAACATGCCGGCCACGCCGCCGGGCGGCAACTGCCGGAAGCCAACTTTCGTGTTCGTCGAACTGGCCCGGAAAACCACCGAGGTCGTCTGCCAGTTCGGGTTGGTGTAGTCGTTGACCAGCGCGTAGCTGAAATTAAAAAAGTCCGCCGACTGGATTTGTACCGCCGCCTCTTGCGCCCCGCCACCCGGGTTTTTGCAGAAGGCAAAACTCAAACGATAAGTCTGGTTCGAGACGGTGACGACGTTTGTGGAAATAGCTCCCGGCCCGGTGAGTCCGTTCAAATCTATGGCGTTGGTTCCGGTGTGGGAACGGTTGGTGAGCATTCCGTACGTGTCGTGAACGACCTCAATGTTCTCGGCGTCCACCCGCCAGCCCGAGACGAACTCGCCCAAATTGTAAGTAATGTTGGGTCCAGTTCGGGTTCCGCCCCCGCTGCCCTCGGCATCATCAAATCCACTATTGATCAAGGTGCGCCCGACCACTTCGAACACATTCGAGGCGCTGCCGCCAATCCCCGCCGCATTCGTGCGCCCGCGATTCTCAAAGAGCAGCACCCGCGTGCCATTCGGGCTGCGGAGATGGAACGCCAGGTCCGCCGCGCGCTCATGCGCCACGCGCAAGCCCACGCGCAAGTCCGCGATGCGCCCCGTCTGCGAGATGAAGATGGTCGAGTTCGTCGTCGCGTCGTCGAGCAGCGTCTTCGGCGTGTCCGTCGAGTAGAAGGTGGAATAAGGCGCAGGGATGCTCCGGCGCGAGAGCGTCACCCGCTCGTGGAAACATTGCTCCGTCGTATTCGGATTGTAGTAGCCGATGAACCAGCGGCCCGGCGTGAGCGGCGGATTGTCGGCCAGGCTGATGTTGAAGCAGTTGCCCGGATCCGCCGTGCTGAAGAGATGATCGTAGGCACCCAAATCCGGGATGGACCCCTGCCGCACGTAGATGGCAATGGGCAGGGCCAGCGGCGCGCTCTCGAACTGCGAGAGACAAATTTCCATGTTGAAGATGGTGGAATCAATGTTCACCGCCTCGTAACGCCAGCCGCCCGGCGGCACGCAGATGCGCCGGTCAATGACCACGTTCGGATCGTTATTCGTGCTCGACGGCTCGATGACGAGTGTGACTTCCTGCACGAAGCCGGTGTGGAAGAGCGCGTTATCCACGACGGTGAAATCCCAGACCGGCCCGGCCTGCTCGCCGAGGAAATCAATCAGCCGCCCCGGCCCGTCCGGCACGAGCACGGGCGTAGGCGTGTTGATATCCCCGAGGTCCCCCAAGCCCGTGTCGTCATAGACCACGCCAAACGGAGGCGCGGGATTCTCCCACTCATACCAGGTGCGGTGGTTGAAGAGCGTCGTGTACTTGGGACCGCCGGTGCCAGTGACTCCATCGCCACCGCCCGTCTGGACTTTGTTCAGAATACCGATGAGGTCGCCGGCCTCCTCGTGGTAGGTGGCGTTCGTGACATAGACGCGCGAAATGCTGAGCTGGGAATCGCGCGGGTCCACAATGATCACGATGGGATTCGTGGTGCCGCCGGGCGTGTCCGGTGTGCCGTCGGGAATGGCCTGCGGCCCAAACCAACTGGCCACGATGCCATTGCTGCCGCGCGAACTGAACGGCCCGTTGCGCGACTCGGCGTAGATGGAGAAGTTCGCCGCCTGCTGGTCCTCCGACTTCACGCCGATGTAGAAAACCTCGCCCGCCTGCGCGTTGGTGAAATAGACAAACTCGGTGCCGCCGCGTCCCACGGAGCGAACGCACGCGCTGATCACATTCTCATTCAGGTTGGTCAGATCGAACGCATTGGGCAAGGCCCCGCCACGGATCACATACAGGTCAATGTCCGCCTCACGGTTGCGCGGCAGCGACAGTTCCGGGGCGAGGAAGGTCAGGATGACGACATTCGTGAAGGTCGAATCGTCCACGTTCTTGAAGGTGAAGAAGCACCATTGGTTCGTCGCGCCGTTGGTGCTGACGATGAGCGGGTTGTTCGCGCCCACCCGCTGGTTGAGCAACGAGGCGCGCGCCGTCTGGACGGGGTTGTTGGAGTTGATGACCGGTTGCATGACGGTCAGCCGGGCGGCCGGATCATAGGCCGGGGCGGGCGGCGTCAGGGCGAGATTGAGATTCGCGTTTGAGGCCACGTTGCCGCTGGAGACGACGAGGGCGTAATCCTGCACATGCTTCTCCCGGTTGCTGTTGACCGCATTCACGTTCACGCGATGACCCTTCACCACGATGGTGTAGGTGCTGGCGAGCGGCGGACTGATGAAGACGTTCTCGACGTTGTTGACGACGTCGCGCACGGACTCGGCCACGGCGGCATAGTTCGAGACCGCCGTGCGGTTCGTGTCGGTGGTCGCCGCGATCAACGGATCGGTGAAGTCGCTGCCGGGCGGGAAATTGTTGCCCACCCAGTAGAGCGAATTGCTCGTGGTCAGGTTCGTGGCGAGCCGGTTCGTGGTGTCGGCCAGCACGGTCAGGTTCAAGTCGTTGACCAATTTGATGCCGGTGAGCGGATTGCCCGGCGGATCGGTCCAGACCAGGGTGATGCGGAGGGGAGCGGACTTGGCGGCGTTCGGGACGGTCACGGTGTAGGTCTCGGAATCGCCGGTGGCCAGCGCGTTGGTGGTGCGCTGGTCGTAGAAACGCAGCGGGCCATTCGAGCCGCTGCCGAGACCGGCGGGAATGGTGTTGCTCATGTTCACCAGACCCCAGCCCTGATGGTTGATGGGCGCGGCGGTGTGCAGGTTGTAATTCGCGCTGAGCGAGCGAGCGCCATTGATGAGCAGCGCCTTGAGCAGCGCGGGACTGGGCCGCTGCTGAGTCGGGAACTGGCTGGTGAAAAACTCCTGCACCAGCGCGAGCATTCCCGAGACGACCGGCGCGGCCATGCTGGTGCCGGCCTCGTAGCGGTAGTTGGGCTTGAGCGGCGCGTTCAATTGGTTGAGCACGGTGAAGTAATCGCCCACATCGTTCGTGGTCGTGAGCAGGAGCACGAGGTCGTAGCTCGCGCCATTGGAATGCACCTGGTTCGCGACGGTGTAATAGAGCGTGCCGGGAATAAGCGCGGGGGACGACGAGCCGTTCAAGATCACGCCATTCGTGCCGGTGATGCGCACGATGGGATCGTAATACGCGCTGACCGTCAGCGCGAGATTCGTGGGCGAGGCGGCGTTCGTGACCGTGAGAATCGTGACGCTGATGGCGTTGCGCGGCACGTTGATGGCGAAAAGATTCGTGCGGTTGAAGCCAATGGTCAGGCCGTTGAAGACGTAGGGGTAGGTGTTCGTGATGCCGTCCGGTTCCACGTAGTCCGAGCTGCGCGCCGAGACGAGCATGGAACCGGGCGCAACCACGTCGGGCTTGAAGCGGCCATACAAACCTTCCGTCCCGATGCCCACATTGCCGCGCGACGAGTAAGGCGAGACCTGGTTGTTCGTGTCGGTCATGCCATACCACGGAAAGTTCGTCTCGCAGACGATGACTATGTTGGTCAGGTTGTTCGTCACGGTCTGGCACGCCCGGCGCACGGCGTTGGTGATGAAGCGCGGCAAATCCGTCGCGCCCACGGTGATGACGTTCTTGGCCGTGGACGGTGAGGTGATGCTGCCGGGCAGGCCATTCAAGCCATTCGCACCGCCTCCGCCCTCGTTGCCGGCCGCGAAGACATACATCACTTCCTGCTCGCCCAGCACGCCCGGCAGCGAGTCGCGCACGGCCGCGTCAAAGTTCGCCGCATAGATGTCGTAATCATTGTCCCCCGGTCGGCCCCAACTGTTGTTCGAGATGAGAATTTCTTTCAGCGCGGTGTTGCGCTGGAGAATCGTGTCCTGCGTCCGAAAGTCCTGCATGAAGCCCTGCGCGGCCGGAGCCATGCCGGAAAACACGGCGTTAGTCAGCGAGCCGCGCGCCGCCTTACCGATGAGCGGCGATGCCGTGCCATCACCGAGCAGGGTGCCGATGACGTGTGTGCCGTGGCCCTCGAAGTCCGGCGAAAGTCCTGTGACCCGGTTCGTCAAATCAGGATGGCCGAGGTCCGCGCCCGAATCGTTCACACCCACGAGCACGCCCTGCCCCGTCAGAAATGTTCCCGCCAAGGTTCGGTAATGACTTTGGGGCGGACGCACGATGGGCACGTTCGTGGTCAGCGGAATGTTCGTGGAGACGCGCACGATGACGCGTGCCAGATCATTGCCGACCCGCTTCTCGTAATTCACCCCCACCATCTGCACCTCGGAAATTTGCGCCACATCCGCCAGCCGGTCCGCGCCGGCTTTCACGATCAGCACGTCGCCAAAAATTGTCGGCTCCGGTGCCGCGACGACTTCCGCGCCAATCTTTTCCAGCGCCGCCCGCGCGCGCGCCGTCTCGTTCGGGAACATGACCACGGTCACGAGGCCGTGCGGCGACAGCTCGTGGTTCACCGCCAGCGCGAGCAGACGCGCGTCGAGTTTGTAATATGGCTCGAACGGCAGCACCGCCTGCGCGAGCGGCGAGCCGCGCAAGACCTGCGCCGCGCCCGCCGTGGCGCGCACGAGCAGCGCGTTGTTCGGCACGTAGGAAACCACCTCTGCGCCCGCGCGCTTCAACAAGGCGCGGAACTCATCCGTGATCACTCCGCGCGCCTGCACAATGTAGGCACCCGGATCGCCCGCCGCGCGCAAGTGCGCCGGAATGGCGGGAGCGCCCAACCGCGTGTCGAGCAGCGCGTTGCGGAGCAGCACCGAGAAATCACTCCGCAGCATCTGCTCAAAGGGCAGCGCGCTGTTCGTCAGGCGATGCGCGAAGACGTTCGTGAACGGCGCATTCGGGAAATTCGTGGCGATGACCGTGAAGGGCGTGTTCGGGATGACCGGCGCGGGCGCGACCACCGCCACGGCCTGCGGCGGAACGAAGTTCGTGACGTGCAACGTGAGCGGCGCGGGCGCGGGCGTGCCGCCGGTCGCGGGGCGATCGGCGTGCGGGGCGCGGTGGAATTTCCAGACCAGCGCCACCGCCATCGCCAGGGCGATGAGCAGTCCAAGAGACGTTCGAGTATTCAGGCGCATACCAGAGTTAATCACAGATTTTCACTTGGCTGAAACAGAGTTTGGTAAACCGCTGATAAACGCTAATGGACGCTGATAAGAAAAGGGACTCGTCCCCTGTCCTACCTTCCATCCGGTTGGTTTTTCATTAGCGTGCATCAGCGTTTATTAGCGGTTTAATTCCAGCCCTAGTCCGGCGGCAGAATGTTGAAGCTCTCCACCACCACACGCACGCGGCGGCGCGGGTCGCCCTCCACCCGCAGCACCGTGCGCGTGGCAAACTCGGCGGTCACTTGATAATTCCGCACCGCGCCCGAGGCCGGATCAATGCTCTCCGGCTTGAGCGCCTGCCCGTAGGCATAGACCACGAAGCGCGACTGCCCCACGCGCAGCAAAGACAGAATCTGCTGCGGAATCTGCTCGTAGGCGAAGTCATCCACGCCGTGCTTCAAATGTTCGTCCGTGCTCAGGTCGAGGAACGGCGACTTGGTGGTGAGTTCGGGCACGCTTTGCAAAAACTCGCCGACGCTGCGCAGCGGACGTCCCAAATTTGTGTCGGTTTGAAAACGGTGAATGGCTTGCCAGATTTGGGCAAAGCCGTTCGTCCTCGGATCCGTTCCACCCCAAGGCGCGATAAAGCGTTCGGTGTAGTTCAGCGGACGGATGATGTCTTTTTCAGGCCGGATCGGCTCGGCCACGTTGTTGGACAGCACCAATACTCCGCTCAACGTCGCCGACCATGACTCCATGTTAGTCTGGTTGATGGACATCAACCCGCGTGACGTTCTCTCATCCAACGAGGTCGTGAACATGTCCGGCAGCTTCCAGTCGTTGCTGGGATGCGTGAGAAACGTCGGGCGCTCTAACGCCCAGGTCGCCGGGTTCGTCACGCTGGATTTGAAGTAAATGGTCTGCCACGGCGTGCCGCGATGCACCCGGCCCAGCAGGCCGACCGTCGCCAGCGGGCCGGACGGGAAACTCCAGTCGTCCGACGAATAGGCACCGGGATCGCGCAGCCAAGGGTTGTACAAGTTGCCATTGTAAGCCTCTTCATCCCGGTTCTGGATGTCACCACCCCAGGGAGAGTAGGGAGTGTTTCTCTGGCCGATGGTCCCCGGATCGTAGGTGGTCACTGGGGCCTTCGGCTTGTAACGATGAGTGTTGGTCGGAAACAACCCCACGCGCAAATCCTCCGGGTGGTAATGCACCAACGGATCATTGGCCTGCCACGAATGCGTCACGGCGATTTTGGCCGCCGGATTGAAAGGGGCCTGCATCGGCGTGGTGTAGTTCGACCCCAAGTTGGCCGTGGAGGACAGGCCGCACCAGGCCTTGAACTTTTCCATCGCCAACTGCTTGTCGCCAACCGTGACGGAAAAATCACTCCACTCGTTATCCGGGAGAATGGCCGAGATGTCTCCGAGCGAGATGGCAAACTGCCAGTTCAACCCGTCGAATGGCCCGTTGCCGTACGTGCGGTTCGTGTTCCAAATTTCCAGCAGCGGAGTGGAGTTCACTCCCAGCCCCTCGTATGGGCTTCGGCTGTAAAGCTCCTGGTTGAGGTTCACGTCATAGGCGTCGCTCAAGAGCACGACATCCAGCAGGTTGGTTCCATCATACATCCGGTATTCCACCCGGTTGGACATGTTGAGAATCCAGTACGGCACCGGGAACCCCGGGGAACGCTCATAAGCATTGGCCGCGACGTTGGTGAAGAAATTCCCTGCAAAGCGATAGACGCTGTTGGTCAGAAACTCATGACTTTGATTCAACGTGAGCCGGAAAGAATTCGTGTCGCCCCGCCCCCGCCAAGAGCCGGGTGTGATGATGTTGGTGCGGCCGAAGGCAAAGGTGTTCGTGTACTGGTAGCCCAGGTCATTGTACAAAATCGTGGTGGCGAAATCATGCACCTCCACCGTCACCGGACGCGGGTACTGCGCCACATACGAATTCCACGACTCCGCCCAGAACGAGTTCGAGATGCCGAGGATGTACATCAAGTTGGTCTTGCTGGGCAAAACGCCCACGGCCGGCGGCGAATCCCGCTCCACCTGCACCTTGCGCGTGGTCAAAAACGTCGTGCGTAGCGTGAACTCGTTGAAGTTTGGCAGCCCCTTCTTCGCACCCACCACCGCCGGGATGTTGTTCGTGTTGGCCGCGAACCACGCATTCAAAGAGTTCACACGACCATCCAGGACGTACCCCGTGACATAGACCACGCCCGGCAACGCCCCGGAACCGAAGACTGGACGAAAGACCGGCGGGTAAGGATTGGTGCTTGTGGCGGCATAAATATTCGCCGCCTCCTGCAAAATACGGTGGACGGCACTCGAATAACGGTTCGTAGGATACACCGGGATTTCCAAGATGGAACGGAGCGCCAGTTGATTGCTCCCCAGCGCGTTGAAGTCATTCGATTGCGTGAGAAAAATGCGCTGCGCCACGTTCGTGAAGAAGGCCACGGCCAGAGCGGGCGTGGAATTCCACGTCACGAAGTTCGTCGCGGAGTAACTGCTGTTCGGAATCCGCGCATGCTGGTCGGCAAAGTTCAGATTGATGCGGCTTTCCACGTCGCTGCCGGTGTCCGTGCCGAGTTGGGCCAGCATTCGGTAGTAGGCGGTGCCATCAGCGGCCAGCGTGTTGCTCAGGCCCTCGTAGAATCCATACGTCACCTTGTTCGACCGGCCGTTGCTTCCGCCCACGTCCGCGCGATCAAACAATTCCTGAACGTGGAAGAAATGGTTCGTGGTGTCCGCACCGGGCCAGCGGGCGGTCTTGTTCTTTGTGTCATCGTCCGGCACCGAGATGTCGAGGCCGACGGGGTAGCCGAGGTTGCCGTCGGAATACACGTCCACGGAAGACGCGGGGAAATTGTTCAGGGCCGCGTCGAGGTACACCTGGGAAAAACTCTGCGACACCGGCACGGACAGCGCATTTGCCGGCCAGCCCTCGCGGTAGCGGACGATGGAGAGCGCGTCTTCGAAGGCGCGGCCCGCGGTGTTCGGACGCCCGCTCACGCTCGTGTAGCTGTAGTCCCAGAAGCCGGGATTAAACTCGTGCAGGAAGGCGGCGAAGTTCAGTTCCCACGGACCAAAGCCCTGGTTGCGCATGTAGCCAAAGCTGGGATTGGAGCCAGCCGGAGCCGTGTCGTGGTGAATCGTGTTCAGGTCCAGCACCTTGCCCACCGGCTGCACGAGATACGCCATGCGGCCAAGGAAACGGTTCGTCTTGGAGTGCGGAAACCACGGGCGGTCCAGGATGCCGAGCCAGATCGGATCGCCGTACGGGCGGTTGTTGGGATTGCCGGGATCGTCAAAGTAGCGCGTGCGGTTCAGGTCAAAGAACGTCCCCACCGTGTTTGAATCGTTTAAAACAATGGGAATGGCGTCGCGTTCCGCCGGATGCGCTATGCCATTGTTGGTTATGAAGCCATACCCCCCCAACGGACGCGAGACGAAGAAGTCGAACGAAAGCAGATCGCGGTCGTTCAGGATGCGCTCGATGATTTTGCCGGTCGCGTGCTGGTAGGCCGTCTCGGCGGCGATCTCCGCCGTGGTCTGGTCAATCCGCACCGTGGTCGAGGCCCGGTTCCGCCGCGCCGTGGCGAGGAAGATGACGGTGATGACGGTGATGACCGCCAGCATGATGAGCGTGAGCACGAGCGCCACGCCGCGCTGCCGCTGGAGTCCCAGCTTCAGCTTGTCCCCGAACACGCTGTAGCGTGAACTCGAACCGGTGGTTTCTGTCTTACGGCACTTCATTGGCTCGGTACGGGTTGATGAAATTGCGAATCGGCACGCGCTCGCGGAAGAAATGAATCTTGCCGACGTGATTGATCAGAAAGATTTGAGCGGACGCTAGGCTAACGTCGGCGATGGATTGAAACTGCTTCAATGTGGACGGTTCGAGAATGCCCAGCTCCACGTCAACGTAGGCCGGAAGCTCTGTAACAATGATGTTGTTCTGGTTCGACAAAACCTCGGTGATAATTTGCGGAAATGTGATCGTGTCGGACACCGCAAAATTAATGACTGGATTGAGAACGGAACCTGTATTTGTGACATAGGCCGCACGCATCGAGAAATGAACGACGCCGTCGCTCACCCGCTGATTAGTCAGTGCCAGATCATTGAAATAGCCTTGCAGCGCCGGCACTCTTGCGTGGTTAGCCGACTGGGAAAAGCGGTAGAGGGTGCCAACGCCGAGATTGGCGCGTCCGACCGAATCCTCCGCGACATAGTAGCCGATCCCCTGCCATCCATCGTTCGCGCGCGTGAGCCAAAATGCCTGATTCATGTCCATGTCTTGGCTGCCCCCGCTGGGCAAGGGCAGCGTGCCGCCAGGGCTGGGTTGGGACAGGAGGAAGGCACTCTGAACATTGGTATCTTCGTAAGCCGTCATCTCCGAAAGATCGCGACTTAACAACTGGATGGCTCCGCGCGCGTTTTCAAAAACATCCGTCTGCGTGGCCGCGATGTGCAGCGACTTCTGCGCGTGCGTGAACATGGCGAGCAGGCCGATCATGATCACGGCGAGCAGCGTCATGGAGACCATCATCTCGATCAGCGTGAGGGCGCGACGGCTCCGCGTAGCGGCGTCTCGGCAGAGCGCCGCCATCTGAAC